>JBEQSW010000282.1:0-50243 GCA_040348565.1 Myxococcales bacterium | reverse complement strand
GTGCTCGATGGCGATGAACTTGGCGCCATTGGTGGTGCTGTTGCCTTGAGTCCACGGGCACGTTCCGTCGCTCATCCCGGTGGTTTGCATCCAGGCAATGGGCGCGTGCGTCTTGGGCGGGACGTAGATGTTGTAGTTGGCGGGAGCGATGCCCACCGCCGCGCGAATGTCTTTCTGATGATTCACCGAGAGCGAGTAGGTGATCATGCCGCCGAAGCTGAAGCCGGTGGCGAACACGCGAGATTCGTCGATGCACAGATTGGCTTTGACGTAGGCCAAAATGTCGTCGAACAGGGCGTGGTCCTTCTGCTGCCACGTCTGGCCATCCGACTGAGGGGCGACGAAGATCGCGGGGTCTTTGTCGGCCGTCGCCAGAGGTTTGAGGAAGTAGTAGTTCTGATCGCGGACGGCTTCGGAGGTGCTACCGATCCAGTGCGACGTGTAGAACAAGCGGTACGGCTTGCTCATGTCGTAGTTGGTCGGAATGTCGATGATGTACGTGCGATCTTGATTGGTGCTCTTGATCGTCTTTTTGCCGTTGGTCACGGTCGTGGCTTTGCCGCAGCCCGCGCTGGGAACGGCGGGGTTGCCAAGCGGCCAACCGCCGCTGCTGCCACCGCCCTGAGCGCCGCCGCCTGCGCCAGCTTGGCCGGGGCCTCCGCCAGCGCCAGCACCGCTCGGTCCGCCACTCATGCCGCCGGACGAATGCCCCGCGCTGCCGGGCTGGCCCGCGCTGCCCACCGGCGCCCCACCGCTGGTACCCGTCCCGGCGTGGTTGGAGACGCCGGCGCTGCTGCTGGTGCCGCCGGCCGTTGGTTGCCCGCCGCCGCCCGTGGCCTGCGCGCCGCCCGCTGAGCTGCCGGCGGTCGTTGCTGGGGGCTCCGGATCGGTGGCGACCGTGCAGGCGGCGGCCGCGAACGTGAACATCACCGCCGCGCCCAACGAGTAGGCAAACCTTGGAAGCGCTTGAGTGAGGCGAGTCATATCGAATGTCCTCCGCGCTTCACCCGTGGGGGGTCAGCGCTACGCGAGCATCTCGGAGAAGATGCCCTTGGGCAGAGATGCTTCTCCGAAGTCATCAGTGGGGGCGCCGCCGGATTTTGTCACGCCCGCCGCAGTCAGCAGTGTGTTCAACATTTTGTTGATGCCCGAAACCGAGGCGTCACCTGCGGTGCCGTCCTGCTTGCCGCCCGGCATTTGGCCGCTGCCCACCTGCACGAACTGCCCCTTCTTGAAGAAGCCGTTGGCCGACCCGGCCAGCACCCACGGAACGTTGCTGAACGAGTGCGCGCCGGTGGCGCACTGGTTCGTCCAAATGGCCACGCCCTGATCGAGCAACGGGCCCGTGGGCGTGTCGTAGCCCGACAGCAAGTCGAGCAGGTATTTGAAGTGCCCGGCGAACAAGCGATCGCAGGCGTGGTGCAGGTCTTCCCCGTTGTTGACGGCGCGGTGCGAAGCGTCGTGAAACTTGAAGGTTTGACCGTTCATGGTGAACTGGTGATCGTCGATGCGATCGCCGATCTTCAGCACGGCGACGCGGCTGTAGTCGGCGGCCGCCGAGAAGGCCATCAGCTCCATGTTCAGCTTGATGCGCTGCTCGTACGAGGCTTGGTCGTACGGTTTGGCGTCGATGGTCTTCATGCTGGCCACGTCCGCGTCGGGAATGGTCAACGTCGTGGTCGCCGTTTTGACCTCGATGTCACGGATGGCGGTGAGGTGTTGATCGAGCCGGTTGCGGTCGCTGGCGCTCAGGTCAGTGCGCGCCAGTAGGGACTGGATCTGTGGGCGCAACAGATCGTTGATGCTCTTGCTGCGCGCGGCGCGCAGCTGCTCGGCCTCGGCCTCGGCGGGGCTACCGGCGGTGGTGCCGACGGCGCCGATGATGGTTTGGTAGGCCTTGTACGGCGAGTCGATGTAAGCGCGCGGCTGGTTCGCGGCGACGTAGGAGACGTAGCCGGGAATGTCGAAGCCGGTGCCGCCGGGTGAGAACATGCCCGCGTGCAACGCCAGTGGGTCGCGCCCAGGCGGGTTTTTAGCCTTGGCGATCGCCGTGTCCACCGACAGGCCGGTGGCGAGACAGTTGGTGCTACCCCCGGTGATCTTGGCGGCGGTGAGGATCTGCGCGTCGGCGGCGGAGTGCGAGCAGCCGGTGGAGCCGTAGGGCAGGTTCACGCCTTTGACCACCAGCAGCTGCTCCGCGTAGTCGGACAGCTCACCCATCGACCGCTGAGTCTTGTCGGCGAGCAGGCTTGCCTTGGTGAGGGGCCCGAACGAGCTCGGCCAAAACCGCTCCTTTTCGGCCGCCCCGTTCAAGGTGACGCCGGCTTGAACCACGCCGTTGTCGTTGATGACGAAGATCACGAACGGCGAGCGCATGGCCGTCTGCGCCGCCGCTTGTCGGGGCATGAAGGCGTCGAGCAGCGGTAGGCCCAACATCAAGCCGCCGGCACCTCGCAGTACGAGGCGTCGGTTGAATTTGAGCGCGTCTGAAATTCCGTTTTTCATGGCGGTGGCTCTGCTCAGGGGAGGCGATTGAGGAAGGCGTCGCTGGTTACGACCGACAACGTCAAATCGTGCAGCGAGACTTTGCCGGCACGCGACAAGCGCGCGTAGTAGTCGACGGTTTGCGCTTCTTCCGGCGCCAGCAGCCGGCCGTGCAGGTACGTCATCATCTTCTGCACGTAGCAGTCGTGGGTTTGCTTCGCTTCGGCGATGAGGTGCGAGAGCTCTACGCCGTTGGAGAAGCTCTTGAGCTGGCCGTCGAGGGTGTAGCTGTCGGCCGCATTCACCGGCTTGCCGTGGTCCATGGTCCGGTACTTGCCGATGGCGTCGTAGTTCTCGAACGCGTACCCGAGCGGGTTGAAGAGGGCGGAGTGGCAGGCCTGGCCGCACGTACCTTTGCCGGTGGTCGCTTCCACCCGTTCGCGGTTGGTCATGTTCGGCTGCAGCGCCACGAGCGCGGTCGCCTTCGGGTCCGGCGCGGGTAGCTCCACGCACAAGATGCGTTGAGCGATGAACACGCCGCGATGAATGATGTCCGGGTCGTTGTCCGTGATGTAGGAGGACAAGAATCCTGGTTGCGTGAGTAGCCCCGACCGCTGCGCGGGATCGAGGTCGACCTTGCTGGCCGTGTCGGCGGCGAACGTCCCGGTCAGGCCGTACAGCGGCGCTAGCGGCGCGCTCACGAAACCCACGGGCGCCGTATAGAAGTCTTTGACGCCGCGGCCCTCGGCGAAGATCCACTGCAGGAATTGCAACACTTCTTGGCGCATGGCCGTGGGAGTATTGGCGGTGAAGTCCGGGAAAACCGCCGCGTCGCGGGTGATGCCGTCGTACGTTCCGAGGCGGAACACTTGCAGCTGAAAGTTGTTCAGCCCCGTCGTCCCACGCGGGCCGTCGAGCAACTGCGCCGCCGTCTCAGTGACCTTGGCGGGGTCGTGGAGCTGGCCGGCGGCCGCTGCCGCCAACAGCTCGTCGTCGGGCATGGTGTTGGTAAGAGCCAGCGCCAACTTGGCCGCGACCTCGTAGTCGTCCAGCGGCACCTTGTTCGCGCCCGCGGCGGCGGTACCCAGCTCGGTCCGATAGAGGAAGTGCGGCGACTGGAGCAGCGCCTGAATCACCAGGCTGGCGCCGGCTTTGAAGGCGTCGACACCGGGGTAGAGGGTCGGCCCCTGATTGAAGAGCGTGAGGTGTTTGGCGACCTCGTCATCGGTGAGCGGCCGGCGGAATGCTCGGCGCCCAAAGCTGGTGATGAACGAGCGCGCGCGACCGGCGGCGTCGGCGGGAGCGTCGGACGGAACCAATCGCGCGAGCGCGGCGGCGTCTCCGGTGACCTGATCGGCCAGCTTTTCGGCGGCGGTGGCCAGCTCTTTACGCAGCATTTCGCCGACGAACAAGGCGTCGGCTTGGTCGTCGAAGCCGACGAGGGCATCACCCGATACGCCTTTGTCGATCTCGGAAATGTCCGACAGCTTCAACAAGTCGCGAACGGTGTTCGACCACTGCTGCCGGCTCAGCCGCGCGAGGCGAGGAGTTGCTACGAGCGTGGAGGCGGGCGGCGTGGAAGGTACGGCATAGGGGTCGCCACCCTGGCTGGCGCCGGAACCACCGCTGAGCCCCGGCCCCGTGGTGAGCCCAGGACCGCCGTTGAGCCCGGGGCCGGAAGCGCCGGGCTTGGTGGAATTGGAGTCTCCGATGATGCCGGTGCACGACGCCAGCAAGAACACCGCGGGTGCCAGCCAAGCCGCCACCACCGGACGGTGAGTGGACACACCTCGGCGGAATACAGCAACTGCCATACGAGGGTATTGCGGGCACCTGTCTCGGTTTGCGCAACAATCGTAAGCTATCGAGAAGATCGACTAAGACGAGAAGAATTGGCCAACACCAGAAGGCGATGCTGCTCGATCGCGGTTGGTTGAAGAAGTGCGAAACGGGCTGGTATTGACTCGATTTGCGCGTTTGGGTCTCGCCGGTCGGCAGCGCGCTGGCATCCCACGAGCTGAATTCGGTCGGGTATCCAGTCGCCCCGCCCATCACGCCGCACCGGCGGGGGCACGCAGAAAAGCGTGCGTGACGGCTGGCGCGATAATGGATCACGGTTTTTTCGATTCTGAGCGGGTGCAGCCTTTTTTAGATTCGTGGAGCGTTTCGTGACAGCAAAAGCACCGCTACCGCCACTTAAAACCGAAGCAGCTTGGGAAGGTCACCGATGCGAAACGGACTACTCGGATTCTTGGGCGTGTTCGTGGTTGGCGCGCTGGCCGTTGGCGCCGGTTGTAGCGTGACGAGCGATCCTGACGGCACGGCGGGCTCCGCCAACAACAGCGCCGGTAGCTCCCATGGCGGGGCCAACAGCACGGGCGGCCTACCGGGCGGTAGCGGTAGCGGCAACGCGGGCACCTCGACGGCGAGCTGCACCAACGTGACTGCCTGCGGCGGCAGCGTCGTCGGGTCCTGGAAGGTGACGTCCTCGTGCATGAAGTTGTCCGGGGACATGGATGTTTCCTTGGCGAGCCTCGGCTGCGCCAAAGTGCCCGTGACCGGCTCCCTGACTACGACCGGGACGTTCGTCGCCAATGCCGACGGAACGTTCACCGACAACACGCTGACCACCGGCTCGGCAACCTTTCCCCTCGCCAAAGAGTGCCTGTCCATTTCGTCGGTCGACCGCACGTGCGAGCAAGTGAGCGGCATCTTCGAAGCGTTGGGCTGGTCGAAGGGCAGCTGCGTCGATACGAACGGCCAGTGCAATTGCACGGTGACCGCCAATCAGCAGGGCGGGCTCGGCACCATCTCCGGGGTTGCCACGACCAAAGGTCGCTACACCACGGCGACTAATATGCTGACGACCGAAGATATAACTCTTCCGTACTGCGTCGCTGGCGACACGCTCACCGTGACGCCGCAGGTGTCGTCGCTCACGGGCACCATCTTGCTGACCAAAGACGGTGGGGGCACGGGCGGAAGCGGCGGCGCTTCGTCGACGGGTGGCGCCGGCGGCACGCCGGCCACGGCCGGCGCGGCAGGCATGGCGGGAACCTCGGCCGGCGGCAGCAGCGCTGGAGCCGGCGGCTCGGGTGCCGGCGGCAGCGGCCAAGTCGGCTCCTTGCCGTGCGACATTTACGCGGCCGCCAACACTGCCTGTGTGGCTGCGCACAGCACGGTGCGTGCTCTCTTGCGCGCGTACGCGGGCAACCTCTATCAGGTCAAGCGCGCGTCGGACGGCATGACCAAAGACATTCCGGTCGCGAGCGCGGGTGGCTTCGCCGATTCGGGGCAGCAGGACACCTTTTGCATGGGCACCACCTGCACCATCCTCAAGGTTTACGATCAGTCTGGTCACGGCAACACGGTGGAAGCCGAAATTCCCGGTCTCAGCTTGGGTAACGGCGCCAACGCGCATGAAGGTCACTCGGGCATGACCGCCGCGAATGCGGCCCAAGAGCAGCTAACGGTGGGTGGCCACAAGGTCTACTCGCTCTACACCAAGCCCAGCCAAGCCTACTGGCGCGACGGCTCCGCGACCGGCATGCCGACCGGCGCCTCCCCCCAAGGCATCTACATCGTGACCAGCGGCAAGCATTTCAACGGCGGCTGCTGCTACGACTACGGTAACGGCGAGGTCAGCCGCACCTACGTTCCTGGCAACTCCATGGATGCTCTGTACTTCGGCAGCGACACCGCCGGCTGGGGCACCGGCAACGGCTCTGGCCCCTGGGTCATGGCCGATCTCGAAGGCGGCGTCTTCTCTGGTCTCACCACCGGTAAGAACGACATGCTGATGAGCCAGCCGTCCACCTACGTGACGGCCATGGAAAAGAACAACGGCATGAGCGAGTTTGCGCTGAAGGCCGCCGACGCGACCGCCCCGACGCTGAACACGTACTACCAGGGCAAGTTGCCCAACGGAAAATCCCCTGGGCAGAAGCAAGGGTCCATCGTGCTCGGTAGCGGTGGAGACTGCTGCTACAGCAATAACAACGCGAGCCAGGGCACGTTCTACGAGGGCGCCATCGTGGCCGGTTATCCCTCGGACGCGACCGATGCGGCCGTTCACGCCAACATCGTGAGCGCGGGCTACGGCAAGTAGCCCAACCGGCGGCGGTTGGGGCTAGGCTCGTGGGAGAACCTTGAGCAGGCCCCGAACCGACGAAATGACCCGCAACGAGGCTGACGCAGAGCGCGCCATGCTTGCGGAGCGGGTCTTGTCGGTCAAGAAGCGCTTCTTGGCCATGTACAAGAAGGCGGACGCCGGCCACATCGGCAGCTCGCTGTCTTGCGCCGAAATTCTGGTTTTCCTGAAGTTCGCGTGGATGCGGGGCGACGACACGTTCGTGTTGTCGAAAGGCCATGCGGTGGCCGCGCTGTATTCCGTGCTGGCGGAGGCCAATCTGCTCACCGCCGCGCAGATCGCGTCCTACTACGAGGACGGGACCAAGCTGCCGGCCCTGCCGCCGTTCAACGCCATTTCGGAGATCCCGTTCGCCACCGGCAGTCTGGGCCATGGCTTGTCGCTCAGCGCCGGCATGGCGCTCGGAGCGCGGCTCGACGGGCGAGACCAACGCTTCTTCTGCGTCACCTCCGACGGCGAGCTGGACGAGGGCAGCGTCTGGGAAGCGGCGCTATTCATCGCCCATCGCAAGCTGGCCAACGTCGTCTGGCTCGTCGACCGCAACCACATCCAGGCCATCGGCCGCACCGAGGACGTGCTCGGGCTCGAGCCGCTCGGGGCCAAGCTGCGAGCGTTTGGCTTTCACGTGATCGACGTCGACGGTCACAGCTTCGAGTCGCTGCTGGCGGCGCGGCAAGAATGCGCGGAGCTCTGGCGAAAGCGCGCCGCCCCCGTCGTCATCATCGCCGACACCGTCAAGGGTCACGGCATCAGCTACCTGCAAAACACGGTCGATTCGCACTACCTGCCGATGACCGACGCCCAATACGAGCAAGCGCTGGCCGAGCTGACGCACGCGCACGCGGCTCCTTCGAACGACGGCGCCGGCAATGCGGGCTGAATTCGTCCAAGCCATGGTCGCGCTTTTCGAGCAGCGCAAAGACCTCGTGTTCATCACGGGCGACCTCGGGTACATGGCCGTGGAGCCCATTGCCGAGGTCTTTGGCGAACGCTTCGTCAACGCCGGGGTGGCCGAGCAGAACGCCGTGTCCTTGGCTGCGGGCCTGGCGCGCGCGGGACATTTGCCCTGGGTTTACAGCGCGGCCGTCTTCACCGCGCTTCGTCCCTATGAACAGATTCGCAACGACGTTTGTCTACACCAGCTTCCCGTCAAGCTCGTAGGCAACGGGGGCGGCTACGCCTACGGCATCATGGGCGCAACCCATCACGCGCTCGAGGACGTGGGCGCGCTCCGTGCGTTGCCCCACCTTTGCTCGTACCTGCCGCTCGTGGCAACGGACGTGGCCGACGTGGTCGGCATCATGGCCAAGGATGCCCGGCCCAACTACTTGCGGCTGGGTTTAGCGGCCGACATTCCCGGCAAGATTCCGGCATTCGCGCCCTGGCGTAAGCTCAAGCCGGGAAGCCGCTGTGTCGTGGTCGGTGCGGGGCCCGTCGTGCAGGGCCTTTACCAGCTGGGCGACCCCGAGCTGCTGGACGAGCTCGAAATCTGGAGCGTGGGCACGTTTCCGCTCGAGCCATTGCCGGCGGAGCTCGCGGCAAGCATCCAACACAAGCGTCGCGTCATCAGCATCGAAGAGCACTATCTCGCGGGTGGGTTGGGCGAAGCGCTCAGCCATCTGCTGTTGACGTCGGGCGCCGCGCCCGATTCGTTCGTCAGCCTCCACGCCGCGGGCTACCCCTCGGGCCGCTATGGCAGCCAACGCTGGCACTTGGAAGAAAGCGGGCTCGCCGGGCCGCCTTTGGCTTCACGTTTGAGGGATTTGCTGCGTGACTGAACCGATGCTGTCGGCGGTCGTCACCTGCTACCGGGACGAACCGGCCATTCCTTCGATGCACGCCCGCTTGACGGAGGTCTTCACTTCGCTAGGGGTTCAGTACGAAATCATCTTCGTCAACGACGGCAGCCCGGACGACGCCGCGTCGGTGTTGCGAGACCTGACGGCTCGTGACGAGCACGTGATCGCCATCGAGCATTCACGGAATTTCGGCTCCCAAAACGCGTTCCTGAGCGGGATGCAGCTTGCCACCGGCGACGCCGTGATTCTGCTCGACGGCGACCTACAAGACCCGCCCGAGCTCATCCGCGAATTTTACGCCAAATGGCGCGAAGGGAACGACGTGGTCTACGGGCGCCGGGGCCAGCGTGAAGGCTCGGCCTTGCTCGCGCTGTGCTGCCGGCTGTTCTATCGCGTCTTTCGCGGCATCTCGAGCGTGCCGATGCCGCTCGACGCGGGCGACTTCGCCTTGATGGACCGCAAGGTCGTGACCGAGCTGCTGGCCCTGCCGGAAGCCGACCAATTCTTGCGCGGCTTGCGGGCGTGGATCGGCTTCAAGCAAGTGGGTGTCGACTACCTTCGCCCGAAGCGTCGCTTCGGACGGTCGACTCACAGTTGGTTGGCGAACGTGTGGTGGGCCAAGAAGGGCATCTTTTCCTTCACGTTCGTGCCGATCGAGGCAATCGGTTATGCGGCGGTCGTCCTCACCTCGCTCGCTTCCGTCGCCGTCGTGTACGAAATCGTCCAGCTCGTGCTGCACCCCGAGCGTCCGCACGGCATCCCGCTCCTGATCGTGCTCGTCGCTTTCTTCGGCAGCCTGAACCTGCTGGCAATTGCGACGCTCGGTGAGTACCTGATCAAGATCTTCGAAGAGACCAAGCGTCGGCCCAAGTTCGTCAGAAAAGCGGTTCGCCACGGCCGACGGCTGTTCAGCGGCGCCGCGGAAATCGGAGGCTTCATGCAGCTTCGGGCGCAACGCGCGCAGTTGCCCCCAACGCCCCAAGCGCCAGCACCGGGTGGCGATGACGGGTGAGAGCGTGTTGATAACGGGCACGACCACGGGCGTGGGGCGGGCCCTGCTCGAGCTGTACGCTGCGGCTGGCGCGCGCGTGATTTCGGTCAACCGTCGCCGAATTCCGGAGCTCGAGGCGCGCTATCCGCAGGTTCGTTTCGAATGCCTGGACGTGTCCTCTGACCAGGAAGTAGACCGCCTGCTTCGGCAGTTGGCCGAGTCGTCCGAGCTGCCGGACGTGTTCATCTTGAACGCGGGCATCAACCGCACCGACAACGACGAGTCGTTCGAGCTCTCCAGCTACAAGTCCGTGATCGAGACGAACCTGTACGGCGCGCTCAGCTTCGTTCAGCCCCTCACGCGGCTGGCCAGGGGGCCGTCAGCGCGGCACGTGGTCGCCATCAGCTCCATGGTCAACTACGTCGGCAACCCGTACGGCCTCGGCTACACCACCAGCAAGCAAGCACTCACGACCTGCTTCGACGTCTGGTCCCGCATGTACGCCGGTACCGATCTGGTGTTTCAGCGGGTCATGCTCGGCCCGGTGCGCACCGCCATGTACACCATGCACGAGACCTTTCCCGGTTGGATGGTCTGGATCAAGAACGCGTTTTCGGTAACGCCGGAGGACACGGCGCGCGCGGTGCGGCGCTTCGCCACGACGCGCCGCCGCCGGCTGTTCTACCCCTGGCGCGCCGTTGGCCTGTACATCGGCATGTGGCTCGGCCGCGGGCTGGTTCCAGGCCTTCTTCGCGGCCAGAAGACCCGCGCCGGCCAGGCGCGTCGCCTCGTGCGGGCAGCGGAGAACGACGAATGAGGCGACCGCTTCCGAACCTGACCATCAACTACGCGAAATCGGACCTACTGGCGGTGGCGCTGATCGCGGCCGTGGTCGCCGCCTGGTTGGCGTCCGCTGGCGGAGCTTTTTCGGTGCGCGCGCTGTTGGCGTGCGAAGTGACGTTCTTCGCCTTCTACTTCACCGGTTCGTTCTTGGCCGGCTTTCGCTCGTTGGCAAAAGGGATCCGGTTCGATTTGCCGCTGCGCTTGCTGGTCGGCTACGGCGTGGTCAATACGACGTTGCTGGTCCTGGCTTGGCTCTCGCCGTTTGGCATCATCACGAATTTCAGCGTGCTCACGGCGCTCGCCGTCGCCGCGTTTTTCTTGCCGGGGCAGCGCCGCAGCGTTCGTAGCGAGCCAGCCAGTCTGTGGGCCGTGGCGCTTTGCCTGATCGCCACCACGCTTTGGTGCCAAGACTCGCTTCGCCCGCGCCTGGAGCAAGGTCACGTCGTCCTGTTCAAACCTTGGGTGGACGGCTTTTATCACGCCGTTCACATTCGCATCTTCGGAGCCAGTCACGGCGCCTCGTCCCTGGAAGATTGGCGCCTGGCGGGCGTGCCCGCTCGCCCGTACCACTACGGCATGTACCTCACGCCGGCGTTCCTGAAGCAGGCGTCGGGCATCGACTCCTACACCGCGTTTGCAGGCGGGCTGGCTCCGCTGGGCGTGTTTTTCGGTGGTTTGGCGGCGTACGCCTTCTTCGGCACGCTGTGGGGAGCTTGGCCTGGGCTAAGCGCGGCGGCGGCGCTGCTGCTGCTGCCCGACGGCGCGCAGCAGGGCATGCAGAACACCTTCATGTCGTATCACTGGCTGACGCAGATCTCGCCTAGCGCTACCTATGGCCTGGCGTTGTTGGCCGTTGCTTGGCTGTTCGTCGTGCGCGGTTGTACGCGGGGCAGCCGGTTGCAGTTGTTCGTCGGTTGGTCGGTTGCCGCCGTCGTGCTCGTTTACAAGCTGCACTACGTCGTGGCCAGCGGGCTCTTGCTTCTGTTGGTTCCCGCCATTTTTTTCCGCGAGCGCTCCGGTCGCGGACGGCGCGCAGGTTGGATTGCGGCCGCGTGCGCGGCCTACGTCGCTGCGCTGATGGTCGGGCAGAAGGTCCCCGGCGTGCCGCTGATTCGCTTCGACGGCTCGAGCATCGGCGAAATTCTACGCCTCGTGCAGACCTTTGCCAGGCATGGGGCTCTACGTGACTGGTTGGTTCAGCACATGGGCGCCAAATTTTCGACGGCGTCCAACCTGCTGTACGGCGTCCCCTACGTGCTGTTCGCCGTGCTGGGGCTGCTGCTGCCGATGTTGTTGGCACTGGCGTTCTGTTTGCGCCGACGCACGCCCCTTTTGTACGTGCTGTTTCCGCTGCTTTTGATCGGCAATTTCTTGCTGATGTTCTTTGGCTTGGCGCTCGATTTTGCCAGCAGCACGCCTGACGAGCTCTCGCACCGGCCGCTGATGATCGTCTATTTCTTCACCGTCACTTGGGTTGGCGGGGCTTTGGGCTTGCTGCTCGTGGGGTCGCGGCGCAGCCACCGCTGGGCGCGGCCCGCCCTCATCGGCATTGCCGCGATGTTGCTGGTCGTTCCCGCGCGCTTCGGCGCCGGGGTGCAGCAGCTGTGGGCCATGCCTCAGATGTCGCCGGTGCGGGTTCCGAGCTCCCTCGTCCGCATCGCCGATTTCATGCGCGAGCAGGGCAGCTCCGACGACGTCTTTCAAGCCTCACAGTTCGACCGCGTCTACCTGCTGGCCGCGTTGTCGGAAAGAAGGACCTTCGTCGCGCACACCATGACGTTGATGCCCTTTCGCGCCGACCTGGTCGAGACGCGAACCGCCGCCATCGATCGCTTCCTGCACATTCGCCAACCCAAAGCCATCCGCGCCACCGCGCGCGCCTTCGGCTTCCGCTGGTTCTTGCTCGAGCCAGGAGATCACGCGGATTGGCCCAGCGAAATCGCCAACGAGCCCGTCTTGGAGGCGGGGCCGTTCAAGCTGTACGAGTTCTGAGCTCGAGCCGGGGAGCGCGCGCAAGTTTCGTGGCCGGACACGACGTTAGTGGGCGAGACGCGAGACGCGCACCAACACGTTTGCGTCGTTTTGAAACTCGAGCACGGTATCGAGCTTGCGATTTGGCCAAATTTCGTAGCCGGGCAGGGGCTCGTTCGTGGACAGAGCGATCTGTTGGATCACGTAGACGTCCTTGAAGAGATGGCGCGCGAACGCCGTCAGTAGATACGGGTCACGCTTGGCGCCTTCGAAGCTGATGGCGCCGTAGTTCATGATCGTAAAGTGGTTGGGACGGTCAGTGACGATGAGAATGCGCTTCTCGCCCAGGCGCTCGAAAAAGCTCCAGGTCGTCGCGCTCTCTCTCGTCTGCGTCAGCCGGTTGAGCATGCGGTGTTGCGCCGCCACCGGTACCTCGAAGGTGAGGACGGCGCCGGCCAGCAACACCGGGACGAACGGCTGAAAGCGCGCGAGGGCCGAAGTCAGTGCCCAGGCCGCGCCGAACGAAAAGAAGGTGTCGAAGGCGATGACCAGGCGCGCCGACGATGGATATTGCGCTCGGCCCCAGACGTAAGTGAACGAGATCACCGTCTGTAGCAGCATCCAAGCCGTGACCAGCACTGCGAATCTGACGTGGGAATTCTGCCAATCGCGCGCGCGGACGCGGACGACCAACCAGCGCAGCCACTGAATGCAACCAACGACCCCGAGTGCGATCAAGAGCGCCGAGTGTGCGGGAAAGGACTCCGTCGGCGCGAGGATGGGCTGGAAATACTCGTGCAGGTTGTTGACGAAATTTTGCAGGCTGAAGGTCACGGTGCCCGGGTCTTGCTCCGGCACGTTGCCCCGCAGCACCGCCTGCCAAATCCGCGGCAACAGGAACGCGGGCGTGGCCGCGTACACGAACGCATACGGGCGCAACGCGCTCCACGTCAACAGCCTGAACGCCAGCAACAAAACCACCACCGGCGCGATGAACAGCGCCGTCTCGTAACGAATCTCGGCGAGCAAGCACAAGTTCATCCACGCAATTGCCAAGAGCGCGGCTGAGCGCTCGCTCACGTAGTCATGGAGGCTTTTTAGGCAGAGCAGCGCGAAGAAGGTGGCCAAGAAATCGAACCCACCCGAGCGCACGGCCAGCAGCGTTACGGGGTGGGCCGCCACGACCAGCGCCGCGACCAACGCAAAAGTCTCTCCCGCAAGCGCCTTGGCCAGCCGGTAAGCAACCAGCACGAAGGCCGGCAACACCAGCAAGTTGAGCCAGAACGCGTTCTTGTACGAATAGCCGACCAAGCTGTGGATCAGGCTGACCAAGAACGGAAATAGCGTGGGCCGGCGATCGATCGCGACGTCGATGTCCCAGTAGCTATCGTAGTAGTACTTGCCCGAGACGTTGAACGTGGTCGTCTTGGTCGCGAACAAGCTCTTGGCGGTTCCGGCCAGGTTCGCTTCGTCGGACAGCATACGAAATGCCGGTTCCACCGCGAAGCCGGCGATGACCGTCACCGCGAACGCCAACACCAAGCCGGGCCAATTGCTCCTGAGCCACGCCAGGACTGCCTCTCGACGCACGTTGCCGGCGGCGTGCAGGTACGTTCCCGCCCAACACAGGACCGTGGCCATCAAGAAGTAGTAAGTGGTGTGGACGAACAGTTGCTGCGCCCTCGCAACGTCCGCGACGCTCACCAGCAGGAGCGCCAAGAGCGCCACCGGCAACAAAACGAGCGCGAACGTCCGCGTCCGGCCTGGCGTGAGCATCTGCCGTAAAGTCGTAGCACCGAGCCACGCAAAGCGCGCCGAAGCTTCGCGGGGCGACGAGCCGTAGCCAAAACCTCTCGGCAAATCGGCCGAAACCTGCAGTCACGCGCGCCTTCGGGCGAGCCCGCATGGCGAAATTAGCTGATCCATTTCGAGTGAATAGGTCACCGCGCCAGCACGGCTTGGTGCCTCTGTAGGTTCTGTAGGTGTGCCTCGACCGGCGACGGCGGGGAGGGACATGTTATAGTTTTTGCCTGATGCCTGGGGTGTCGCCCGCTTCTCGTGCCCTTGCTGGCGCGCTGTTCTTTGCGTGTTCCGTGTACGACGTGCCGTCCGGTGTGGACGACACGCCTGGCGGCGGTGGTGACAACGGTGGCAGCGGTGGCGTCAGCAGCGCGACTGCAGGTAAGAGCGCGGCTGGGGGCAACGCCCCGACTTCTGGCGGCATGGCACCGGCCTCTGGTGGTGTCAGTGGCAGCACCGTTACCCCGACCAGCGGCACCGGCGGCGACACGATGCCGAGCGGTGGCGGTGAAGGGGGCGTCCCCGGTAGCGGTGGTGATCCGCCCGTCAACGGTGGCGAAGGTGGCGCGCCCCCCGTGGTGGTCGACAACTGCCCGAATGACCCGGCAAAAACCCAACCTGGCACTTGCGGCTGCGGCTTTCCGGACGTTGCCACGGCGACGCTCGCCAGCTGCAAGACGCTCATCTCGAAGCTCCTGCACCGCTACGATTTCGAAGGCACCGGCACGACCGTCACGGATCGCGTGGGCACCGCCCACGGCACCGTGATGGGGGGCGCGACGCTGTCGAAGGTGTCCGGCCGAGGTGTGGTGGTGCTCGGGGGCGGCACGACTGGCTCGTACGTCGACTTGCCGAACGGTCTCGTCTCGGTGCTGACCGACGCCACCTTCGAGGCGTGGATCACTTGGGGCGGCGGGAACAACTTTCAGCGCGTGTTCGATTTTGGAGACACGGACTACTCGCCGCCCGAAGACAACCCGCGCTACGGCAAGACGTACATCTTCCTCTCCCCCAAAATTGCGTCCGGCGGAGTGACCTTCGGCTATTCGCTGATGAGCAGCAGCCAAGAGCTGCTAGTGACGGGCACGTCGGCCATGCCGCAAGCGCTCAGCCAGGTGGTGGCGATAGCGGACGCCACCGCCGACACCTTGACGCTCTACATGGATGGCGTGCTGATCGGCCGGCAAGCGTGGACGGGCGCGCTGTCCAGCATCAACGACGTCAACGTGTGGCTCGGTCGCAGCCAATACAACGGTGATCCGGAGCTGACCGCCACCTACCACGATTTTCGCGTGTACGGCGCCGCGCTCACCGCTCAGGAAGTCGCCACGGCGTTCAAGGGCGGTACCGACCCCGCGTTTCTAGCGAAGTAGCCGCGGCGGGACTGCACCTTGATCGACGGCAACAAGCTCGTGCTCGTGCTGCCGGCGTACAACGCCGTCGCCACGCTGGCGCGAACCGTGGCCGAGATCCCGAAGATGGTCGACGAGATCATCTTGGTCGACGACGGCTCGACCGACGGCACGGCGGAGCTGGCTCGCCGCTTGGGGCTCCGCACCGTCGTGCACGAGCGCAACCGGGGCTACGGCGCGAATCAGAAGACCTGCTACGTCGAGGCGCTGGCTCGCGGCGCCGACATCGTGGTCATGGTGCACCCCGACTACCAGTACACGCCCAAGCTGGTGCCGGCGTTGGCGCATTGTATCGCCAGCGGTCTGTACGACGTGGCGCTCGGCTCGCGGATCTTGGGGGGGCGCGCGCTGGAGGGTGGCATGCCCCTCTACAAATACGTGGCCAATCGCGCGCTGACGGCCATCGAGAACGTCCTCGTCGGCAAGAAGCTGTCCGAATATCACACCGGCTACCGCGCGTTTTCGCGGCGACTGCTCGAAACACTGCCGCTCGACGAAAACTCGGACGACTTCGTGTTCGACAACGAGCTCCTGGTACAAGCCGCCTACTTCGGTTTCGAGATTGCGGAGGTGACTTGCCCGACCTCGTACCTTCCCGAATCGTCGTCTATCGGCGTGCGGCGTAGCGTCGTCTACGGCTGCGGCGTGCTGCGCGTGGCGTGCGAATACCGGCTGGCCAAGCTCGGGCTCGCGCAGCCGCGCTTCTTGAACCAATCGGGCCGACGGCTGCGCGTCGACGGCGCCCCCAAGCTGCCAAGGCGATGACGGCAACGCCGAGCGCGCCACTCGAGTCGAGCCCGCGCTTGCCGACGTTGCAAGCGCAACCGCCTGAAGGCGCCTCCGACGTCGACCCGTCGTCCGTGCCTTCCAGGGTGGCCGGCAGCAGCGTGAGCAGTGACACCCCGAACCTAGGCAAACTGAAATCGAAAGAAACCGAGCCGCTGCTCGACACGCGAACGGTTTTCTCCGGGGTGACCAGCGACGGTTTCATCGCCTGCTGCAGAGCCGCAAGCTGGGCGCTGGTCGGGCTCGACGGCATGCCCTGCGCAACCCAAGCGGTGTAAGCGTCACCGTGTGCTTCGTCGACGCGCAGGTGCGAGACGCGGGCACCGGGTCCAAAGCCCGCCGGTAGCTGAATGCTCAAGTGCACCGGCGTGGCGGGCACGGCCACCAAATCGTCGTGGTAGTTCCACACCAGCACCTGGATGGCGTCGCCGTTCGACGTCGCCATGCCGTCGATCTCGGGCTGCTCTCGAACGCCGTTCGTCACGATGTCGTCCAACGAGCGTGCGCCGCTGCTGGTCAGGGGCAGGCGCGCCCCCGAAAGGCGCCCCAGCAGCTGAAATGCGCTCAGGACCGGCAAATTGATGCCGTTGCTGGCGAGCGTGCGATAGCCGGCAAAATAGGGTGTATCGGGAAAGGTGAACGCCCAAGTGAGCACGCCCCCGAGCTTGATGCCCACGTCGGCCTCCAGCTCGAGCGTGCGTTTCATCATGGCAAGCTCGTACGCACCGTACGCGGGCGAGTTGCGGTAGGCGTTGGCGGGCAAGTTGCTGGCAGGGCAGGCGGCGCAACCGTCGGGGTCTGCCTCCGTGATGTAGATCGGGGTCTGAGTGAGCTGGGGCAACGCCGCGACGGCCTTGAAGCCCAGGCGATGGAGACGCAGCTGGTTGCCCAAGTTCATCTGCACGTGATCGTCGGTGATGTCGACGCCACCCTTGGCGTGGAAGGTCACGAGATCGAGCCGCGTGCCAATCTCACCGGTCACGGCGTTGGTGCCGGTCGCGCAGTGCTGCAGGAACTGCTTGAGGAAAATGCTGCCGGCGCCCGCTACCGCCGGCCCGCCGAACGTCGCGTTTGGCAGCGCTTCATGGAGCGCGGCTTCGGTGTAGTCGTAGAGCTTGGCGTACTCGTCGAAGGTACCGTTCCAGTACGGCAAATCGGGCTCGTTCCAGAGCTCCCACTGCCAGTTTGCTTCGACGTTCGGGTAGCGTTCGTTGGCGTGGCTGGCCCAGGTGCGAATTAAACTCGCCCATTTTGCGTAGTCGGTGGGCGGATAGAAGCAGCCGCCGTCGATCATCGTGCTGCTCGAATTGCGGTACGGCTCCGGGTGCGTGGACAGCGCCTGGGGCATGAAGCCGAGCTCGACGAACGGATAGGCGCCGGCGCCGGTGATGGCGTCCATGATGCCGTCGGTCAGGTTCCAATCGTAAACGGCGTTTCCGGCGGCGTCTTCGCTGTAGACGTTGGTCGAGCCCCACTTCAGCCCCGGCGCGCCGTCGCCGTTGTTGAGTAAGAAATGGCTACGCACGTGCACGGGCGCGGTGTTCGCCGCCACCAGCGTTTCCAGCAGCGCCTTGCCTTCGACCGCGGTCGTGTAGTTGATCTCGTCGTAGCCGTAAAACGGCCACACCCGCTCGAGCGGCGCCCCCGGAGCGGTGGCGTCGACCGAGACGCTCACCGTGGTTGGTGCTTGCGCGCGCGCAGAGCTGGACAGCGTCGGCAGTGCGACCAAGAGCGGCCACACCGTTACCCAACGCGCCCAGCGTGCGACGGCTACCACATGGCTTCCGCTTGCAGACCGAAGGTAGCGCCGCTGAGCAGCTGGCTCGTGGTGTAGAGCCGGCCAGAATCGATGGTGGCGCCGCGCGCCGTCTCGTCCCACAGCGCGTAGGTGTAGAACAGCCGGAGCTCGGGGCGCCCCCAGAAGCCCTTCGCGCCGGCCAGCGCGGGCGCGACCGTGAACTTGGCCAGCCATTGCGGCTCGGAGCCGTTGCTCTTCTTGACGCGGTCGTAGCCGACCTCGCCCAGCAGCTTGGCGTGAGTGGCGAAGCCCCAGCTCAAACGCGTGCCGGCCGAGTACCAGTCGGTCTTTTGACCCGAGTTGCCCAAGTCGTCGTGTTGGTAAACGAGGCCCACCTGTGCGCCGAACCAGTCAGTGGGTTGGATGGTGAGCACGTCGACCACGCGAATTCGATACTCGGCGGGGCTGAAGTACAGCGAAAAGTCCGGGTAGTAAAAGCGAGACAACGTGCCGAAGCCGGTGCCGCCGCCCTTGCCGTACTGGACGGCCAGCTTGTTGTCCCCGCCCAGCAGCTTTTGCACGTGTTGCAGGGTGATGCCCCAGCCGCCGTGGGTCTGGCGTTGCAGCGGCGCGCCGCTGTTGTCGTCTTTGGTGCCGCTCCAGTCTTGAATGACTTGGGCACCGAGCTGAATCTCGCCACCTTCGTACGGTTTGATGCCGCGGAGCTGGAGATCGTGGCGAATACCCATGTCGACGCGCATCGGCAGCTGCGGCGACCCGTTCGGTTGTCCGTCGACCGCGAACGCGCCGTAGCTGATCCGCATGTCCTTACCGAGGTTGATGTCCTCGATACCGGCGCCCACGCCGGACGGGTTCCAATAGAAAAAGTCGCTGATGTAGATCGATTCGCGTTTGTAGTAGCGCGTGCCGACCCAAGCCGTGCCGCCTCCCAGCCAGGGAATGCCCTGGATGTCGGCGTACAGGTTGGGAAACGCGACAGTGGCGCCGGTACCGGGAGAGCCCAAGTCCGACGAAGTCACGCCCGTGGGCGGATAGCCAATTTGGCTGGTCGGAATGAAGGCCGTCGGCATGAAGTGCACGTGCGCGACCGAGCCGTCCTCGCCGGCGTAAACGACGGTCGTGAACTCCATTTCCGCCCAGACCTCGCACTCGTTACCGAGGCGGTACTTCGAGAGCAGGCCGCCTTCGAGCGCCAGAGAGAAGCAGGTTTGGCGACCCTTTTGGTTGCTGGCACCGAAGCCACCGCGGAAGTAACCGTGCGTGGTGGTGTCACCGAACTTCGCCTTGGGCGGAGCCTCGGCCGGTGGCGCGACATGCTCGGCCGCAGCCGGGGCGGGCGCTTCGGCGGCCGGCGCGGGCGTCGGCGCTGCCGCAGGCTCCGGCTTCGCGCCGTCTGCGTCGGTGTCGGTGTCGTCCTGCGCGAAGGCATGGCTCGACGCCGAGGCGATCACCAAGAAACCCAATACCGTCAATGACTGGAGTGCTCGTCGCATGATTGATTTCACTGCCCGTAGTAGGCGCGCTTGCCGTGCTTGCGCTCGAAGTGCTTGCGCACCAGGTAATCTGGCAAACGATTGGCTTCGGGGTTCAAGGTTCGCGTGACATGCGCCATCTTGGCGAGCTCTTCGAGCACGACGGCGTGATACACCGCCTTCTCTGCGGTCTTGCCCCAGGTGAACGGGGCATGCCCGGCCACCAACACCATGGGTGTCTGCTCCGGGTCACGCCCGCGGAAGCAGTCGATGATCTGCGTGCCCGTCTCGGCTTCGTAGTCTCCCTCTACCGCCTCGGCGCTCATCACCGCCGTGCACGGCACGTCCTCCGCCAAGTGATCGGCGTGGGTGGTGCCGTAGATGGGGATCGCCAAGCCGGCTTGCGCCCAGGCCGTGGCGTAGGTGGAGTGGGTGTGAACGATGCCGCCGATGCCGCGGAAGGCTCGATACAAAGCCAAGTGCGTCTTGGTGTCGGACGACGGCCGCAACTTGCCCTCCACGGTCTTGCCATCCAAGTCGATGACCACCATGTCGTCAGCCTTGAGCTCGTCGTACGAGACGCCGCTCGGCTTGATGGCGAACACCGCGCGCTGGGCGTCCAGCGCCGACACGTTCCCGAACGTGTAGATGGCCAGGCCTCGGCGCGGAATTTCCAAATTGGCCTGCCAGGCCTGCTCTTTCAGCTCGCCGTAGCTCGATGTCATCGCTTGCCTTCAGGGTTCAACGAGCTTGACCGAAAGCGGCCTCGTTCCAGCGCAGCTCTTTCTTCAGCTGTGCCAGATCGGTGCCATGGCCAATGCGCACGAACTCCACGCCCAGCATGCCTGCCAGGTCTTCCAACTCTTCGCTCGTCACGGCCTGGCTGAACGACGTGTGGTGGGCTCCGCCCGCCAACAGCCACGCCTGGCAACTGCGCTTGAAATCCGGTCGAGGCACCCAAAGCGCGCGCGCGACCGGTAGCTTCGGCATCGCGTGCTCGACCTTCACGACGTCGACTTCTTGGGCGATGAGCCGCATCCGCCCGCCCATGTCGACGAGCGAAGCGCCCACCGCCGGTCCCGGCGCGGCGTTGAACACCAGACGGCAGGGAGCCTCTTTGCCGCCGATGCCCAGCGGATGCACTTCGAGCGAGGGTTGCTGATCACTGATGGAGGGGCACACCTCGAGCATGTGAGCGCCGAGCACTCGCTCTTCACCCTTGACCAGGTGGTACGTGTACTCCTCCATGAAGGAGACTCCGCCCTTGCGCCCAGCGGAGATGACCTTCATCAGCCGCACCAGGGCCGCTGTCTTCCAGTCGCCCTCGGCGCCGAAGCCGTAACCTTCGGCCATCAAGCGCTGGCAGGCCAGGCCCGGCAGCTGCGGCAAACCGTGCAAGTCTTCGAAGGTGGTGGTGAAAGCGGTGTAGCCACCGCTGGTGAGGAACGCGCGAATGCCGAGCTCTTGCCGTGCAGCGTGCCGCAGGCTTTCGCGCTGACTCCCCGCTTTCAGCAACGCCGGGACGACCGAGTACTTCGCTTCGTATTCCTCGACCAACGCCGAGACCTCGCCGTCGCCCACTTCGGCAATCCGTGCGGCCAGGTCTCCGACGGCGTGGCCGTTGATGGACCAGCCGAACTGGATCTCGGCCTGCACGCGGTCGCCGCCGGTGACCGCGACCTCTCGCATGTTCATGCCGCCGAAGCGCACGATCTTCATCTGCCGCGACTCGGCCAGCGCGCGGGCGACGCGCGACCAGCTCTCGAGCTCGCTCACGACGTCACTGTCTTGCCAGTGGCCGACGACGATCTTGCGCTCCAGCCGCAAGCGCGCGGCCACGAACCCGAACTCGCGGTCGCCGTGCGCCGACTGGTTCAAGTTCATGAAATCCATGTCGATTTCCGACCATGGCAGCCCGCGATTGTACTGCGTGTGCAGGTGGGCAAGCGGCTTGTCCAGCTTGGCCAGGCCGCGAATCCACATCTTCGCCGGCGAGAAGGTGTGCATCCACGTGATGACGCCCACGCAGCTCGGAGACGAGTTGGCCTCCAAGCACGTCTTCAAGATGGCGTCCGGCCCCGCGAGCGTGGGTTTCCACACCACGCGCGTTTCCATCTTGGCGTCGAAGTGCGCCGCGATTTCGCGCGAATGGGCGGCGACTTGCTCTAACGTCTCCGGGCCGTACAGCTCTTGGCTGCCGGTCAAAAACCAGATCTCTTGCGGGCTCGTCGCGCTCATGATTCGACTTTTGCGGGGTGGCCAGCGGGGGCGCCGTGAAGCTTGCTCTCCACGAACGAGCCGAGTGAAAGGTAGTCTTGGTACAGGCGGTCGTAGCGCCGCGCGCGCTCGGGATCGGGCTGGTAGACGGACTCGATGCCGGACGACATGGCCTTTTGGGCGTCGCCAATCTGCGGATAGATACCGGCGGCGGCGGCGGCGAACATGGCGGCCCCGAGCGCGACGGCTTGATCGCCTTCCGGCACCGTGACCTCGAGGTTCATGACGTCGGCGATCGTCTGCATGACGAAGCGGCTCTTTTTGGCGACGCCGCCGATGGCGATGGCGCCGTCGATGCGCGTGCCCTGGGCGCGGAAGCGTTCGACGATGGCGCGCGAGCCGAAGGCGGTGGCTTCGACCAAGCTGCGATAGATGCGCGGGGCGTCGGTGCCCAGGCGCAGGCCGGTGATGGCGCCGGTCAGGCGCTGGTTGGCATCCGGCGTGCGGCGACCGTTCAGCCAGTCGAGCGCAACTACTGCTGTTTCTTCGGCGCTGACGGCCATTGCGGCCTGTTCCAAGGCGGGAATGAGCTTGTCGGCGATGGCTGCAGCCAGCTCACGGTGCTGCTCGTTCGAGCCACCGCTCAGCGTCGGCAAGATGGTTTCGAGCGGCCAACAGAGCAGCGCCTTGAACCAGGCGTACACGTCGCCGAACGCCGACTGACCCGCTTCGTAGCCGATCATGCCGGGAATGACGGAGCCGTCGACTTGCCCGCAGATGCCGGAAATCAGCCGTTCCGGCCCACTTGCGGGCGGCGAAACCACGATGTCGCAAGTGCTGGTGCCCATCACCTTCAGCAGGCGATTCTGAGTGATGCCACCGCCAACCGCGCCCATGTGCGCGTCGAAGGCGCCGACCGCGACTACGGTTTCTCGCGGCAGGCCGAGCTTGGCCGCCCACTCCGGCGAGAGCGTGCCGAACGGTGTGTCCGACGTGAAGGTGTCGGTGCCGAAGCTGGCCTTCAGCTTCGCCAGCTTGGGGTTCAGCTTGCTCAGAAACGCGTCCGCCGGGTAGCCCCCGAACTCGTTGTGCCACAGGGCTTTGTGGCCCGCGGCGCAGCGGCTGCGCTTGATGCGCGCAAGGTCGGTCGTGCCGGTGAGCACCGCAGGGATCCAGTCGCAATGCTCGAGCACGCTGACTGCGGCTTCGGCCACCGCCGGATCGTGCGCGAGCAGGTGCGTGGCTTTGGCCCAGAACCACTCCGACGAGTAAATGCCGCCGACGTACTTGGTGTAGTCGGGGCCGCCCCAGCTGCGCGCCAGCTCGTTCAACTGCTCGGCTTCGGCGACCGCGGTGTGGTCCTTCCAAAGCACGAACATCGCGTTAGGATTTTCGGCAAACCTGGGGTCGAGCGCCAACGGTTGTCCGGCGCCGTCGGTCAGTACCGGCGTCGAGCCAGTCGTGTCGACGGCGATGCCGCGCACCTTGCTGGCCGCCGCGGAGCCGGTCGCGGCCAGCGCTCCCGCCACCGACGCCTGCATGCTCTCCAGATAGTCGAGCGGGTGTTGGCGGAAGCGATTGGCGTTGGCGTCGCAGTACAGCCCTTTGGCCCAGCGCGGGTAGTACTGAACCGACGCACCAAGCACGCGGCCGTTCGTCGCGTCGACGACGACGGTGCGCACCGAGTCCGTGCCAAAATCGATACCTAGGACGTTGGCGGCGTCACTCACGATCATGGTCCGTAGGCGGCGACGATGTTGGCTTGGACGGCTTCGTCGGCGGCGGCCGACGAGAAGTGCGCGGTCATGACGCCCTCGAAGAAGTTGCCGATCGCGCCGTTGCTGTTGTCACCGCCGGTGCCAAGACCGATGGCGCCTTCTTTGCGCATGACCTTGTAGCGGTCACTGGGGCGAGGCCCGTCGAACTGGGAAATGAGGGTGCCCGCCTGAGCGTCGCCCAGCTTGATCGCCCAATGATTCATGCCTGGCGCGTCGCCCTTGACCATACCGGTGAGGTACTTGAAGGTGACGGGCTTGGCGTTGAGGTAGGGGCTCACGTCGCCAGCCCAAAGGCCGTTTTCGAGGTCTCCCATGACCCAAGGGCCCATTTCGGCGCCTTTGCCCCAGATGGTGCAAGTCCCGAAGTACACGGCTTCCATGGTGCCTTCGCCGTTGTCGCGGCTGTTGCGCTCCATGTTGCCGTAGTCGAAGCAGCAACCCTTGTTGTAGGCGCTGCCGTCGGCGACCATGTACATGGTCTCTTGCTTGTCCCCGGTGGCGGTGCCGCAAGCCATGTTGTTGCGGTAGCCGATGCCAGGCACGATGTGCACGCCGTACACGTTGTGACCCTTGAACGTGACGGGCAGCGCGCCCGCTTTGGCTTCGTCGTCGGGCGTCATCTTGGCGCCGCCGGCGGGGGCCTTGGTCAGGTGATTACCGGAGCCGGACTGATCGTAGATGATGGAGATGGTGCACGGGTCGACCCCGCAAAACGCGTCCTGAATGGTCGAGTCGGCGAAGCCGCCGGCCATGAGCGGCGTCACGTCCTTGGTGGTGCCGTCGGCCTTTTTGACTTGGTAGAGCGGGCCGCTGTAGCCGCCGTAGAGCGCTCGCACCGTGCTGTGGGCGGCCACGCAGGGCCCACCGTCGGCCGCGTAAATGTCACACGGCCCTTTGACGGCCGCGCTCGCGTCGACGGTCGGGGTTTTCGCGCCCGTACAAGCGATTTCGAACGAGCCCGTCTGGGTACCAGCCGTGCCTTGATTGCCGGCGGTGGACTGCGCGCCGGCCGAGCCGGTTGCGCCCCCGGTGCCCGGGTTGTCCGAGGTAACGGTGCAGGCGCCGAGCGTGCCGCCGAAAATGGCGACCAGCGCCAGCCCTTGCAAAACGTTGCTTGTTCTCATCAGAAAATACCTAAGTTCCACGCGAACGGAAAATACCACAAAGCTCGCGCCGTGCGGAGATGCGACGGCGCGGGCTCTTGTTTGTGGCGGTACGACGTGAGTTACTTGCCGTAACCGACGGCCTGGATGTTCTTCATGACAGCCAGATCGGTTGCGTTGGACGGACGACCAGCGGTGATGGCGCCTTCGTAGAAGGTGCCCCACGAGTTGTTGCTGTTGTCGCCGCCGATGCCGATCAAGATGCCGCCCTCGTTGTTCCAGGTCTTGGGGGAGGCGCCGTCGTAAGCGGTGGTCAGGTCGGTAGCCGTCGCCAGGTCGGCCATGCGAATGGCGTATTGGCCGGAGCTGGTCTTCAGCATGCCCAACGCGAAGGGGTACTTCATCGAGGGGCTCATGCTGTTGGTCACGTTGGAGCCGCCCGAGCCACCGGCCCACACGCCACCTTCGAAGTCACCCAAGAACCAGGGGCCGGCACCGGCGCCCTTGCCCCAGAAACCAGTGCCGAAGAACAAGGTGTTCATCACGCCGTACTTGGTCGGGTCGGTCGAAACGTTGCCGAAGTCCCAGCAGCACGCCGTGCCGTAGTGGGTGCCGTCCGCCAGCATGTAGATGCCCTCGGGCGTGTTGCCCAGAGGCATGTTCTTGCCTTTGGCGGTGAGCCGGTAGCCCTCACGCGCTGCCATGTACAGCGAGTACACCTTGTGGCCGCCGACCATCAGGCTGCCCTTGGTGGCGCTAGACTCGAAGTCGTCCATGGCCGCGTAGGTTCCGCCGTTGGAGAGACCCTTGGGGGCCACCTTCAGGTGGTTACCGTTGCCGGATTGATCGTAGAGCAGCGAGAAGGTGCAGACGCTGTTGGCGCAGAAGGCATCTTGGGTGGCCGTGTCGGCGAAGCCGGCGGCCGTCATGTTGATGTCCTTCGTCATGCCGCCCGAGCCCGTGTTCATGGCGTTGCTGCCATTTCGGACCTGATAGAGCGGGCCGGTGTACGTCTTGGAAAGGGCGCGGATGGTGCTGTACGCGGCCGCACAAGGCGTGTTCCCCGTCGCATAAATGTCGCAGGGGCCTTCGGTCGGGGCGGAGTTGGAGCCGCCGGTGCCCACCGAGCCCGCCATGCCCGAGCCGCCGGTGCTGGAGCCGGCGTTGCTGGAGCCACCGTTGCTCGCGCCACCGTTGCTTGCGCCACCGTTGCTCGCGCCACCGCTACCGGTGCCGCCCGACGCGCCGTTCTGCAGGACGATGGAGCCCGTGGTCGTGGGCGTGGTCGTCTGCGGGGTCAACGTCATGGTGCCGCCCGCGACGCAGTACGGGTATTTGGTGGTCGCGTCGTTGGTCAGGACGTTGGCGTCGGTCTTGTAGTTGCCTTTTTTCTGCGGATCGATGGAGACGATGCCGAGGCCGCCCGTCTGCTGCACGACGCCAGCGCAGGTGCAGCCACCGCCGGTAGCGGCCGGCTTGCAGCTGATAGACTGGTAGCCGATGGCCGCCAGCGGGCCGTCCAGGCCGTCGCACTCGATGTGCAGGCCCGAGAAGTCCAAACACTCTTTGGCCAGCTCCAGGGTCTCGTTGCCCGAGGTGACGGTGTTGTCCGTGTAGGTGCCGTCAGCGTTGGCCGTGTAAGTGCCGGTGACCTTGAGGGAGCCCTTGGCCGCGGCGGTCTTGCAGCCGACGCCCAGCCCGGAGATGTCGACGTTGCCGTCGATGTTCAAGCAAGACGACGTCGCGTTCCAGGTGCCGACCACCATGCCGCCGCAAGGCGTGACGTTGGAGCACGAAGCGGTGGTGCCGCCGCCCGTTCCAGTTCCGACGCCCGCGGTGGGACCCGGGGAGGTACCGGCCGTGGCGCTGGTTCCCCCCGTACCGGTGCTGGACGTCCCCGCCGTGCCTACGGGCGGGTCCGAGGACACGCTGCACGCGCCCGAGATCAAGCCGAGCGCCGTTACCGTTGCTATGCCGAGAACAGCAGTTTCGATCTTCATTGGGGGGTCTCTTTTCGGGGGCAGCGTGCGTCGCTGTGAAACGGAAATCGGCGATTCGGCGAGGGCTGATCGCTTGCAACGAATGCGCGTCGATTTGTAATTATCGCGCATCGATGGACCCGCTGCCGACTTCCTGAGAAGCGGTTCCGGTTGCTCGCAGTGCTGTTATTCGAAAGTGCGCCCAGCGTCCACCGTGTAGTTGTGACGCAAGGCACTGATTGGTCGATCACAAAAACGAATGTATTTCCGCAAGTAGTGTTCGGCGCCGGTCGTTGCTCGCGGTGCGCGTCGAGCATCATTTCGGATCACCAAAAAAGATCGACTCGGTAAATCGCCAACCCTGGCCGTAGCGGGTCGGAGAGGACACGGCGACCGGTTGAAGGTTCCGAATCGGAAAGGGGCGTCGTGGCGAGCGGTGACCGCTGCGGAGATTTCGGATCAGCAAAATGCTCGGACCCGAAGAAGCCTGCTGGGCGCGGGCAATCCGGCCATTTATGCCCGTTTTGCCGGTACCGAGGCAGGCCTGTACACGGCGAGGAACATTCTTGACGAGGGCGTGGGCAAGCGTGGTCGTCAGCGCCGCGATGGCCTTCGTGTCGTTGCTGATGGCGTTCGCGAGCTTTCGACCGACGAGGGGCAGAAGGCACGACGACCGGACGCGCTCGGCGTGCTGCCGAGATGATCTCGTCCCGCTGAGTCGAGACTGTCTTCTTGCCTTAATCGCGTTCACTTCAATGCTGCCAATCATTGGCAGCGAGACACTCGTCGTGGTGTTGAATGCCGATATCGAAGCGCGTGTCGAACACCGTTGCTCCGCCCGCTCTGAGAAAGCTCGCCGCCTCTTTGGCACTGGCGCGTGCCGCCTGTTTCCGTCGGCCCAACGACAATTCTTTTTCGGTGTCGCCCTCCGCCGTGCGGCCACGCGCTCGTCTCGACGGAAACCTGCCGCAGCATAGGAATTTGACAGGAATTTTGCGTTGCCTCGCACTGATCCGAGTCGGCTTCTCGACGGACACGGCTTCGTCACCCCGCCGGGTCGCCCCACTTGGAGAACGCATGAAACGATCGCGCCTTGGCTCACTCTCGGTCCTCACCATTCTGGTGTTGGTCGCCTGTTCGTCTGCATCCACCGACGGCGACGCCCCCGGCGCCACGGCAGGGACGAGCTCGGGCGGTTCGGCAACCACGGCGGGTGGCATGAGCAGTGGCGCGGGCTCACCGGCGACGGGCGGCAGCGGCAACGGTAACCCCACCGCGGGCACGGCCCCGACTGCCGGCGTTTCTTCGGCCGGTACGGCCGCCACGGCTGGCGCTGCGGGCACAGCGGTCGGCGGTGGCGGAGGCATGAGCAGCGCTGGGACTTCGTCCGGCGGCGGAGCAGCCGGCGGAAGCGGTGGTGGCGGCAACCACGTGGTCAAACCCAGCGCAGGCTGCGCCAAGGCCAGCGCCCAAGTGACCATCGCCAACTCGTTGGTCAGCGTGCCCACCGGCTACAACGGAAAAGACCCCGTACCAGCCGTGATCGCCTTTCACGCCGCCGGCAACGACAACACGTCGATTCAAAACGCCTTCAAAGGCAGCGATCTCGCGAAGAAGTACCTGATGGTCTTCCCCAACTCGACGTCGGCGACCACGTCGAACAAAACGGGTTGGAGCATGCAGGCCGACAAGAGCCGCTATCTGGAGGTTCAAGCGGCGATCTCGAGCCAGGCGTGCATCGACGAGAACCGCATGTACGCCACCGGCCACAGCTCGGGCGCGCAGTTCGTGGTGCAATTGCTGTGCAGCGGTGACGGCGACTTCGATGCCGTCGCGCCGGTGGCCTCGTCGGTGTACTGCCAGAAATGGAAGAACGGCGCCGTGCCCTCGCTCATCATCCACGGCGTTCAAGACGAAGAGCGCACGAAGTACAACTTGAACGACGGGGACGGCAAGAAGGATCTTCAGCCTTACTTGACCTCGAATTCGTGTCAGATGACGTCGACCCCGTTCCAGCCCGACATCAGTAAATGCAACAACATCCAGGGCATCGACGGCAAACCGTTCAACGCCGGCTGCGTCGAGTTCAGCGGCTGCAGCGTCAAGACCCGCTGGTGCAATCACAACGACCCGAACTACGGCACCAGCAACCACGGCATTCCATGCTTTGGCGTGCGAGCGATCTACGACTTTTTCGAATCGCTGTAGTCTCGAGTTGGGCGGTCTTGGAAGACCAGATCACGATCGTCAGGGAGGCCACGAGCCACGAGAATAAGCGGCGAGACCGCCACCCGCTGCGCTTGGGTACGCGCGAGTCGCGAGATTTTTTCAGTCGCCCGCTCGCGCAGGCGACCCTGTGGAATTCCACCAAAGTGCCAAAATACCCGAGCGGAAAACGCCCAAGTCGAGTCTAGTCCAGGGAGTCGCGGCCGGGCGGCTACTACGGGCTCTCGCGCAGTAGCCGATACCCGTAGCCCGGCAGCTCCAGGTCGCCCTCCAGCTGCGTTCCGCTCAACAAATCCCTGACTTTGCGGCGCAGCTGGCAGCGCGCCGGGGAAGGTCCGTGGTTGAGCACGAAATGCAGCCTGGTTTCGTGGTTGGAGCGGGTGAGCACCTCGGTGGCCTCGCTGGAGGAATCAACGACCGCGGGCAGGCCCAAAGCCTGGCCTAGGTGCTCGCACAACAGCCAGTGGAGCACGTCGTCGCACAGCGCGACGCCGCTGTGCACCACGCTGCCCGCGCCCAATCTTCGCCGCGTGACGGCAGGCGCGCCGGCAAACCACCCGCGAGCGTGCTCGGCCAACACCTCGGCGTTGGTGTCGCGTAGCTCCAAGATCTCGGCGTAGCGCGTCGCTTGGATGCGGGCGCCAGAGCGGCGGCAATGCAGCAACGCGGGCTCGTCCAGGGTCGTCGTTTCGCCGTTGGCGGTGCCGGTGAGAGGAGCCAGCAACCCCGGCGGCTCCTCGTGAAAGGGACCCTGCAACTTGGGGCAACGATGGCCAGCGAGTGGACCCACGACCAACACCCCACCCGCTTCGACGAACGCGCGCAGCACGGCGACGTCCGCTTCATCCAGGGCCACCGCCAGCGGCAACAGCGCCAACGGGTAGCGCAAGCTCGAGTCGGCAGCGGCTAGGCTCGCCACGGGGCCGGCTTCGTTGGCGGCGGGCAAATCTCGAGGCCTCAGCGTGTCTTCGTTCAAGCCCAATCGACGCAATGCCCGGCGCCCGCTCTCCACGCCGCCCAAATTCGGCTCCAGCCACGTCTCGACCTCGGCCGCCACCTGCTGGCGATAGGAGGCCAACCTTGCCACCTTCACGTCGGGCCCGGTGCTGGCGATGAGCTCGGCGTGCGGCGCAAGCGCGGCGATCAACGCGCGCGCTTCGTCGTAGTGCCGACCGGGAGCGCCCCAATGCGGCAAGAGCCCGCCCCAGTTGGTTTCCTGAGCGGCGGGGAAGCTTCTCCAGCGGAACCACGCCAGCAAGTTGCAACCGTGTGCGATCGACTGCAGAGCCGTCACCGCCAGCTCGCCCGGCGCCGCGGTGGGCAAGCGGTAGCTGGTCTGTCCGACCTGGCTGGCTTCCTGCTCGACCACCCACAGACGCTTGGCGTAGGCCCGAAACCGTCCGAAATTGAGGCCCATGGCGGGCCGCTCTTCCGGCGCTTTCGCGAAACGCGGGTAGTGGTCGTGCCCGTAGATGTCCAAGCCCTCCAGCAGCTTCGCTCGATCGAGGGGCCCGAATGGAGAGTTGTGCAGCACCAGGGCCCGCGGATTCACGGCGACGATCAGCTCGCGCTGGCGAGCGATGAACTCGATGGCGAGATCCGACAGAAAATGCCGATAGTCGGCGCATTGGTGGTGGTTGAGGTAAGCCGTGGTCGGCCCCGGCAAATCGGCCTGCCCGAAATGGTCCAGTTGATTGGACCAAAACGCGAGCCCCCAAGCGTCGTTCAAAGCCGCGATGTTGCCGTAGCGCCGAGCAAGCCAGGCCTGAAAGGCCGCGCGCGGTGAGTCGCCCCAGAGCTCGCCCAGGTGACACCACATCTCGTTGTCGAGCTGCCACGCCCAGACGCGGTCATCACCGGCATAGCGGGCGGCCATCGCCTGCACGATGACGTCACAAGCCTTTCGGTACGCCGGCTGGGTGTAGTCGTAGTAGCGCCGCGAGTGGCGGTACCAGGCGGCGCCGTTCTCGCGCCGCGCGATCACCTCGGGGTGGGCTTCCTCCAACCAGGCCGGAGCCGCATACGTCGGAGTGCCGAGGATGACTCCCAACCCATGCTCGGCACAGAGCTCGAGCACCTCGTCCAACTGCGACCAGTCGAAGCGATCCGGCTGCGGTTGCATCGACGTCCACGAGCCTTCGCCGACGCGCACGCATTCGAGCCCTGCGATTTTCATCAAGCGCAAGTCTTCGCGCCACCGCGCTTTGGGCCATTGATCCGGATACCAGCAAACGCCGAAGCGCAAGCGGTCATCGCGTTGCAACATGGCCGCCAGCTAGCAGGCCGAAGCCGGTGTTAGCAAGCACGCGGCCCAGGCCCCCTCGCCTGGACGACAGCGGAACGACCCGCGCTGAGGCCAGCCGCATGAGCCAGCCACCCGGTTCGCTCCCGGGTCGTGCGGCAGCACACGTAGGCACGCTTTCTGCTTGTGCGCGGCAGATGCGATCACTTCTCCAGGCCGTGACCTGCCGTGCGAGGACCGCCATTGCCGGCTCCGGCTTGGTTCGCGCCAGCGCTTCCAGACATCGCTTGGCCGCGTGCGTCGAGCAAGTACGCAACGGTGAGGCACTACCGCCCGTTTCCAACTCTTGCACGGAGCTCGTCTAGGCGTGGCTGCCGCATCCGCGCCGGCGCAACGTCCGCGCGCCAAGCGCGTGCTGGTCGTTTCCAACCGGTTACCGTTTTCCGTTCAGCGCACCGAGCAAGGTGTGGAGTTGGTCGCCTCGGCAGGCGGGCTCGTCTCCGCGCTTTCCGGCTACCTTCAGCGGCGCAAGCTCGAGCAGCCGGACGTCGAGTTCGTCTGGGCGGGGTGGGCCGGCGCCGACCTGAGCGCCGAGGAAACGGAACGACTGCGCGCCGACGCGCGCGAGAAACATGGTGCCTATCCTCTGTCGCTGGACGCGGCCAACATGGATCGCTTTTACCACGGCTTTTGCAACGGCACGTTGTGGCCGCTGTTTCACTACTTTCCTTCGTACGCCACCTACGACGAGCAAGATTGGGAAACGTACCGGCGCGTGAACCAAAGCTTCTGCGACGAGCTCGCCCAGCTGGTGCAGCCGGACGACGAAATTTGGGTCCACGACTATCAGCTGCTGTTGCTGCCCGGCCTGCTCCGCAAACGCCTACCCGACGCCAGCATCGGCTTCTTTCTGCACATTCCGTTTCCTTCTTTCGAAGTATTTCGGCAATTGCCCACGCGCTGGCGGGGAGAGCTACTGGAAGGAGTGTTGGGCGCCGACTTGATGGGTTTTCATACCCACGACTACGCGCAGCACTTCCTGCATTCGGTGTTTCGAACGCTGGGCTACGAGCACTACCTGGGGCAGATCAACGTGGCCGGCGCGCTGCGGCGCGTCGAAACGTTTCCGATCGGCATCGACTACGCGCGCTTTTCGGAGGCCGCGGCCAGCCCCGAGGTCGCAGAGGCCCGCACGCGCATGGCGAGCGGCCTTGCCCAGCGCAAGGTGATCTTCTCCGTCGATCGGCTCGACTACTCGAAGGGGATTCTGCATCGACTGCGCGGGTTCGAGGCCTTCTTGAGCGCCTCGCCCGAATACCACGGCCAGGTCAGCTTCGTGCTCTTGGTCGTACCGTCGCGCGAGCAGGTGGCGCAATACCAGCGCATGAAGCAGGAGCTGGACGAGCGGGTAGGGCAGATCAACGGCCGCTTCGGCACCGTCGATTGGGTACCGATCGTTTATCAGTACCGCTCCGTGCCGTTCACGGAGCTGGTGGCTCTGTACAATTTGGCGGACGTTGCTCTGATTACTCCGCTGCGCGACGGCATGAATCTGGTGGCCAAAGAGTACGTGGCGAGCAAACCCGACGGTGACGGTGTTTTGATCTTGAGCGACATGGCCGGCGCCGCGCGCGAGCTGGGCGAAGCCTTGCAGATCAACCCCAACCACACGCGCGAGATCGCCGACGCCATTCACGAAGCCTTGACCATGCCCGCCGCCGACCAGCAGCGACGCATGCGCGCGATGCAGGCCCGCATCGAAGCCTACGACGCCACGCGCTGGGTGGAGACGTTCTTGGGCGCGCTCCGGCGTACGAAGGAGCGGCAAGGCCGTTTGGCGACACGACACCTCACGGGCGCGTCTCTTTCGGAGGTCTTGCAGCGACATCGCAAGGCCGCTCGGCGCGTGCTGCTCTTGGACTACGACGGAACACTCGTGCCGTTGGCGCGCACCCCGGCCGACGCCGCCCCGGACCGGGAGCTGCTGGCGTTGCTGCGCGAGCTGCAGACCCCGTCTCGCACCGTCTACGTCGTCAGCGGGCGCGACCATCGCAGCTTGGCTCAGTGGTTCGAAGACGTGCCGATTCGCTTGGTCGCGGAGCACGGCGCCTGGGAGCGCGACGCCGAAGGCAACTGGACCATGCCGAAGCCCTTGCCCGACCATTGGAAGAAGCAGCTGCGCCCGCTGCTACAGTCGTACGTGGAGCGGGTGCCCGGCTCGTCCTTGGAAGAGAAGGATTTTGCGCTGGTTTGGCACTATCGGCTGGCCGCGGACCAGGAGCTGGCCGCCGAGCGTGCCAAAGAGTTGACCGACGACGTCGTCTCCTACTCGGCAAACTTGGACGTGCAGGTGTTGGAGGGCAAAAAGGCGATTGAGCTCAGAAACTCGGGCGTCACCAAGGGAGTCGCGGCCGCGGCGGCCGTCGCCGACGGGCCAGAGTTCGTGTTTGCCGCCGGTGACGACGCGACGGACGAAGATCTATTTCGCGCGTTGCCGCGCGACGCCGTAACCGTTTGCGTGGGCGGCGTGCATTCGCATGCCACTTATCGCATCGCCGACTACCGTGAGCTGCGCGCAGTCTTGCACCAGCTCTTGCCCGACTGAGTAACCCACGGCGGGCAGTAACCGCCGAGCCGACCGGTCAGAAGGTCGCGCGGAGCTCGCGCCAAAGCCGTTCTGGCTTAATGAACTGCTGAGGCACGATGTCACAGCGTCGTGTGTCTAGACGTACAGCGCGCAAGCACCATCCGTGGCCGGGCAAACCGCTGAAAGCTTGGCGTTTGGGCAAGATGGTCCGCCGTCGATGCGTCGCAAGAAGAGAATGCAATAGGTGCAACTTCAGCTCTCGCGCCTCACATCGTGTTGGTCTCCAATCGCATCAGCACGATCCGTTGCGTCATCGTTTCACTCCACTGCATTAACCGTCTCAATCGTGGAGCGTGACTGCTCGAATGATGCGTCTAGCGTCAGCTCACAACCCTAGGGTAATGTGTAAGTAGTGAGCGAAGGAGCGGCGTGGCCGTCGTGACGAAATCTGGTGCGGAGGCGAGTGCAGCCCTGGTGCGTGCCGACATCCTCGTGCTGCTGCGCGAGAAGCGGTACGAGGACGCGCTGGCGCGGTTGTATCAAGCGCGCTCGGAATCGCCCGACAGCGCGGAGCTGCAAAAGGGCATCGATCAAGTCAAAGAGTTCCTGATCGGGGCCTACGCCAAGCGTCTCGGTGGCCTCGATCAGGTCGCGATCCCGATCGTGCCGGCGGCGGGACGCAGCCCCGACGTCGTGCTTTTGTCCCGCTACATCGACGGCGTGTCCACCTACGGCGATTTGGCCGAGGTGTGCCCTTTGGGCCGGCTGCGAACGCTGCAGGTGCTGATCGAGATGTATCCCCGGGCCCGGCTGCCCGTGACTTCTGCGGACGCCGAGGCGCCTCACTCCGGTCCGCGCGCCCTCGATCTGCCGAAGCCGCCGACTTTCGCGAACGAGGTCGACGAGCCGGATGACGAAGCTCCGCCCCAAACGGCGCGCAGCGGCCCCCCGCCGGAGCTCCCGCCGGCAGCGGTCGAGCCACCGGCGCCGCCCGAAACTCCCGAAGCGCGAGAGTACCGCACCACATTTGCGGCCGGCACGGCGGCGTTCATTCAGCGCCGCTACCCCGCGGCCGTCGAGGCGTTCGAGGCGTGCGCTCAGCTGCGTCCGGGTGACGGCCCGGCCTCGGTCATGTTGCGGCGCGTCCGTCGCGAGCTCGAAAGTCTCTAGTGGAAACCATGAGCCTCGTCGTGGTGGCCGACCCGGACCTGCGCGAGCGCATGCGCTGCATTCGCATCGTCGCCGATCAAACGCCCATGAGCGCGCTGGGCGCGGCGACGTGGCCGGAGCTCACCCAGGTGCTGGACGACGTGCCCCACGTCGGGCTGGTCGTCTACACCAGCCCCTTGGACGGCGCGCCGGCAGACGCCATTCCCCAGCTGCGCGCACGCACCGAGCGCTTGGTATTGGCCGTTCGCGACGACGCTGACCAGCTGAGCCAGTCGGACGGCTTGTCTCGCATTCGCCACCCGGTCGCCGAAGAGGCGTTGGTGATGATGGCGCGCGCGGTGAGGGCCCCGACGGCTCCGCCGCACATGAGCTTCGTTCCCGTCGATTTCCTGCAGATGATTTGCATGTCGGGCGGCTCGCACGTCTTGGTGCTCAGCCACGACGGTCGCGACGTCGGCGTGATCGAGGTGCGCGAAGGCCAGGTGTGGACCGCCTTCGACGGCATGGGTGTCGGCGAGGAAGCTTTTGCCCGCTTGCTTCGGCCGGAAATGCGGGCGCGGGTCAGCCCCGCCACCGGCTCGCAAAAGGAGCGCACCATCTCCAGGGGGTTACACGAGCTGGTGCTCGAGTCGCTTCGTCTCATCGACGAAGGCCAAGTAGCCCTGCCCACGGCGCTTTCGTCGGCTGCGCTCGAAGCCAGCCTGTCTTCGCCGGAGCAGCTGGCCGAGCGCGTGCGCCAGCTCAACGACGAAGCGCGACGCTTGTTGCTTTCGCGCAGCTACGACCAAGCCGCTCGGCTCCTCGTGTCCTTGGCCGAGCTCGACCCTGCCTCTCATCTCGTGCGTGCCAACTTGGAGCAGCTGCGCCGTCTGGGTTTTCCGAAATGACGTTATCCATTGCATTTGCCAGTCTCAAAGGCGGGGTGGGCAAGACCACCACCGCTCTCAACTGTGCGTTCGCGTTCGCCCGGCGATCGTCGCGCACGCTGCTGGTGGATTCGGATCCACAAGGAGCAATCGGCTTGTCGCTCGACGGGGTGGCCGAGCGTCCGGGCTTGGCCGCCAGCCTGGCCAACGGCGAAAGCCCGCTCGCCGCCGTGATCAAGACGCGCTTGCCCGAGCTCCACATCCTACCGATGGGCCCCGTCCCCGCGTTGGACGTGGATGCGCTCTCGCAAACCGCGCGCGAGAACGACGTCTTGCGGCGCATCGTCGACCGTAGTCAGCAAGAATACGACGTCGTTATTTTCGATACGCCCGCGGGCCTAGGTGGAATGACGCGCCTGGCCCTGGAAGCCGTGGAGAGCGTCATCGCGGTGGCGCAGTGTGAGCCGCTCGCCTTGCGCGCCTTGCCGCGGCTGCTCGAGCTGCTCGCCCACCTTCGCGAAAGTGGGTCGGATTGCTCGCTGCTGGGCGTCGTCGGCAACATGAGCTCGTTCCGAGATCCGGTGGTGCTCGCGTCGCTCGAGGATCTGTGGGGGCTGTACCGGGACCGGGTGTTCGACACCGCTATCCCGCGTGACAGCACCTTTTTGCAGGCTAGCCGCGCGGGGGTGCCGCTGGGTCTGCTCAGCCGCCGTCCGCCCGGTGTGGCTGCGGTGTTCGACAGCTTGGTTGGCGAAATCGAAGGGCGCTTGGGCGTCCATGAAGGAGCGATCGATGACGCACCGATCCGTCTCGTGGACTGACGCCGAAAGCGTTGCGCAGTTGTTGGCGCGCGCAACCGGGCCCAAGCGCACGGTACCAGGCGGTGCCGTGGCTCGACTAGCGCCCGCCATGCCTGCCGCCGCGACGGTGGCAAAGCCCCGTCTCGCCTCGGTGCCGCCGGTAGCGGGGGCGGGCGCGCGTGGCGTCGAGGCCAGCGCGGCCGTTCCACGCCTGCAGCAGTACTCGGACAACCCGTCCGATCGGCTCGACCTTTTGCTGGCGTGGACGCTCGACCACCAGCGCTGCACGGGTGCCTTCATCGCCGACGACAACGGCCTCACCTTGGCCGCGCACGGCATTTCGGAGGCGCACGTGTCGTTGGTCGGCCCGCTGTTGTCGGCGCTGCTCGCGGTACGCAGCATCCCTGGCGTCGACGCCACCGCCGGCGCGCTCTGGCTCGGCACGAACATGATGTCTTGGGTAGAAGCGCGCACCCACCGCGGCGGCTTCTGTCTCGGCACCGTCGGGCCAGAGGCCCTTTCTACGCAAGCCCTCGAACAGCTCAAGGACGCACTGGAGACGACGGTGCGCGGCTTGTGACCCAAGCCGGGCTCCCCGTTCCCTCGCGCTCATTCGTCACACGGAAAGACCCATGATCGATACGAAACTCCTCGACCTCGCCGTTCAAGACCTACGCAACGTGCTCCGCGATGGCCTCGTCGCCACCGACATCTGGGATCGCGCGGACGGTCTCACGCTCGCTGGCTTCAACCAGCAGCCCGTGGCCGTCGCCCTGTTTACGCGAATTACCAGCGAGCTCGAGAGCTCTCTGGCCGATTCGAACTTTCCGCCGCTGGCTCGCTACTACTTGCTCGACATGGAAGGCAGCCACACGGTGGCCGTCATCAACCACGGCTCCCTGTTGCAGGGCGTGCTGGTCGACAACAAGCGGGCCAACCTCGGCATCCTCATCTCCGTCGCCATTCCGCGGATGATCGAGGCAGTGGCCAAGGCCAAGGGGCGCTGAGAGCCAGTCCTAAAACCCGGACCGAGCCCAGCAAAGAGGCGCGAGCAGCCCTAGGCGAGACGACGAGGCGTACTGAAGTACGCCGAGGAGGAGCAACGACGGGATGCGAAGCGGATCTGCAGCTGGGCGACGGGAGGGATTTAGGATTGGCTCCAAGGCGAGGCCGCCGCGGGGTCGCATCACGAGCACGAAGGGTGTCGTGATGCGACTGCCTACCCAAGTTTGGTTAAGCGGACTCGGCGTCGTCGACGGCGACGTCACCGATGCGCCAAGTGGACGAGGCCATGGCGGGCCGGCTTGGGTGCGCGTGCGCGTAGCGCAGCAGCTCGTGCGTCCAAGCCTCGAACGCGTCGAAGACTTGATCGACCAGCGCGAGGCAACGCGATTGCCCTTCCGGGCTCAACGCCACGTTGGCGAGCGCTTGGTGGTCGGCGCCGACGGCGTGCCCCGATTCCATGTTGAAATGGAATGGGCCGCAGTAGCGAAGCTGTTCACCCAGCTCTCGTTCGACGGCCTCGGCCAGGGGCAGCATCGTCGAAAACAGCACGTTTCCCGTCTCTTCGATGGCTTCGATGATGGCGAGCCGCTCGATGCTGGTGGTGCCGTGAACGAGCGCCGTGAGGCGAGCCATCAGCACGCGATTTTGTAGCGTCTCGTCACCCCATAGGAAATTCATCCAATCGGTACCGCGCCGCTCGACGTCGAAGCCTAGCTTGGCGAAGTCTTCGAGGTACCAGGGCCAGTGATGGTCGTCTTCCAAGGTGTGCGTGTTGACCATGTCTTGGTACAGGTCACCCGGCCGCTCTTCGCGCAACACGAACTTGTTGAGATCGCCGAAGCTGAGAATGAACGGCGCCATGCACGGATAGAACGCGAGGCGCTCGCGCGGAGCGAGCGTTTCGTCTCGCATCCACTCGAACAATGGCAGCCGGTCATAGGCCCGTTTTCTAGCGAAAATATGCCGCAAAACTTGCTTCATCAGCAGCCCTTTCCCTGAGCGACTGCGTACGTTCGCGGCCCACTGCCGCGACACGGTACGCCGCTGGTCACACCCACTTAAATTTTTGTCGACCCACTTTTTCCTTAACATCGGCTGTGCGCAACGTCCAGTCCCTCGCCGCGTGTGAGCGTAGGTTTTTGATGCGCGCAAGCTTCGTAACGCGTGCGACACACTAGCGGTGCGCGCGCGTGAAGCGCGCACGCAGTGCAAGCGTCGTTTGCAACGCTCACTTTGGTAATTCATTCAAATGATCGACGACGATCAATCATCACTCTCGCGAGTGAGCGACGTCGGCGCTTCGAGCAACTGCCGAGGGTGTGCGGCAAAAATCCCCGCTTCGTTCAAGGGTGGACAAGCGCCGCGGAATGGGGCAGCCGAGCGGGCGCGCCAACGCTAGATGCGCGGACGCATCTAGCGCGTCTCCGACTCGTTCGCGCGCGTCGTCGTGCGGCGCCGTTCGGCGCAGCGCGGCTTCCTTTCGCTGGCGCGGGCTCGGGGCGCGTCGGGGCAGGCGCTCAGCGGACTTCGGTCGCGCGCTGCTGGCCGTTCACTTCGAAGGTGATCTTCTTGATCGTCACGGTTCCGGCGCTGCCATCGTCCAGCTCGGTGCCGACCTCGAAGCGAGCGATCCAGAGGCTGGTCGGCCAACCTTCGCCCACCAGGTGATCCAAGATCTTTTTGACGTCCACGGTGCCGTTGAATTGCTTGCTGGGATTCTTCAGCCGGTACTGGCGGTACTTCCACTGCTGCGCTTGCCCGGCCGGCCAATGATCGTCGGAGTGATACAAGTCGTAGCTTTGCCCGGCCTCGAGGCTGCCCAGCACGCCGTTCCAATTGTATTGGTCGCTGCTCCAACCGAACCAGTTCATGGTCTCGCCGTAGGCGGTGGTGTGCGTGCCGGTGGCGGGGTGCTGCTCGCTGAACCACATCTCGAAGTTCATGTTCCACGCCGCGTCGGACGTGGTGGCGATGCTCAAGCCCTCGATTTTGACGCTGGCGCTCGTGACGTCTTTGACTTGGATTGGCAGGACCGTCGTCGATGAATAGTCCGGGCTGGTAATGAGCTGTTGGCTCACGCCGAACGGATGCATTCCAAACTCGACTTCCGGATAGTCCGGCTTCGACTTGTCGCCGCCGCACTTCGTGCCAGCTCGATCCCACTTCCAGCCGAAGGTCTTGTCGGCGTTGACGAAGATTTCGTAGGGGGCCTTGCAGCCCAGCGCTTGGGCACCCCAATTGTTGTTGAGCAGCCGCGCTTCACCCAATACGAAGTAGTCACTCGATACCTTGCTGGAGGCAGGCGCGGTCACCGTTGGCTTTGTCTCTCCGGGAACCATGCCGTTGCCCGCGCCGCCACCGCCATTGCCGAGCCCGCCACCGCCGCCACTGCTGCTGCCGCTGCTGCCGCTGCCGCTGCTGCCGCTGCTACCGAGTGTTCCGCCGTTACCCAACGCCCCGCCGTTGCCCTGCGCGCCACCCGCCGCCGTCCCGCCGCTGGCTACCGTTCCGCCGGTGCCCGCGGGGCCGCTGCCGCCCGTGCCCGCCTGCGTGGTCGCGCCGCTGGCTCCGTTGCCACCCGCGTTGGAGCTGGTGGCGGTGCCGGCGACGGCGTGGTTACCCGCGGAGCTGCTGGCGCCGCCCGTGGTCGCGCTTCCGCTTGCGCCGCCACTTCCGCCGAGCGGCAGCCCCGGTCCAGAGCTGCAGGCCAGAGTGATGACGCCGACAGTCGCCAACGCGTGATAGCTCGTGCTCGACTTCATGGCGTGCTCCAGATCGACTCGTGAGGTCAGCTCCTCATCGAGTGATGAAACCGACACTACGCTCAATGAAGTCGCAACAGTCGTCAGATAGTGTGGAGTGGGTTGCGCGCCGCGGTCGATGCTCAACGTAAACCAAGATGACAATCCATTCGGCTGCGTTCAGTGGCCCGAGCTCGAGCGACGAAGAGAGCGAACGACCGGGTGGCCCCGGCGTCAGCTCGTGGTACCTTCTGAAAACGGTTCCAGGTCATGCCGAAAGTTTCCTTCCAGGTGTTGTTCCCCTCGCTCGCTCTAGGTTGCCTCGGAGCGGTTTTTGGCTGCGACAACGCGGGTGACGCGGTGCCCAGCGGCAGTGCCGGCATGCCGCCCGCAACCGCGGGTCAAGCCGGCGCCGGCACCCCGACCGCGGCAGGCAGCGGTGGCAGCGGCGGCACGCCTGCAAGCGGTGGCGGTGGTGCAGGCCAAGCTCAAGGCGGCAGTGCGCCAGGCGCCGGCACGAGCGCGGGGGGTGCGGCGGGCGTCGCCGGCTCTGCTGGCGCGGCTGGCTCTGCTGGCGCGGGCGGCTCGGGCAGCGTGAATCCGGGTAAGGGCGCTTCGGGCCAAGCGGTGTGTGCGGGCTTGTCCGGTTTCGTCGACCCAACGACGGGCATCGGTGCGGTGAAGGAGGTCGCGGCGCCGCAAGGCTCGTTCTTCGCCTTCGTCGAAGGGCCGGTTTGGGTGGCCACCACCAAACAGCTGTTGTTCTCGGACAACGCCGGCAGCCCCGAACGCATTTGGAGCCTCGACCCCACGAACATGATGCTCACCAAAGCGTTCGAAGACAGCGGCAGCAACGGGCTGGCAGTCGACTCCAACGATCAAGTCATCGTCACGGATCAAAAGAATCACGCCATCTATCGCTGGGACAGCGCGACCAAGATGAAGGTCGGAGGCAACATTGCCACCGGCAGCTTCAAGCCCAACGACGTCGTCGTGCGCAGCGACGGCGGCATCTACTTCAGCGATCCGGACAGCGGGCTCTACTACATCGCGCCCGGTACCAGCGAAGCCAAGAAGGCCAGCACCAAGGTGAATCGTCCGAACGGCCTCGTGCTCACGCTCGACGAAAAGGCGCTCCTCGTCGGCGACGTCGGCAATCAATCCGTTTCCAAGTTCGTCCTCGGCGCCGACGGCAGCGTGATCGACGCGACGACGCCGTTCGGTATGACGATGGGTACGACCGCCGACGGAATGTGCGAAGACTGCGCTGGCAACGTGTATGTCAGCACCCAAACCGGGGTGGAGATCTTCGATTCCACCGGCAAGCGCTTGGGCTCTGTCCCCACTGGAGAAGCCTCGAACTGCACCTTCGGCGGCGCCGATCGGAAGACCATGTTCGTGACTTCACGCGCGCTGCTCAAGGTCGTGCCAATGGCCAACCCCGGCCTGCCCGATTGAAGCTGCCGTCTCGAGCCCCGAACCAGACGTTGGCGCGAGTCGCCCCGGGCGGGCCGCGGCGACTCGCGACGTTGGCCTGACCGCTTGCCAGTCGGCCAACGTGGCCTTGATTCGCGTCGATAGCGCCGACGAAAATGCTTGGCTGCTTCAACAATTCACCGGCCACGGCATGTTCGCCGGGGCCGGAAGCCTTCCTCGACGCATTTCTCGGCGCCAGTCTCGGATTGGGCTGAGGGCCGCTATTTAGGGAAGGCTTCTGGACCTGAGCCGAATAGACATCACGGCCCTCCATGCGTTCCTGTCCGAGCCCTCTTTTCCAGCGCTTTCCCGTTCAGCTCGTCCTCAGCGCGGCGGTCGTCGTCGCGGGTGGGGTGGGGTGCTCGGACAACGCTACGCCCCCATCCGGTGGCAGCGCCGGCAGTGCCGCAACGACGGCGGGTGCCGCTGGGACGGCCGCGGGCGGGCCGATCGGCGGAGCCGGGAGCGTGGGCGGGACCAGCTCGAGCGCCGGCGGGAGCAGCGGCAGTGGTGCCGCCGGCGGGCCGAGCAGCAACGGTGGCAGCTCCGCGGGAGCGGCCGGCAGCGGAACGACCGCGGGAGCAGGCGGCTTAGGCGGGTCAGGCGTGTCAGGCGGGACAGGTGGCGCAGGCGGCTCGGGTGGTGGTTCGGGGGGAGCTGGCGGCACCGCCAGCACTCTCTCGGGAGCACCCATGGGTTGGGCCTCGTGGAACAGCTTCGCCGCCAAGATCAACTTGAGCGTGATCAAGGGACAAGCCGACGCTATGGCGTCGAGCGGTCTCAAGGCGGCGGGCTACCAGTACGTCAACATCGACGAAGGTTGGTGGCAGGGCACGCGCGACGGCTCCGGCAACATCACCATCGACACCGCAGAGTGGCCGGGCGGCATGCAGGCCGCCGCCGACTACATCCATGGGCTCGGTCTCAAGGCGGGCATCTACACCGACGCCGGCAAAGACGGCTGCGGCTACTACTATCCAACGGGGCGCCCCGCGGCACCCGGCTCGGGCAGCGAAAACCACTACGAGCAAGACTTCCTCCAGTTTTCGAAGTGGGGCTTCGACTTCGTCAAGGTCGACTGGTGCGGGGGCTCGAAGGAAGGGCTCGACGCAAAGACCGCCTACCAGGGCATCAGTGACGCCATCAAGAAAGCCACCGCTCAGACTGGCCGTCCCATGGTGCTGTCCGCCTGCAACTGGGGCGAGCAGAGCCCTTGGAATTGGGCTCCCGCGTTGTCCACCATGTGGCGTACCAGCCAGGACATCATCTACTACGGCGAGAACGCGGACATGAAGCGGGTGCTGTCCAACTTCGATTCCGCGCAGCATGCCAGCGCCCAAACGCCGGGGCACTACAACGATCCGGACATGCTGATCGTCGGCATGCCCAACTTCACCCTGGCGCAGAACCGCACTCACATGGCGCTGTGGGCCATCTCGGGTGCGCCGCTCTTGGCCGGCAACAAGCTCGACAGCATGAGCGCCGAGACCAAGGGCGTGCTCACGAACAGCGAGGTCATTGCCATCGATCAAGATCCGCTCGGCAAACAAGGCACGAAGGTCAGCGATAGCAACGGCCAGCAAGTCTACAGCAAGGTGTTGTCGGGCACCGGGCGCCGCGCCGTTCTCTTGCTCAACCGCGGCACTTCCGCCGCCACCGTTACCGTTCGTTTCGCCGACATTGGCCTGAGCGCGAACGCCCTGGTGCGCGACGTCTGGGCCGCCAGTGACCTGGGCATGAAGACGACCAGCTACGCGGCCAGCGTTGCCGCGAGTGACTCGCTGCTGCTGGTCGTGACCGACGCCGCGCTGTAGCCCCGAAGCAAAGCTGCGCTACTTGACGACCGTCGGATCGACGCCGCAGTCGACGAACGTCATCGACGTGGTGAGCGTGAAGTTCGAGCCGCTCGGGTGTCGTTCGGCGTTGAACAAGTCAAAATCGTAGATTTGGCCGATGACCATGCCGGCCTTGGCCGCGAATTCGTCTAGCTTGACTTGGCCTTGCATGGCGCTGTGGATGCCGCCCAAATCGATGGCCAATTGCTTGTTGATGAAGACCCAAAGATCGTCGTCGCCTTCGAACGCGAAGGTCTCGCCGCCTAGGTACTTGAATTTGGTGTGAAGCTCGGTGGTGAAGCCGAAGTTGTGGCTCTTGCCGTCTTCGCCATAGTCGTTGAAGTTGCCGAACCCCACGCCGTCGACGGGGAAATACAGCTTCGAAGAATAGACGCGGGTCAAGCCGTCCGGGCTCGGCACCAGGTGGAAGCCGACCAGGTAGCTTGCGTTGACTCCGGGCGTGTCGTTGTACCACTGCTGAAACGCGTCCGGCCCGGTCAAGCCGACGCCGTTCGAGTAGTCACCAGGAAGATTGGCGGGGTTGTAGACGGGCTTGTTGTCCGCGCCGAGCGTGGCCAGCACCGTGCCCTGCGGGTTGCCGCAGCAGTAGTGAGAGCCAAAATCTTGGTGCGGCGTGCCCGGCGGATCCGTCGCCGTCTGTTGGTAGCCGACGAAGTCGCGCGCCACCCCCCACAACGTGGTGCCGCAGCTGGTGTCGTTGGCGATGGTCGTAGTCTGCGAAGTCGGATCGTAGGCGGGCCCCTGGCAGTATTGCCCGGTGACGGCGTCGATGATCGCGCCCTGGCACGCCGACGACGGCCAATCTTCGCCGGCGGTTCCTGGGGTAGACGGCTGTTGCTCGGGCGTGACGCTGATCACTGGACCCCCACCGGGGTTGGAGCTGCCGGTCGACGTGTGCCCACTGCCCGCGGACGACTCCGAGACGCCGGTCCCGCTCGAGGCGCCCGAAGCCGAACAGCCGAGCAGCGCGCTCACGGCTGCCAGCGCCAGCGGCGTCGAGAATGGACGGACGGAGCCGCTCGAGCGGCGGGGAGATCGCATGCCGCGGAGTTTCGCGCCTTTTCACGAACGAGCATCCGAAAGCCGCACCCGTGCCAACGACGTCGGTCTGCGACCACCTACGTCGAGCGCGCTGCGCGGACTGTCACTCCAAGTTTCCGCTTTCTACGGACTCGTGCCGCTTGCAGCAAAGCCGCGAGCGCCAACCACGGACCACTTGGGTTGTGATTCGAGCCACCGGCAACCACGCAGCCGCACCCGCCATTGTCGACGGCTGGCAGCGTGGCGGCTGCGCCGCCGGCCGAGGTGACGCTGCCCGCGACGCCAACCGTCGTGCTGCCGGCGCTTCCCGGCGTCCCACCCGACGTTGGCGCACCGCCCGAGCTCGCGCCGGCCGCCGATGAGCCGGCTGTTCCGGCCACAGACGTTGCGCCGCCACTTCCGGCCGCGCCGCCCGCCGCGGTCACTCCGCCGTTCGCGGTCACACCGCCGCTTGCTGGCGCACCGCCATTTCCGGCCGCGCCACTGGCGCCTCCTGCCGACGAGACTCCACCGCTGCCACCGCTCCCCCCGCCGCCGCCGCCGGTGCCCGCCGCGCCGCCGCTGCCGCCACCACCCAGGCCACCTGCGTTGTCGGGCGGCACCGCGCCGGAGCAGCCCGTCTGGCCTTCGGCGGTCATGCACAGCACCAACGTGCTGTCTTTGACCACGGCATTGTTCGGATCGAAATCCACGAGGTTGCCGTCGAAGGTCCAGTCACCCTTCGACCAACGCGCGGTGTCGAAGGTGTTGAAGTCGTCGCTCCAGTCGAGCACGAACGAGCCCGCGTCGTAGCGGTAGTAGCGAATCCAATTCACGTACTGCGCTTGCGGCAGCGACGAGCTTTCGAAAGCACCTGCCCACGAAGCCACGTCACTCGCCCAGAGGTTGAAGTGAAAGGCGTGCGGGCTCACCAGCTGGTTGGCTTGACCGCCGTCGGTGCGTCGCACCTGAGCTCCGTCCAGCTTCCAGACGACGGCCGTCGGGGTCCACTCGATGGTGAACGTGTGATACCCGTCGGCCAGCGAAACACCGGCGTCGTGCACCTGCTCGGAGCCCATGCGCGGGTTGCCGACCAAGATGTTCGACTGCCAGGACGTCGCGTTCGACTTGCCGAACACCTCGATGTCTATCTCTTCCCACAGCGCGCCGGCGCCCTCGGAGCCGGGCTTGTAAGTAAAGAACGTCGACAGGATGCCGGCGCCGCGCGCCATCCGCATCCGAACCTCGATTCGGCCGAATTTCTGCTGATTGAGAGACAGAATCTCGGCGCCTTTGTACGGCTTGGCTTCGACGCGACCAGTGGCCAGGCAAGCGCCGAGCGCCGCCAGCAATGCCGCCCCACGACGTCTCGAGCTTCTGCGATCGGAGGGCCGGTGCGTCGATGAAAACATCACCGCTCAAATACGAGTCGCGCGCGCTCGCGGCAACGTCGCGATCGCGCGCTCGATACGCCCTGCGCGCGGCGTATCGAGCAAGTGCCCGTCAATTAGGCTGTGCCGTGAGCCGGAGCGCGCCTGCGCGCGCTCCGAGAAACCTCAAGGAATGCGAGGTTGCGTCGGTCTCACTTGCAGCCGACTTGCGCCGTGTTGATGGCCACGTCGTCGATCCAGATTTCACCCGCGGCCGTGCCGGTCTGGAACCGTTGATAGCCAATGGTGAGCGAGGTCCCCCCGGAGCCGCTCCAAGTCGCCGCCGCGTCGGCGAGCTCGGTGCCGTCCAAGTAGACGTGCACACCGCTGGTGTTGGCGTGCCACTCGTAACAAAACCACTTCTCCATCGGGATGAGCGTGGCCGACGAGGTGAACTTGTCGCTGGACTGGAGGTTCTGCTGAACCTTGGCGCTGTTGCCCAGCATGTTGAGGACGCGGATCTGGTCGTTGGGCGCGCTCATCATGATGAACATTTGGTGGCCACCGGGCGGGGCCTTGAAGCGGAGGAATGCCCGACCCCAGTAGTCGGCGGCCGGAAAAGTCTTGGTCTCGACGATGTGCGCCGAGCCCGTGGCAGTGGGGGCGGTAATGTGCACCGAGTGCGTGCCGCTGTGAGCCTGATCGGTCGCTAGCTCCAGCGTGTAGCCGCCGCCGCTTTGGGTCTTCCACGGGCTGGTGCCCATGCCCAAAGGACCGCCCTCGAAGTCGTCGCACAGCTTGTAGGTGGAGCAATCGACGCTGCCGCCGCCGCCGCTGCTACCGCCGCTGCTACCGCCGCTGCTGCCGCCCCCGCTCCCGCCGCCGGTCGACGTGCCGCCGGCTGCTGTGCCTCCCGTTGTCGTTCCGCCGCTTGCGCCGGCCGCGCCACCGTTGCTGCTGCCGGCGGTCGTGCCGGAGCCAGCGCTCGAGCCGCCCGCCGCCGTGCCAGCCGTGACCATGCCCGTTCCCGCGCTCGTCGAGCTGGTACCGGCCGTGGTGGAGCTGCCGCCGGAGCCACTGGTGTTGTTGGCGCCCGCGGTCCCGCCTCCGATCGGGGTGTCGTCAACGGTGCTGGAACATGCCAGTACGCCTGCCAAGAGCAGGAGCGTCGAGAAATGGGGACGGACGATCAGGGCGGACAAAGTCGTGGGTTTCGGCATGGCGTGAGGCTCGAGGTCTTTCCCGGTGGGGCCGATGCAGAACGAGATGGCGCAACATCGCGGTTTCATCTCGTGCCTTTCGGGGGCCGTTGTCTGTTTGGGGCACTGGCAGACGCGCGTGATTTCCGTTGCCCAAACGACATGCGCTGCCGCACGTGTGCGAGATGAAACCTGCAAGATTCTTGCAGGTTCAGCCGCCGAAAGCTGCACGCCGACTACGAGCGACGACGGCCACTGCTCGGGTCTCGAGTCACTTCACCTCTCGAGTGTCGATTCGAAGCATCTCGATCCGGCGCTGCCGGCCGCAACGAGTCGCCCTATGGGCACGCGGTCGGGCTAGCCAGTGTCGCGCCCGCGCGTTTCTTCACCAGGGCTTGCACTTCGGAGGCGGGCACCATGAACGACTTGTATTCGTAGGGCGGCGTGAAGGCGGTGCCGCTGCCCTTCTGGTTGCCGGTGCAGCTTTCGAACAGGTTGCCGACGGCTTGCTGGACCGAGCCTGGTCCGTCCTGCTTGCCCAAGTCGATGGGCTGCCCTTGGTTGATGAAGTGGTTGTTCTCGGTGAGCACGTTGCACGAGAACCCGTTGGACACGCCCAGCACCGACGCGCCGACGGCGTTGTCACCGGTGTACAGGTTGTTGACGACGTGAATCTGGCCGTAGCGGCAGCGCGGCTGGCGTTGCGCAGCCGCCTTCCACCAGTTGAACATGTACGTGATGTCCAGCTTGCCGTCGCTCTCGGGCTCGCTATCCGACGACGCGATCAGATTGGAGAGGTTGTGGCTGTGACCGGGCAAAGCGTAGCCGAAGATGTTCCAAGTGAACGTGACGGTGTCGGCGCCTTTGACGACGTCGGCGTTGCCGTCTTGGCCATCCCAAAACTCGCAATGATCTACCCAGACGTTCTTGGAGCTACCCTCGATATTGAGGTTGTCCCAGGCCTGATCTTCGTTCGAGCCGGGGCCGCGCACCACGAGATTGCGCAAGATCACGTTGCTGGCGGCATTGATGTGGATGGCGGCTTTGAGCTGGGTACCGGCGCGCAGTCCCACGATGGTTTTGTTCGACTTGATCTCCAGGCGATCGCCGGTGTTGCCCGACCAACCGTTGCCCAGCGTGCCGTCGACGTGGATGACGCGTGCCTGGCCGTCCGACGCATACTTGGCGAGATCGGCGAAGGTCGTGACGACGACGGGCGCGGCGTCGCCGCCGCCGGTCACGCTTACGGTACCGCCCGTGCGACTGGCGCGAGTGGCCCAGCCGATGGCCTTGCACTGATCGGGGCCGCTCGCGGTAGCGCCCCCGGAAGCGCTGCCGCCGGTTGCGGCGGTACCGGCCGTCGCCGCCGAGCCCCCTGTCGTGGTTGCGCCCGCGGTGGGAGACGAACCGGCGTTGGAAGTCGTGCCTGCGGTCGAAGCAGCGCCGCCGGTCGAAGTCGCGCCGCCGGTCGAAGTCGCACCGGCCGTCGACGTGGCTCCCGCACTGCTGTGGGCCCCGGCCGCATTGCTCGAGCCACCGGCGGCAGGGGTGCCAGCAGCACCCGTTGCCGTCGTGCCTGCACCGCGGTCCGGCTGTGAGCCGCTGGAATCACCGCACGCGCTGCTCAGGCCGAGCGCCAGCGTCGAAACCAAGGCGGCGCGAAGCGGGGTCAATCGGTGTGGTTGAAGGGGGGACGAACGCATGGGCCGCAGAGGAGTTGCCGTGCCCGGCGATCCCCCGTCAAAATTCGTCCGGCGCACTGAAGCGGCGCGCGCACACGACGAATTGCAAGGGCAAGGTTGTTTCCGTTCGAGCGAAGACGAGGACGGCGCTGCGCGTCTTCCGGCCGGCTCCTGCAACCGCGCAGTTTCGTCCAGCGTTCGTCTCAAACGCGCGAATTGGCGCGCAGCGGCTTGGCAAGGCGGCCAATGCGCACGAAGGGCAGCTTGATCGAGGCGTGAAGTTGATCGTTTTCGTCGATGCGGCGCGAGTGAGCGGAAACCAAGTCGCTGCGCGTCAAGAAGCCGATGACCCGGCCAGGCTCGGCGTGGGTCACGACGGGCAGCCGACCCACGCCTTCCGTCACCATCAAGTCCGCTGCTTCACGCAAGGAGCTGTTGTCGAAAGCGACGGCGGGCGGCCGCTTCAGCAGCCGCGCGATCGGCAGCTGTGCGTCGCCTCGATGATCCAAGACGTCGTGGCGAGTCAATACGCCCAGCAACGTTCCGTCTTCGCTCAGCACCGGGAAGGCGTGATAGCGGGTCTCGACGGCGCCGGACACTAGCCAGGCCTGGGCCTCCTCGACCGTGTCGGCTCCCGAAAGCGCGGTGACGGCTTTCGTGGCCACCGAAGACACCCAGACTTGATCCAAGTAGTCGGCCGCATATTCGCTCGGTACGCGCACGCCGCGACGCGCAATCTTTTCGGTCATGATGGTGTGCCGCATCAAGACGCACGACACCAAGTACGCCGCCGTGCAACCGCCGAGCAGAGGTAACAAGCCCAGCGGCTGCAGCGTGGTCTCGAAAGCGAACACGATGGACGCCAAGAGCGCCCGTGACGCGCCCGCGAAAATCGCGGCCATGCCCACCAAACCCGCAATGCGCGGATCGACTCCCAGTTGGGGGGCGAGCGCTGCCGCCAGACCGCCAATCACCGCGCCCACCCCGCCGCCAATGGTGAAGAGCGGCGCCAAGGTGCCGCCGGAGGTGCCGCTGCCGAGCGAGATGGACCAGGACACGAATTTCAACGCGCACAACACCAACAGCGCTTTGCCAGCGAGCGAGCCCGACAGAATGTGCTCGATGTTGTCGTAGCCCACGCCCATGGTGTGCGGCGAAAAATAGCCGACCGCGCCGACCACCAACCCGCCCAGCGCCGGCCACCACATCCAGTGAATCGGTAGCTTTTCGAAGCCGTCTTCGATGGCGTAGACGGCGCGCGTCACGCCCGTAGCCACCAGGCCCAGCAGGGCGCCGAGCAAGACGTAGAAGGTGAGAGCGTAGCCGCTCGGTTGGCTCAGCTGCGGCATGCCGAAGGCGGGCGCGGGCCCGACCCAAGCCATGCGCACCCCGGCCGCGGTAGCGCTGGCCAGCGCTACCGGGATGATGGAGCGAGCGCGAAACTCGAACAGGAGCAGCT
>JBEQSW010000280.1:0-3166 GCA_040348565.1 Myxococcales bacterium | reverse complement strand
CGAGCCGGCGCCCTTGGCGGCGGCCGTGTTGCCCCAGCCGCTGACCGATCCCGAGCCTTCGCGAATGCCCGACGTGCTCACCGCCATGCTCGAGCTACACACCGGCGTCGACGCCGACGAAGCCCCGACTCGCATCCGCGACGTCGTCACCGAGCTGCGCCTCACGCCCGCGCCCGCGCCCGCGCTCAGCGCCGCCAACAACGCGCTCACCCCCGTTCCCGAGTTGGTCGACGACAGCTGGCTCACGACGAGCTCGCTGTCCGGGGTCAGCAGTGCGCCCATTCTCTTCCAGTCCGAGCTGGCCGCCCCCGAGGTCCACGAGGCGCTCACCTGGAACCCCGGACCGGTGGCGCTCGCGGTCGCGTCACCGCTGCCGCCGGCCCTAGTCATCGCCGAGCCGCTACCGGAGCCCTCGCCCTATGCTCCAGCCGTGCTGCCGTCGCGCACCAGCGACGTGTCGGAGCTGCTCGATTCGTTCTACGTCTCGGACGCGGCCGAAGAGCGCGATTTGCGCTCCGCGCTGAAGGGAATGGCCGGCCTGGAGCTCACCCCCATGCCGCATCCGTACGTCGAAGAAGGCTGAGCTTTTACGTCCGCCCGCGATGTGAAAGTATCGGGGTCATGCAGGCGCAGAATCTCGCGGTGGTGAAGGGCCTGGTCAGCGTGGCTTGGGCCGACGGGCACGTGAGCAGCGAAGAGACGGAAGTGCTGGAAGCCTTGCTGGAGGCCTTTCACGCTCTACCCAGCGAAGCGCACGAGCTGCGCAAGTTTGCGCAGACGCCGCGCAGCCTGGCCGACGTGCCGATTCACGAGCTCGGTTTTGCGGCTCGGCGGCAGCTCCTGCAGCACGCCGTGCTGCTGAGCTTCGTGGACGGCAAGCAAGACGAGAAAGAGAAGGCGTTGCTCGAGCAGTTGGTGCAGGCGCTCGAAATCCCGGCGCTAGAAGCGCGCGACTTGGTGCGCGACTCCGAAGAGCGCGCCAAGGCCCTGCTCAAGCTGTTGTAGCTGCGCCGCTCTCGGGGGTGTCCCTAGGCGCGCGTGGCGATGAGCGACTTCAACCGGTCGATCTCTTTCAGCAAAGCGATCGGGCTGAAGGGCTTGGTGTAGTAGGCGGTCGCGCCCGCTGCAGTGGCGCGGGCGCGCGATTCGTCGTCGTCCATGGCGCTGATGATGACGACCGGCACCGTGCGCGTGGTCGGATCGGAACGGAGCCTTTGACAGACGTCGAAGCCGTCGTACTGGCCGGGCAGGTTCAAATCGAGCAGCACGATGTCGGGCGCGTCCGTCATGGCCACGTCGATGGCTTTGGCACCGGAGCTGACCGCCGTGACTTGGTAGCCGCGGGCCTGCACCAAGGCCTCGATCATCCTTCGAATCGAGTCTTGGTCTTCGACGACGAGAATCCGCATCAGCGTCTGATACTAACCCAAGTAGTTTCGGGTTTGGGGGCTCTTCCGGGCTTAGCGCCCCAGCAGCGTCCAAACTTCGGCGCGGCCGTCGGGTCCGTCGCGCAGCTCCAACGTGCCGCCCAGGCTTTCGGCGGCCGCCTCGGCGATCAACAGCGCGACGCCGGACGGGCGTCCGAATGCGCTCGGGTCGACGCGGTTTCTGAGCACGTCCGCCCGATGCGCCTCGGTGACGGAAGGCCCGCCATCCTGGGCCGACAGCAAAATGCCAGTCTCGACGGCATAGGCCGAGATGGCGATCACCCCGTCCCGCGGCGTGGCCGAGATCGCGTGATGCAGCATGGCGCGGATCAGCGACAGCAGCGTCTTCGGCCGGGACCGCATGCGCAGGTCGGCCGGACCCTTCACGTCGATGGCCACGCCATGTCTCAGCGCGCGCGGCTCGGCCTCCGAGACCGCCTCCTGCACGAGATCGGCAACCGAGATATCGGACTTGGCTTCGTCGAAGGGGCAATCGGCGGCCAGGGCCAGGTCCAGCGACATTTCGGCGGCGACGGCCGCGCGCTTCTGCAGATTTTGTGCGAGCGGCGAACCTTCGCCCAGCTCACTGGTGGCGAGGGCGGCGTCGGCGCGCAAGCCTTCGACCAAGCCTTTGATGGTGCGCTGCATGCCGAGCGCAGCGCTTTGCAGGGTCTCGAAGCGTTGAGCGCCGCCGCGCGGCGCGACGGGCGGGGGCGGCTCGGTGCGAATGTCACCGGCCGTCAGCACCGAAGCCAGCTCGCGCGCGTACGCTTCACCGAGTTGCTGCGCTTGCTCGAGCTCCTTGCGCAGCTCGACCACTTCCCGCTGATCGCTCGCGCCGTCGGCGGGAAAGAAGATCGACTGAGTTCCGCCTTCGAGCTCGATCCAACCGCCGTGGCGCGTCGCCATGCGGCTCAGCCAGCGTCGCTCCAGCTCTTGGGCGCCGGCATCAGGGCCGAGCTCGACGCTGATCTTCACCCACTCCGCTTGGCGACGAATCTTCACCTCGGCCGCGCCGCCCTGGGTCGACCCCGCTTGGGTCACGAGCATGTTGAGCATGCGCCGCAGGTCTTGCTCGTCGCCGAAGACTTCGGTGCCAGCGCCGGGCTCGATGGCCAGGCGCGTGTTCGGCGATAGGTCCATCAGCAGAGCCGCCAAGTCGATGCGCCCACGCCGAGCTTTGGTGGCCCCGCGCGCGCCGGTGTTGAGGTCGCTCAACATGCTGATGGCGTCGTCCAGCGCGTCGAGCGTGGTTTCGACGGCGGGGGCGGGGGGGGCCTCACTGGGCAGCGAGGTGATGCGCGGCTCGGCTCCCGGCGTTTGCCGCAGCTGAGTGACACCCTCCCGAAGCGCCCGTGCCGCTCCCCGAGCTTCCTGAGCCAAGAGCCACGAGATTTCGTGTCGGGTCAAACGTTCTTGGGACACGATTCTTTGATCATGCCAAAAGTTGGCACGCATGACTACAGGCCCGCGCTACAACAGGGGCGTTGCTTCGTCGGTCGTCGTCGCAGTCTGTCGCACCCACCTCCGGGCAGGGGCTCGGACGCTTTCATAAGCTGGCCGCCACGCGCGCGCCGGGACGCCTTCTCGGCGGTCTTTTGTTGGGCCTCGCGCTCGGGGCGGTGCCAGTGGCGTGCGGCTCCGACAGCGTGAAAAGCCCGTTCGGGCCGGGAGCCGGAGGGGCCGGCGGCGAGGGCGGACAGGGCAACGGAGGGCTGCAGCTGAGCGTCGACGCCGGC
>JBEQSW010000277.1:0-8143 GCA_040348565.1 Myxococcales bacterium | reverse complement strand
CCTCCCGTCCTCCCGTCCTCCCTGTAAAAAAATCTGGGTCCGATGGGATCGGTACGGCTCCTGCAATAGACTCGGGAATGAGCTCACTTCGTAGGAATTCGTTAACCGCCGTTCTCGTCTTGCCGCTGCTCGTTCTCACTGGGTGTCCCAAGGATCGCGAAGAGCCGTTGACGCTGGGGGAGGCGACGTCGGCCCTCGAGCAGGCCAGCGATGCGGGTCAAGCCGAGGGTTTGACGGCGGCGAGCGTCGACATTTCGACGAATTTCACGATCGGCCAAGCCGCGCAGGACGGCGCGGCGGAGCTCAAGACCTTCATTGGCACACAGCTGCCGTGCGCGGACATCACCCTCGAGGACGCCACGTTGACGGTCGTTTACGGCGCGAAGCCGGGTAACTGCGCCTACCACGGCCACACCTTTTCGGGCACGCACGCCATCAGCCTGGAGCGGAACGAAGACGCGCAGGTGCTGGTGCATCACGAATGGACGGATTTCAGCAACGGCGTCGTCTCGCTCGACGGCACCGCGGATGTGACCTGGAACCTGAACGACAAGACGCGCCGCGTGCAGCACGAGTCGCACTGGACCAACTTGAAGAGCGGGCGCACCGGCACCGGCTCGGGTGACCGAATTCAGTCGGTGTTGGCGGGCGGCATCACCGAAGGCATTCAGGTCGACGGCTCTCGCAGCTGGGACGGAGATCGCGGTCACTGGGATTTGGCCATCGACGGCGTGCAGATGCGCTGGACCGATCCGGTGCCCCAATCGGGCAGCTACACGTTGAAGACGCCGTTCGACAAGAGCGTGAGCATGGCGTTCGAGCGCGTCGACGACGACACCATCAAGGTCACGGTGACGGGACCGAAGCGCGAGTTCGCTTTCAACGTCAGCAAGCTGGGCGTCATCGCCAACGACGGCTGACGCGCCGAGCCGGGGTTCACTGCGTCGGCGCGGCTTCGGGGACGGGCGGCGCCGTTGCTACTTCGGCGCCCACTTTGCGCTCCGGCTCAGCCGGCGCGGCACGACCGAGCGCCTTCAACGAGGCGCCGAGCAGCGCCAGATCATCGTCGTCTAGCGCATCGGGATCAGTCTTGACCAAGCTGCGGGCGTAGCCGAGCCAGCGCGCGGCGTGCACGGTGTCGCCCAGCTTCAAGAAGGTGGCGCCGCGATACAGGCCGAAGCGAGCACGCTCGCTGTTCGAAGAGTTGGCCAAGCGCCCTTCGGTTTGCTCGAAAACCTCGGCGGCTTCGACGTAGTGCGCCTCATCGTACAGAGCCGTGCCGCGGGTGACGTAGTGCCCGCCACAGCCGGTCGCGAGCAGGAGCCCGGCTCCAAGCAGCACCCAAGCACTGGCTCGAAGGGGCAGACGAACGGCGGCGCTGCACATTTATTCACAGGCTACACGCGCTTTGGCCGGATGGCTCGTGACAACCGCGGGCCCCGGCAAGGTTGGTGGCAGGTGGTCCTACTTCGGCGCACGGGCCGGAGGCGCCGGCCAGGTTGGCGCAACGCGGCGCGGTGACACACCTGTTGTCCGGGAAATCAAAGGGGAATTGCTAGTTGGCACAGTGCCATGGCACGATGCGCCCGCTTCACTTGGGTCGGGAATGCCCGACCGAACGGGCTGGCGTGGCCAGGCCCGCGCTCGGACTTGAAATAGCAGCTTGGAGGAGGTCTCTGATGCATAAGGTTATCGGTTCAACGCTGGTGCTCGGACTGCTGGGCGCTTGGTCGCAGGTGGCGTTCGCTGCTGAGCCAGGCGCTGCGCCGCCCGCCGATAAGGCGGCTGCAGAGGAGCCCGCACCCGAGGCTGCCAAGCCGGAGGCTCCTCCGGCCGGTGAAGCCCCCGCTGGCGCTACCGCTCCTGACAAGGACTCGGGGCTCGTCGCCGACGCCGAAGCGGGCGGCTCGCCCGTCGAGTTGCCCGGCAAGACGTACATGTTCGTGGGCGCGCGCTACCGCGCGATCATCGTGCCGAAGTTCATGATCAACATGTTCGGCGACGGCGGCAAGACGCTGCTCGTGCACGGGTTTGGGCCCGAGTTTGCCATCCGCAAAAACGCCTTCGAGTACAACCTGTCGATTTGGTACGCCGGCTACAGCATGGACGACACGCCGTTCAAGGCCAAGGACGACGACTCGCGCGCTTGGGAGCTCGTCAATAGCCAGCTGAAGTCGATCTTCATCACCTCCGATTTCTTGTGGAGCCAAGACTTCAGCCCCGAATTTGCGCTCAACTACGGTTTGGCGGGCGGCTTCGGCATCATCTTCGGCGATCTGCACCGCGTGCAAGCCAAGCCGGGCCAGGCGAATTTCAACGGCAACACGGGTGAAGGCTTCGTGCGTTGCACCGGTCCGGGCGACATCTCGCGCTTCGATCCGAGCACGAGCTACTGCGACGACTCCAACAAGCACTACGGCGATCACGCCGAGCCCAGCTGGACCAACGGTGGCTCGAAGCCCATCTTGTTCCCCTGGTTCGTGTTGCAGACCGGCCTTCGCTACAAGCCGCATCGCAACTTTGCCATGCGCTTCGACGCCGGCTTCGGCACGAGCGGCTTCTTCCTCGGCCTCGGCGCTGACTACGGTCTATGAACCAAGCCTGGGGGCACGCCCGTTTTGTCTGACTCGAACGAGCCTGAATTACCGCAAAGATACGAGCCGGTGCGGCGCCTCGGCCGGGGAGGGGGGGGTGAGGTCTGGGCCGTCCGGGACCGCGCCACCCAGCGCACCTACGCCCTGAAGTTGCTGGCCGAAGAAGCCAGCGAGCGCGAGATGGCGGCCCTCGTGCGCGAAGCGGTCGCGCTCAGCGGTTTGGAAGGGCTCGGCGTGCCAAGGGTGATTCGCTTCGGGCGCCTGCCCGCCTCCGGGCGCCCTTACTTGGTGCGCGAGGTCGTCGAAGGCGAGAGCTTGGAGGCGTTGCTGTCGCACCGTGGCAACGCGCGGGCGGCACTCGAAATCTTGGCGCGCGCCGCCGATCAGCTCACGGTGCTGCACCGCGCCGGTCTGCTGCACGGCGACGTGAAGCCTGCCAACGTCATCGTCGAGCCGGGCGGCAGCGTCGTATTCGTCGATTTGGGACTAGCCGCGCCCTGGCGCGAAGGCGGCGCGTTCGCGGAAGGTTTGACGCCCCGCTACGCCGCGCCCGAGCTGTTCGAAGGCAAGCCGATCACGGTGCGGGCAGAGGTGTTCGCGCTCGGCGTCATCTTGGCCGAAGTGTTGGAAGCCGACGGGCTCGGCTTGGACCCCGACGTGCGCGGCGAGCTGAACGCGGTGGCCGAACGGGCGATGGCGCGCGTCCCCGAGGAGCGCTTCCCTTCCGTCGACGAGTTCGCCAGCGAGGTGCGGCGCGCGCTCGGGGCTCCTGCTCACGACGCCATCGCCGCCGCCGGCAACGTGCTCTGGCCGGTGTCGGGCATCGACGGCGTTTCCAGCCAATTGCTCGAGGCGGCGCAAGCGCTGGAGCCGGGCCAGGTGCTGCGCGTGGAAGGGCCGTCCGGCTCCGGGCGCAGCGCGCTCGTGCGGCGCTTGGCGTGGTGGCTGGGCATGCTCGGCAAATCGGTGGCCTGGATCGACGACGCCACGAGCAGCGCTACCGTGCAGGGCGAGCTGGCCGCCAATACCAGCCTGGACGACGCCTTCGTGCTGGTCGACGACGCCGATGGTCTGGACGACGAAGCCTTTGCCGCCGTGCACGGCGCCGTCGCAAAAGGGGCCCGGCTGGTGGCGGTTGGTGGCGCGCGCTTCGAGGGGGCGCGCGTGTTTCCCATCCCCGCGCTGGCGGAGCCGGTGTGCTTGGAGCTGGTGCGGCGCGCGGTGCCGTCGTTGACGGCGGGCCTGCAGAAGCGGCTCGTGCAGCTGGCGGACGGACGCCCCGGCGCGCTGCGGCGGCTGGTGCGGCTGATCGCTTCCGAGGCGGTGGCGTCGGCGGCCGATTTTGAACGTGTCGTCGGCAACGCGCCGCCCAGCGACGCGGTCGTGCCGGAAGCGCCGCTCGAGCGCGCGCTTTACTTCTTGGATCGCGGCCGCTTCATCGACGCCTCTGCCGCCCTGGCCGTGGTTTCGGTGAGTGAGCTCGAGCGCTCCGTGCCGCTCGGCATCGCCAAAGCTCGGCTCGAGCTCGGCTTGGGTGAGGAGCGCAATGCCTTCGATCGCTTGGATCGGCTGGCGGCAAGCTCGCAGGCGTCGGACAGCGAACGCCGCAGTATTACCGTGTATCGAGCGCGCGCGCGCCTGGGCTTGGGTGAGTACGCGCCCGCTCTGGCCGAGCTGCTGCCGCTCTCCGCTCAAACCGACGCCATCGGCATCGAGGCGTTGACCTATCACGGCCTCGGGCAATCGCTGGTCGGCAATCACGAAGAAGCCCGGCAAGAAATCTCGTCCGCTATCGAGCGCGCGCGCGCGGCTTCGCTGCTACGTCTCGAGGCGCTGGCCTACGCCTCGCTCGGCTTCGTGCTGCAACGAGCGGATCGGCTCGACGAAGCGCGCGACACGTACCGCGCCGCAATCACCGCCTGTGAGCGCGCGGGGGACGCGGGCACGCTGGCTACGGTGCAGACCAGCCTCGCGGGCCTGCTCAAGGTGCGCGGCGACATCGCCGGCGCGATGGAGCTGTTCGAGGCGGCGGTCGACATGGGCCGTCGCAGCGGACGTCGCTCGACCGCGCGCCAAGCGCTGCTCAATTTGGCCAACACCGACCTCTACCTCGGCCGTCTATCGCGCGCGCAAAGCAGCCTGATGACGCTGCGGGAACAGAGCGCGCAGCTGCCCAAGGTCATGCTGGCGCAACTCCAAGGCAACGAGGCAGATCTGTTGGCGCGGCAAGGCCAGCACGCGCAGGCCGCTGCTCTGTTTGCTTCGTGCTCGCAAGCGTACGTGGAGCTGGGGCGCAAGCTGGACGCGGCCGAAGCGCAACTGGAAGCGGTGCTGGTCGCCACGCGCGTGGCGCACCCCAACACGGCCCAGCTGCGCCAAGATCTGGAGCGCGCCGAAGAGCTGCTGAAGGGCTCGCCGGCGCATCGCCCGCTGCTCCTCCTGGCCCAGGGCCGCGTGGCCAGCCTGGTGGGTGACGAGCTGGCCGCGCGCGAGAAGCTCGATGCCTCGCTGGAAGCGGCCCGTAGCGCGCAGCAGCGCGAGTGGCTGTGGCGGGCGTTGGAAGCGCGGGCCGAGCTGGAAGAGCGCGGAGGGCAGCCCTTGTTGGCTCGTCGCGACCGCGAAGAAGCGCTGGCGGTGTTGGAAGAGATCGGCGCGCGGTTGCCCCGTGATCTGCGCGAAGTGTATTGGAACGACCCGCGCCGCAAATCACTGCGCGGCAGCGTTTCCGGCACCGTCGCCCACGCGGCGACGGAATTTCTGCCGTTCGCGCCGCTGAGCTCGCTGCCGGCGTCGCCGACGCTGACCGCGCGCCGCGCTTCCGGCACCACCTCGTCGATGTCCCAGCTCGGGGGCCTGACGCCGCTGGAGCAGCGCTTGTCGCGCATCCTCGAAGTGAACGCCGACTTGGCCGGGGAGCTCGACCTCGAGCGCCTGACCGCGAAGATCATCGGCCATGCCGTCGAGCTGCTGCGCGCCGAGCGCGGCTTCGTGCTCTTGGCCGAGCCGGACGGTTCGCTCACCGTGCACGCCACACGCGGCAGCGCCGGCGACGCCGCCCGCACCGAATTTTCGCGCTCGATCGCGGAAGAGGTCGTGGCCACGCGCGAGCCGGTGGTCACGTTGGACGCCCAGGCGGACGCGCGGCTCAAATCGTATGCGTCGGTGCATCAGCTGCTGCTCGAGTCGGTGGCGTGCGTCCCGATTCTCGCGCCGTCCGGGCAAGCCATCGGTGCGCTGTACCTCGAGACACGGGTGCGGCCGGGACGGCATTTCGAGCGCGAGCTGCCGACCTTGCGCGCGTTCGCCGATCAGGTCGCGATCGCGCTGGAAAACGCGCGCTTGGTGCGCGAAAACCGCCGCCGCGCCGACGAGCTCTTGACCGCCAACGAGGAGCTGGCCGAAGCCCAAGAGCGCCTGCGCGAGCTGTTGGACGGCCGCACCGAGCAGTTGAAGCGCACTCGTCAAAAGCTGCGCGACGCCCGCGATACTCTGTACGGCCATTTCGGCTACCAAGGGCTCGTCGGCACCAGCGGCGCCATGCGCAAAGTCTACGCGCTCGTGGATCGCGTCAAAGACACCGACGTGCCGGTGCTGATCACCGGCGAATCCGGCACCGGCAAAGAAGTGGTGGCGCGTGCCGTGCACAACGCGTCTGCGCGCAGCAAAGGCAAAATGCTGGGCGTCAACTGCGGCGCCATTCCGGAAAACTTGCTGGAGAGCGAGCTGTTCGGTCACGTGCGCGGTGCCTTCACCGGCGCCGACCGCGAGCGCAAAGGCCTGTTCCGCGAGGCGGAAGGCGGCAGCATCTTGCTCGACGAAATCGGAGAGATGCCGATGAAGATGCAGGCGGGCCTGCTACGCGTGCTGCAAGAAAAGCGCGTACGCCCCGTCGGCGGCAACCAAGAAGAGCCGGTAGACGTGCGCATCTTGTTCGCGACCAACCGCGACCTGGAGCGCATGGTGCAAGAGGGCAAATTCCGCGAGGACTTGTACTACCGCATCCACGTGGTGGAGATTCACCTGCCCGCGCTGCGCGACCGCGGCGAGGACGTGCCGCAGCTGGTCGACTACTTTTTGGGCCTGTTCGCCGCGCGCTACAAGCGCGAAAAAAAGAGCGTCTCGCGCGACGCCCTCCGCCGCTTGCAGGCCTACGGCTGGCCCGGCAACGTGCGCCAGCTGGAGCACGTGCTCCTGAACGCGTGGGTGATGAGCGAAGAGCAAGAGCTCTTACCCGAAGACTTCGAGTTGCCCGACGGCTTTCGCCCCACCGCCGAGCGCTCACCCAGCGTGCTCCGTCCTCCCAAAAAGGGCACCACCTCGCAACATCGCCGCGACGAGCGCGAACGCATCCTGGAAGCGCTGCGCTCCTGCAACTGGAACCGCGTCAAAGCCGCCGAAGTCTCCGGCATCCCCCGCCGCACCTTCTACCGGCGCTTACGCGAATACGGCATCCAATAAACGGCTCGAGATTTTTTTACAGGGAGATCGAGAGATCGGGAGGGCGAGACAGAGGCGAGAATTTGGGGGTTCGAGTCGTTCGGGATCGCGAGGCGCCTGCGCAGTTTCCGTATGGTACCGTGCGTCTCGAACCCCAAAATTCTCGCCTCCCGTCCTCCCGTCCTCCCTGTAAAAAAATCTGGGTCCGGCCCAGAGACGGCACGTTAGTTTCTGCAAGCGAGCTGCGTTTTGGCATCCCCCGCCCGCCTACATGCCCAGGCTTTTCAGCTTTTTGTGTAGGCCTTCGCGGGTGATGCCGAGGGCTTTGGCGGCGCTGGTTTTGTTGTTGCCGTGGGCGGCCAGGGTGCGCGCCAAGATGCGTTTTTCGAAGTGGTCCATCATTTCGCGTAGCGTGCCGCTGGCGTCGTCTTCGGCTTCGTCGGGCCCGAGCTCGGGGGCCTGGTCGGAGGCTTTGGCGTCGCTGGTGCGGACGCGCGCGCTCAGCAGCTCGGGGGTGATGAACTGCTCGCCGTCGGCTTGAATCACCGCGCGCTGCACTTCGTTCTCCAGCTCGCGCACGTTGCCGGGCCAGTCGTACGCCTGCAACCGCTCCAGCGCGGGCTGGGTGAAGCCGGCAATCTCGCGCCCGAACTCGCGCGTGTAACGCTCCAAGAAATGCGCGGCCAGTAGCGGCACGTCTTCGCGCCGCTCGCGCAAGGCCGGCACTCGCAACGGAAACACCTTGAGCCGGTAGTACAAGTCTTCGCGAAAGCGGCCCTCCGCCACTTCTTTCTCGAGGTTGCGGTTGGTGGCGGCCACGATGCGCACGTTCACCCGCCGCGGCGCCGTCGCACCGATGGCGCGGATCTCACCCTCTTGCAAGACGCGCAGCAGCTTGGCTTGCAACGAAAGCGGCATCTCGCCCACTTCGTCCAAGAACAACGTGCCGCCGTCGGCGATTTCGAACAGACCCTTCTTCTCTTCGGTGGCGCCGGTGAAGGCCCCGCGCTTGTGGCCGAACAGCTCGCTTTCCAGCAAATTCTCCGGAAAAGCCGCGCAGTTTTGGGCCACGAACAGCTTGTCGCGCCGTTGCGAGCGGTAGTGAATGGCGG
>JBEQSW010000258.1:0-5285 GCA_040348565.1 Myxococcales bacterium | reverse complement strand
CAGCCTGGTGCCGTGAGCTCGCGCGCCACGCCCGGGGCTGGTTTGCGTCTGACGCTCGTCGGGGTCCGGCGAAAGTCACCGGCTGAGCGGTAGCGCGGGCGGGGGTTTTCGCTAGAGTCGTTGGGCCGTTCGGCGGCAAGTCATGGCGGACACGAATGCTGCGCGCGACGGTTGGCTCCACAGGGCGTGGGGGTTGTTGCAGAGGCATCCGTGGAGCTTGTCGACGTCGATACTGTCGGCACTTTGTTTCGTTCAGTTGGCGCTTGAAATGCGAGAGGGTGAGATGGCTGCCTTCGATGCGCTGCTGGGCGGCGGCCTCGCGCATTGGCGCGGCAGCGTGGATCCGCTCATGCTCGCTCTCACCCGCTTTGGTGGCTGGCGCTCGCTGACGTTGGTAACGGCAGCCCTCGTCGCGTTGCTGGCACTGCGCGGTCGCCCGAAACAGGCGGCTTATTTGGTGCTGGGTGCGGGCGGTCCGGTGCTGCTCAATTGGGCGTTGAAGCTGCTCTTTCACCGAGCCCGTCCGGACTCCTCGGTGCTCTACCTGGTGGCGGCACCGACCTCATTTTCGTTCCCCAGCGGCCACGCCATGTGCTCGGCCGGGGTGCTCGCGAGCATCGCGGTCGTTATTCAGACCGTCGGCTGGCGACGCGCGTGGGCGCATTTGCTAGGCGCTCTTTGCCTCGTGCTGGCGGTGGGAGTGGGCCTCTCGCGCGTCTACTTGGGCGTGCACTTCGCTTCGGACGTCATGGGCGGCCAGCTGGCAGCCGCGGCCTGGGTCAGCGCGCTGACCGGCTGGTTCTATCCGCATCTGCTACCCGGTGAAAGCGTCGAGCCAGAGTCCCCCGCGTAGTCCGCAGCGGCGACGAAACGGCGCTCAGTCCGTCCGGGGCCTCGGCGGCCCAATCCTCGCTACTATTTTCGTGAGAGCTCGCGGAGCACTGCCCCCAAGTGGCCTAGGCCGGTGACGAAGGTGCGACCGTCGTGGGCCTGCCGAGGGCAGCCGGAGTAAAAGTCGTCGACGTAGTGCTCCACTCCTTGATTGGTCTTCACGTCGAGCGTGAGGACCGCAGCGTCCGCGCCGCAGGTCTTGGCGGTGCTGATGCCGATGCCGTGAAAAGCGTCGTTCACGGACTGCAGCTCGCTCTCGGTGAGGGCACGCTCGCCCGAGATGGGCTCGGACGGAGTCTTGTCGTAATCGCAGCCCGTCCAGCTGAGGAGGCTCCCCTCCGTCGCCACCTCGTAGTGATCTCCCCCATTGCTACACGGCTCGGGTCCATAGCCGCCAGAGATCTCGAGCGTGAGCTGCACGAAGGTTTGCGGCGGATCCGGTTGCGAATTCTCGCCGGTGCTGCTCGAGCAAGCCGCCACCAGGACGACACTGATCGAGCCGAAACGCGCCCACCTCTGCAACCTGCCCTTCGCCCATGCCATGACTGGAGTGTACGTCGCCGAACGTGCCACGGCCAGCGCCAGTAGCGGGAACGAAGCCGCTCGAGGAGAGACCTGCCCACCCCCACCGGCGGCGTGCACGCTTGTCAGCACGGACGGGGCGTGGTGGCCTGCGGGACATGAAGGTCATCATCACGGGCGCGACCGGTATGGTCGGTGAAGGGGTGCTGTTGGAGTGCCTGCGGAACCCAGCGATCGAGCGCGTGTTGGTGGTGGGGCGGCGGCCATGCGGTCACACGCATCCGAAGATGGCGGAGTGTCTGGTGCCAGACTTTCGGGACGTGTCGAGCATCGAGCCGCAGTTGACGGGCTACGACGGTTGCTTTTACTGCGCCGGCATCAGCTCGGTCGGCTTGAAGGAACCGGAGTACACGGTCGTCACCTACGATACGCCGCTGCGCTTTGCCGAGACGCTGGTGCGCTTGAACCCCGGCATGGTGCTGGTGCACGTCTCGGGCGCTCACACCGACAGCAGCGAGCAAGGCAAAATCATGTGGGCGCGCGTGAAGGGCAAAGCCGAAAACGCGCTCGGTCGCCTACCGTTCAAGGCCGTGTACAACTTCCGCCCGTCGTTGATGAAGCCGACGCCTGGCCAGAAGAACGTCAAGGGCAGCTACCGGGCGATGCTGGTGTTCTACCCGTTGCTCAATCTGTTCTTTCCGGGCCTGAAGCTCGAGCAACTGGGCCGCGCCATGATCCACTGCGTGCGCGCAGGCGGCTCGCTGAAGCTGCTGGAGGCCAAGGACATCGCAGCCATTTCGGCGGGCTGAGCCGCCATAGCCTGCGAGCGACGTAGGTTAGGCCGGCGCGCTAGCTGCAGGTTCAGCCGTGACGGGCGCGGGCGCATTGAGGGCTTTGTCGATGGCGCCGAGCGCGTCGGCGAACACGCTTTGCGCGGCAGCGTGGGCGGACTCGCCACCGCCGTCGTGGTGGTGGTGGTGATGTCGATGCGGGCCGCCTGCGCCCGGTTGCGGCTGTGGCGGCGTCAGAGTCGACAAGTCTCCTGACTGTGCGGCTTGGCTGAAGCGCTCCGCGAGCTTGGCCAAACCTCCGTTGCCTTCGTCAGCCGACGCCGCCGTCTTGAGGCCGCTGGCGATGGTCGAGAGCACCTCCTTCAGCTTGGCCGGATCCTTCTGGGCGAGGTCGGCGAGCTTCGCCATCAGCTCTCCGCGCGAAGAGATTTTGGACGTGACCGCCGGTGCGGGCGGCGGTGGCGCGCTGCTCGGACGACGCGCCGCCGGAGCGTCGTTCGCGGCTTGGACGCCCGGTGCGTTGGTGGTGCCGAGAGCGTTGCCGTTGGCGTTGGTGATGTTCATGGGTGACGAGCCTTTCGCAGGGAACCAACGGCCCCATCGCGCCGAACTTGATGCCGCGAGCGCGTTCGCCCGGCTGCTGCACGTTGGCTGCAGAAAGCGCTGATAGTTCGCTTCAGAAAGCGCTGATAGTTGGCGTCAGCAGGCGCCACTTGCCTGATTGGGCGCGAGCCTGGGCACCCGTACTTCGACACTCAGAACGGAGTATTTCCAATCATGTCGACGCATTCGTGTCCCACGCGGCGTAAGTTTCTTGCAGTCTTCGGCTCGACGATGGCCGGCGCGCCACTTTTGGCGTGTTCGTCTGCGGGTCAAGCGCCCGATCCCGTCGGCAAGGTCGACGCGGGCCTCGCCAGCAGCTATCCGGTTGGCACGCTGGAACCGGTCGGCAACTTGCCGGTCGCGATCGGGCACGACGCCAACGGCTTTTACGCGTTGACGCTGACCTGCACTCATCAGGGCTGCAACATGGCGCAGCAAGGCGTGGTGAGCGGCACCGGCATCGTGTGTCGCTGTCACGGGGCTAGCTACGACGCCAGCGGTCACGTGCTGGGCGGGCCCGCTCCCGACGACTTGACGCACTTTGCGGTTACGGTCGATGCGGCGACCGGCGCATTGACCATCGACGGCAACACCCACGTCTCCGCCAGCACCCGCACGACAGTGTGAGCCGGCGACGCTGCCGTCGCGCGCTTTGGCTGGCCAAAGTGGCTCGGAACGAATTTCTGAGAGCGGGGCCGTCGAGCTAACTAGCGACGCGCGCCGCCCCCTGCTTGGCCCGCAGCTGCCCGAGGTGGCGCGTGATGCGCTCGGCGTCGCGGCCCACGCCGTGGATCATGCTCGACGACGCCGAGTACAGAAAATTCAGGCCGACGAAGTACAGACCCGGATGGCTGGGGACGACACCGGCGTCATGCTGGGGCGCGCCCGTTTCGTCGAACACCGGCAGCTCGAGCCACGAGAAGCCGACGTGAAAGCCGGTGCACCAGATCACGTTGCGCACGTCCAGCACCTGGCCATCTTGGAGCTCGGGCTGGCCTGCCTTCATGCCGGTGACGCGCGGCACGGAACGGACGCCTTCTGCCAACAGCTCGGGCAGGCGCGTGCGGATGAGCGGAGTCGCGTGATTGAGCATTTTGGGGCGCGCTTTGCGGCCCATCGGGGTGCGGATGGTGAGCACGCGATGAAACAGGACACGGAACAAAAGCCGCGCGGCAAACCAGCGCGCGACCCAGCTATCCATGCGAAACGGCACTTCGCCGTTCGGCTTTCCGGCTAGCCAAACCTCGCGGCCACTCCGAGCCAGATCGTGCGCGATCTCGGCGCCCGAGTTGCCGACACCCGCCACCAACACCGGGCCGTCTTGCAGCTGGCCCGGGTTCTTGTATTCGCTCGAGTGCAGCTGAGTGATGCTGCGATCGAGGCCGTTCGCCAGCTCAGGGACGCGCGGCTTTTGGAAGTTGGCCATGGCAATGATGACCTGATCGGCTTCGAATTGCTGCTCGCCGCAAGCGAGGTGATAGCGGCCGTTGCGCTGGGTGAGCGACTCGACCCGCGTGCTGGTGCGGATCGGTAGCTCGAAGCGCTTGGCGTAGGCCTCCAGGTAGTCGGCCATCTGGTCGCGCGTCGGAAAAGAATCGTCGGGCGCGGGAAATGGCATACCGACCAGCGCGTCGTAGCGCGCCGGCGAAAACAGCCGCAAGGAATCCCAACGCTTGCGCCAAGCGTCACCCACGCGCTCATGCGCGTCCAAGGTCAGGAAGCGCACGCCTTGCCGGGCCAAGTAGTAACCGACCGACAGCCCCGCCTGCCCTCCCCCAATCACGATCACGTCGAAATGCTCCGGCTGCGCTTTCGTTCGCACCTCACGCACCAATTGAACCGCTGCGCTCATGACTGCTTCCTCCTGCGCGAATCCGCGCCGTGTGCAGTCGAAGGTAGGCAATCGACCCCGCCCCGGCTTCGGGACAACCCCCCATTTTTCAGCAAAAAACCGCTGGGTACTTTTACCCAGTCCCGCCCGAACGGTGCCTTCTGACGCTCAGATCAGCTTCTTTTCGTAGGCAAACGCAGTGGCGGCGGCGCGGGAGGGCACGTTCAGCTTGTCGAAAATGTTGCTGACGTGCCGGTCGACGGTCTTTTCGCTCAAGCACAGCTCGGTGGCGATCAGCCGATTGGTTTTGCCCGACGCGACCAAGCGCAACACTTCCAGCTCTCGGGCGCTGAGGCCGAACGCGCCGGGGCCCGCAGCACGCGCCACCAGCGCGTCGATGGCTTGCACGTCGGTCAGAGCGCCAAGCTTGGCGAAGGCGGCGCGTGCTGCCGCGATTTCGAGCTGGGCCGTGTCTTCGTCACCCATCGCTTGACAGGCGCAAGCCAATAACACGCGAGCCTGCGCGCTGAGGTACGGTGCACCCAGCTCTTGCAAGAGCGCGAACGCTTGGCTCAACGAGCGAAAGGCGGCCGCCGCGTCGCCGGATTGCAGCTCGACGGCGCCGCGCGCCTGGGCCGAAATGGCGC
>JBEQSW010000257.1:0-3890 GCA_040348565.1 Myxococcales bacterium | reverse complement strand
CCGAGCGTGACCATCAAGAAGCTCGGGTTGTCACGGCCGTGGCCGTACAGCTGCTCGCCGAGGGCGGCGGTGGTGGCGTCGTTCTCGACCGCGATGGGGCAACCCAGGCGCTTGGCCAGCTCTTCGCCGATGGGCACGCCCTCGAAGTGCGGCACGTTGGCGAGGCGCCAGCAGCGGCCCTCCGAGTTCACCTCACCCGGAATCGCGACGCCCACGGCGTCGGGCTTCGGCGTGAGCGCGAGCACGGTGTTGGCGATCGCGTCCAAAATTTCTTTTGGTCCCGTGTCGAGGCGCGTCGCCGTGGACATCGATCTCACGACTTCGCCCCCGTCGACCACGCCCGCCTTCACGGCGGTTCCTCCGAAATCGACTCCAATCAGCATGACCAAAGCGAGCGTAGACGAGCCCTTCGGGGGGTCAAGGGTATGGTAGAGTGCGGGATTCTGGAGACGACGAGATTGGACAAGCTGCGCGTCGCAACCCTCAATATCTGGAACAAATCGGGGCCTTGGGCGGAGCGCCTGCCGCTGATTAGAAAGCAGCTGCAAGAGCTTTCACCCGACGTGCTGGGGCTACAAGAAGTGCTGCGGCTGATCCCGGACGAAAAGCAGCCGCCCGTGCCGTCGCCCGACAACGACCAAGCCAGCGAGATTGCCCAGGGGCTTGGCTACAACATCGCCTATGGCATCGCCGCCGACTACTCGGGCGGATTGAAATTCGGCAACGCGCTTTTGACGCGCTACAAAATTTTGGACAGCCGTACGTTTCGTTTGCCGGGCGGAGACACCGGTGAGACGCGCTCGCTTTTGTACTCCGTGCTGGAGACACCGTGGGGCCGCTTGCCGGTGTTCGTCACGCACTTGAATTGGAAGCTGCACCACGGGGTCGTGCGAGTGAAGCAAGCGGTGTACGCGGCCGAGCGCATCTTCGTGTTGGCGCCGGTGGAGGCCGATTTTCTGCCGCCCATCCTGCTGGGTGATTTGAACGCCGATCCGCAGACCGACGAGATCCGTTACCTGAAGGGGCAGCATGTCATCGACGGCCGCAGCGTGTACTTCGCGGATGCTTGGGACTACGCGGAGGAGCAAGGCCCCGGCTACACGTATGCGCGCGACAACGCCTACGCGCTCAAGAACGGCGAGCCGAATCGGCGCATCGACTACATCTTCGTGCGAGGTCCGGACAAGCTCATGCGCGGGCAACCGTCCAACGTGCGGCGGGCCTTCGATCAAAGCGTGCCGGGCGCGGAGGGCACGGTGTGGCCCTCGGACCACTACGGCGTGGTGTGTGATTTGAGCATGAGCGCGAAATAGCGCGAGGGGAGCCGTCGGCTACGTTGCCAAAACGCTACGCAGCTTGACCACGCCTTCGACGCCTGGCTTCACGCGGGCCTGGCAGGCCAAGCGGCCTTTGCCACCGAGCAGCGGGATCAGATCGGCCTCGGCGTCGTTCATTGGCTCGAGCAGATCTTCGCCTTCCAAGACCTCGACCTGACAGGTGCCGCAGCTCGCCGAGCGACACGAGAACGGAATGGGCGCGAAGTGGTGGTCGCAGATGTCGACGATTTCACCACCTTCGGGCACTTCGATGCGCTTTTCCGCGCCGAAGCGATTGGCTACGAACACCAGCGTGGCCATAGAACCGCCTGACCATAGCATTAGCCGAGCCGGGGCAAGCCCGCCCTTCGCCCCGGCTGCACAATGTGTTTTGCTGGCGGCCGAGCATGAGCACTGCCGCTGAAGACGACCCGTTCGGGTGGGTCGGCGCCACCGTCGACGGGAAGTACCGCGTCGACGAGGTCGTAGGTCACGGCGGTTTCGGCATCGTGTACCGGGCCCACCACCTGGGCTTCGAAGAGAAGGTGGCGCTCAAGTGCCTGAAGCTGCCCAAAGAGCTGCAGGGCGGCGACCGCGACCGCTTCCGTGACAGCCTGGTGGCCGAGGGCCGGCTTCTGCTGCAGCTGTCACGCGCGACGACGGGCGTGGTCCAGGCGCTCGACGTGGGCGCCGTGGTGTCGCCGAGCAAGATCTGGACGCCCTATCTGGTGCTGGAGTGGCTGGAAGGGACGCCGCTCGATCGCGACCTGTTGCAACGCCGTGAACGCAACGAAGGCGGCCGCAGCCTGGGCGAAGCCATCGAGCTACTGGACGGCGCCATCCGCGCCCTCGGTGTCGCGCACGGCATGAACATCGCTCACCGCGACATCAAGCCGGCCAATCTGTTTTTGGTCGAAGTCGCCGGGAAACGCACGATCAAGGTGCTGGATTTCGGCATCGCCAAGGTGTTGGCGGAGTCGGACAGCGTGACGCGCGCCTTCGAGCAAACCGGCGGCACGGTGGCGGCTTTTACCGCCCGCTACGGGGCGCCGGAGCAATTCAGCCGACGTTTCGGGGCCACCGGTCCTTGGACGGACGTGTTTGCGCTGGCATTGGTGCTGGTAGAGGTCGTGCTGGGCGCTCCGGCCCTGGAAGGAACGGACGCGGCGCAGCTGTTCGTGGCGGCATCCGACAAGCTGATTCGACCTACCTTGCGTGGCCGCGGGTTCGACCCGGGCGACGCCGTCGAGGCGGTGCTGGCGACCGCGCTATCGGTCGATCCACGCGAGCGTTACCCGAACGCCACCGCGTTTTGGGACGCGCTCACAGCGGCGGCCCGGAACGAGCCCGCGCGCATGAGCGCTCGACCGCCCAAGATCGACCACGAGCGCCCGACCCGCGAAATCAGCGGCAATAGCGCGGCGGCGGAGCCGTTCTCGATGAGCGGCGGCTACCCCTCCGCGCCGCGCGAAGCCGTTCGTGAGGCGCCCAGCTCGCAACCATCGCGCGACGCCGCCAGCGCCCCCACCGAGCTGAGCTCGAGCCAGGGCATCCGTCCGCCGGATACGGCTCATCCTTCCCTACCTCCACGGCGCGGCAGCTTCGTCAGCCTGTTGGGGGTTGCGCTGCTGGCGGCCGGGGGCGCCGTAGCCGCGGTGATGTACCTGAGTCAAAAGCCGCCCGCGCCACCGGTGGTGAGCGAGCCCAGCACCACCGCCGCCGAGGTCGCTCCGCTCCCTTCGACGGCGCCGGCCGCAGTGCCCAGCGAGACGACGAAGAGCGAGACGACCAAGAAGCCGGAGCCAGCCACGTTGCCGAGCGCATCGGCGGCCTCTGCAACGACCGCACCGGCCGCACCGACAGTCGCGACCGGTCCCGCGGTAGGCAAGCCTTGGCCGGGCGCGCAGTTCCGGCAAGTCACCGCTGGCGCGCTGGAAGGCAGCGGCCTGTGGCTCGACGGTTTCCGCATCGTGCGCCGGCCCGACGCCGCGCCCAGCCTGGATCACGCGTTTCGCGCTTGCAGCGAGATTGGCCTGAGCCTGTGCACCGAGTCGCAGTGGCAGCTCGCTTGCACCGCGTTCGCCGAGATCGCCAAAGATCGCTCGCTCACCGATAGCTTGGAGCCGAACGGAATCGTCGAGCGCGGTGGCAGCGTGTGCACGGATCGGCGCGTCGTGCCGGCGGGCGATGTGGGCCAAGACCTCGGGCTGTGCTGCGAGCGCAGCATCGGCATGACCAGCAAGAACCTGCAGAAGCAGTTCTTGTCGTCGACCGGCAGCGTGCTGAAAAAACTGGAAAACGCCCTCAACCAGCACGATCCCGCCGCATTGGCGGACCTGCTCGACGAAAAGGTGAAGCTCGACGGCGTCGAGCGCAGCAAGGCTTCGGTCGTCGCGCTGTTCGCGCAAACCTTCAAAGCCGCGCCCGACTTGATCCTCACTCACGAGAGCTGCGACGTCTCGGTGCAGGCCAACAAGATCGTCAAAAAATCCAAGCGCGGCCGCAAGCTCAGCACGTCCACCAGCTACGAGACCATCTCGTGGACGGCGGCGTGCAAGCAGATGCGCCACCAGC
>JBEQSW010000255.1:0-3318 GCA_040348565.1 Myxococcales bacterium | reverse complement strand
GCAGCCGTTGGCATTCAACTAGCGCACGCCGGTCGCAAAGCGAGCACCCTGCCCCCGTGGGAAGGTGGCGGCCCCGCCAAGCCCGGCGGCAAAGACGGCGCGGTCTGGACCCCGGTGGCGCCGAGCCCGCTGCCCTTCACCGATGGCTACACGGTGCCGGCCGAGCTCTCGCTCGCGGACTTGGCGCGACTCAAGCAAGCCTTCGTGCGCGCCGCCGAACGCGCGCTGCGTGCCGATTTCGAAGTGGTCGAGGTGCACGCCGCCCACGGTTACTTGCTGACCGAATTCTTGTCCCCGCTATCGAATCAGCGCACCGATCAGTACGGCGGTTCACGCGAAAACCGCATGCGCTTCCCGCTGGAAGTGGTGGAAGCCGTGCGCGCCGTCTGGCCCGCCGCGCGTCCGCTGTTCGTGCGCATCTCGGCGGTAGACGGCTCGCCCGGCGGTTGGTCGCTCGACGACAGCGTGGTGCTGGCTCGCGAGCTGCAAGCCCGCGGGGTCGACGTCGTCGACTGCTCGGGCGGCGGCGTCACCCCCTCCATCGCCACCCTGCCCAACCCGCGTGAGCCCGGTTACCAGGTGCCGTTCGCGGCCCGCATCAAGCGCGAGGTCGGCATCCCCACCATGGCCATCGGCCGCATCACCGAAGCCGAGCAAGCCAACGCCATCGTCCAAGAAGGCTCCGCCGACTTGGTCGCGCTCGCCCGCCAAATGCTCGACGACCCCAACTGGCCCCTGCACGCCCGCGAACGCCTGCTGCCCGCCACCGTCGGCGACGCCGCCTACCCGCGCCAGGTCGGCTACGCCGTCAAAGGGCTGAAGGCGGGCGCGAAACCGCGCTGATCGGCACCGCACGCGCGTGCACAGCCCCAAAACCGCTCGCGCAAAGCGCCGCTAGTTGCCGCCGCGCGCGGGCGCCCAGCTTCGCGAATTTGGCTTGGGTAGGCCGAGCCTGGTTTCCGTGCGGCCGGCCGCCAGCTGGCGGCCTGGACCAGGGCAATTTCGAAAATCCGCCCGCCGCCGTGAAACACCCGCTCCGCAGCTTGACCGCGGCGGGGCGATCGCTATGTTGGGCGCACCCACCACCCCTTCGGGGGCGATCGGTTTCGACGTGGGGACTGAAGGTTAGTTTGCGTGTGGAGGCACCCGACCCTCTCCAAAATCGGGCCGTACCAATTGCAAACGACAATGCAATCGCTCTCGCTGCTTAATAACCAGTAGAGCCGTCCAACCGAGAGATAGTTTTGGTATCGGAAGGGCGTCATCACTAAAGCTGGGTCCCGCCAATGCTCTGGGTGGCAGGGCCGAGAAAATCTGGAGCTAGGCTCGGCAACCGAATATGTCGAACCCCGTCGGTTGGGTAATCCGACTACGCACGTGAACGAAAGCTGACTGGAAGCCTCGCGGACCCGGGTTCAATTCCCGGCGCCTCCACCCTGTTTCCTGACTCAACTCGCGGTGTTCTGATCCGCGGAGTGTTCCGTTGCCGCCAGGTTGCCGTTGCGGTGCACGTTCAAACCCGCGATCGGCGTTTCGAGTAGTCCGATCGCCCGCTCCGTCTCGCCCTTGGCCAGGTGCATGTAGCCGAGGGTCGTCTGCAGATCCTCGTGACCGGCGAGGTGCCGGATGGAGAGCGCTGGGGCGCCCTTCATGGCGAGGTGACTGCAGAAGGTGTGGCGCAAAATGTGGATCGCGCCGGTCGCCCGAAGGTTCGCCCGTCGCTGAGCCTGGGCCATCCATTTCTGGAGGACCTTGGCGGTGACAGACGAACCGCCGTCCGCGTAGAGCACGCGGTTACCTCGGAGATGGCGGAACGCAGCCAAGGCTTTCTGCAGGCGCTGAGTCATCGGGACTACCCGAACCTTCATGCCCTTGGTTGCCGTGACTTCGCTCTTCCACTCCGAACGCTCGATCGTGAGCTGGCCGCGCCGGAGATCGACGTCCGACCACTCGAGCGCGATGATCTCGCCGCGCCTGAGTCCGGCGTCGCCGCCGAGCAGCACGGCGACATGGGTGCGCGAATCGATCTTGTGAGCCGCATCCACCAGCCACTGGTATTCGTCGAAGTCGTAGAACTTGGCGCGGCGCTTGTCTCGCTTCAGCAAAGCGAACCGATGCGGGATGAACGGAATGACCCGCCAGCGCACGGCCGCCTTCAACGCCGAATTCATCACGGAGGCCGTGTTGTTGTAGGTCGACGTCGAAAGCTCGATCATGTGCTTCTTGAGTCGATCTTCGTCGGCTGGCGAGAGCGTGTCCAAGCGACGATTTCCGAAAATGGGCACCAAGTAGCGGCGAAACACGGACTCCTTCGCCTCGATACCGCTCGGTTTCTGTTTGTTGGCTCTGCACCAGTCGTCGATGAAGCGTTGCTGAAACTGTTCGATGGTCGGTGCCGCTGCCGGCTCCTCTCTCCCAAACGTGCCGCCGAGCAGCGCCGAGCGAAGCTCGCGCTCGTAGTGCTCGGCTCCGCGCTGAGTCTGTACGGGCGAAACTTTTCGCACGCGCTCGCGCTCGCCGTCGGGGTGTTGAAAGTTGACGTCCACAATCCAATACTTCCGAACCGCGCCCGTCACCGGGTCGCGGCGTTCTTCGCGCCTCACACTCATTTGAGCCTCTTGGAGTGCGAAACGCGACCTTGACCTGACGCCAGCCAGTCTATCACCGCGGCCCGCAAAATGCGGTACGTGCTCCCGACCCGACGCGCGCCTGGGATTTCGCCGCGGGAAAGCGCGTCGTAGACCGTCTTGCGGTTCAAGCGCAGCAGGGCGGCCAGCTCGTCCACCGTCAGGATGGGCGACTCGACAGCCGCCTCCGCTGCGGCCGGCAAGCCCACGGGATCAGCCGCCGACGCCATGCAGGGCAAGCCGACAACACTCGGGATTGCGACGAAATGGCGCGACGGGACGCTAGACGGCAACGACGGTGCCGGCGTCCCTCTCGATTCCTGAGGCTCAACCTGGTTGTTGGGCGCCTCTTCGCGGCGCGCTGACGTTGGCGCACGCGTCAGCGTGGCCGAAAACGACTTCGACATGCTTGCCCTGCCTTCCCCTTCGGTCATGGCAGATCGCGAAGCAAAAACTCAAGAATCGCTCCGGTAAACTGTTAGTCACAGCCAGCAACTAGGCCGAATCTGGCTGCGAAATAGTTCACAGCCAAACGAATTGTTTCGATCAACTCGACCAGACGATAGCCATGCTGATCGACGGCTACTTCGGCCCGCAAAGAGATTGGCGATAGCAGTCGCGACTAGCGCGGCGCGGCCCGCCCGACCTACGAGTTGCGCGGGGGGGGGGGGACGCGTTCCGCAAATGGCGG
>JBEQSW010000254.1:0-4052 GCA_040348565.1 Myxococcales bacterium | reverse complement strand
ACCGAACGGCGCCCAAGGCGTCAACGGTGCGGCCAGCATCGACGCCGACGGCAACTTCACCGGCGCCATGCTCTACCTCGACATGACTCAACGCAGCCCCTGTAGCGGCAGCTGGGACGCCGTGGACGAGACGATGACGGTCGAGTGCGGCGGCGCCGGAGACTTGTGCACGGTAGTGCTCGAGCTCCAATAGCGGCTTCCCGTCGTCCTACAGAGTGGGGCGACTGTGCCATGTGTTGACGGTGGCCGCGGCAGGGCGCTATTCCGAAAGCCTCGCCGTTGAGCAGCGTTCCTCCAGTTCCCGCGTCGTCGCGCTACCCCACGTTGCGGTTCGGGGTCGGAGTGATTGGCGTTGCGCTCGGCGCCGCAAGCTTCGCCATCGCGTTTCGAGCTGCGCTCGGGTTCGTGGTGCATCGCTGGGGCAACGGACCCGACGTCGTATCGGCGGCTCGGCTAGCGCCGGTTTGGCTGCGCTTGCTCGCGCCCGCGGTCGGGGGGCTGTTGGCGGGCCTGTTGGGCGTGCTGGTGGCGCGGGCTCCCGGCGGCCAAGGCGTAGCCGACGTCATGGAAGCCGTCGTGCTCGGGCGGGTCCGCTTGTCGATGCGGGTCACGCTGCTCAAATCGCTGTCGTCGTGGTTGGCCATCGCGTCCGGCGGCTCGTTGGGTCGCGAAGGCCCGTTGATTCAGTTCGGCGGCGCGGCCGGCAAATGGCTCAGCGACAGGCTGGCCTTGCCCATGCCCCAGACGCGCGTGTTGATCGCAGCCGGTACCGCGGCAGGCTTCACCGCGGCGTACAACACGCCGCTCGCGGCCGTGCTGTTCGTGTTGGAGGTCGTGCTCGGGGTCGTGGCGCTCGACACCATCGTGCCGGTGTTGATCGCCACCGTGCTGGCCAGCGCGCTCACCCGTGCCGTGGTGGGCGAAGGCCCAATCTACGGTCAGCGTGCGTTTCATTTGTCGTCACCCAGCGAGCTTTTGTTGTTCGGCGGGCTGGGTTTGTTCGTGGCCTTCGGGGCGCAAGCCTTCATGCGCCTCTTGTCGTTCGGTGAAGTGCTGTTTCGACGGCCGTGGCTGCAGCCGCCGTGGCGTTCGGCGCTGGGGGGGCTGTTGGCGGGCGCGCTGGTCGCCATTTTGCCGGAGGTGGCCGGCAACGGCTACGAGCCGCTCAACGCCATCTTGAACGGTTCGTTCGCGGTCGGCTTCACGCTTTGGCTGCTGTTGGGAAAATGCCTGGCAACGACGGCCTCGGTTTCCTCGGGCAGCCCGGGCGGCGTGTTCACCCCCACGCTGCTGCTCGGGGGCGGCTTGGGCTTCGTGTATGCGACCGCGCTGTCGCACCTGGGTCTCGCGGTCGGAGCCGCCGGCGGCTACGCCCTGGTCGGCATGGCCGCCGCCACCGCCGCGTCCACCCACGCGCCCATGATGGCCGCGGTCATGGCATTCGAGCTGTCGGGTGACTACGCCATCGCGCTACCACTGGTGCTGGCAACAGCGCTGGCCACCTTCATGTCGCGGCGCCTCCGCCGCGATTCCATCTACACGGCCGAGCTGCGCGAGCGCGGCGTCGCCTGGCAGTTGACGCTCGACGGCCGGCGCAGCGAGTAGGCTCCCGTTAGCTGCTCAGCAGCTGGAACATGACGTTCAATGACAGCGCCAAGATGGTGGTGTTGAACACGAACGAGATGAGCGCGTGCCCGAGCGTGGTACGGCGAATGTTCGCCGCCGTCACTTGCACGTCGGACACCTGAAAGCACATGCCGAGCGTGAAGGCGTAGTACGCGAAGTCCATGTCGCAGGGCGTGTCGGTGCCCGGAAATGCCAGGCCGCCGTTGTACTCGCCGGTGTAAAACAGGTGCGCGTAGCGAAACGTGTACGCGGTGTGGGTTACGATCCACGACAGCGCCACCGAGATCAGCGCCAACACCACCCAAAAATTGCCGCAGCTTTGCCCGCGCATCATGCGCAACACCAACGTCGCTGCAAACAAGCTGAACAAGCTCGAGGTCACGGCAATCACGAACACGGCGCGCCCGCCCGGGTCCTGATCGCCGGCGCGCAGCTCGGTGGTGCGCGCGTCCGAGTGCAGCAAAATCCGCCAACACAAGCCGAGCAGCGTCAGCGCCATCGCGTCCCAGCCGACCATGGCGCGCAGTTGCCAGGCCGGCGCCTTGGACCAAACCGTCGTCAGCATGGCCAGCGCCCCAACGCCCGCCGACAGAAAGAAACGCCCGGTGGCGCGCTCGAGCGACAGAAAGTGCCGTGTCTTGGCCGAACGGTAGCCGTCGCGAGAGGTAGGAGCGGGAGGGACGGACGGGCGCGTCGGGCGCGACGGGACAGAAGGCGGGGGATAAGACGGAGTCGACGTCATTCACTTCTACCACGAGCCGGATTACCCTGTGGGATCTCCCTCTCACGCATGACTACCCCCAAGCCGAAGCACAAGCGCCCCAAAGCCATCGTGTTGACGTCTCACCCCGGCGGACACGGCCCGAAGCCTGCCCCCATCGTGTGGGGGGCACAAGATCCGCTGGTGCGCGGGCCGCTGATCGGCACCGTGACCAACAAGGCACAGCGCAACGTGATCGGCACCCACGCCGGCTCGTACTCGGTGTACCGAGCGGTGGCGGTGGCAGCCGGCGCGCTCGATCCGCTGCGCAAGCCGGACTTGACCAACACCGCGCCGACCCACGCCATCGGTCCGTTCCCGCAGTGGTTCGACCCCAGCAAGATCGTATCGCTCGATCCGTGGGGCGCGGTGGTGAGCGACGTGTTCAAGCCGTTCTTCGAGCAGGGCTATGACATTCGTCCGACCATCGCCATCACGCGCGCCCACATTCAAATGCCGGAGCTCGAAGACGCCATCGAGGCGGGCCGGCTCAAGGTGGACGGCAAGATCTTGAAGGAGGGCGGCGCCATCGTCGTCGTCAAGGCGGCGCTCGAACCGGTTTGGTACCTGCCGGGCGTGGCGGCGCGCTTCGGCTGCTCGGAAGCCGATCTACGACGCACGCTGTTCGAGCACACCGCCGGCATGTTCCCCGAGCTGGTGACGCGCAGTGATCTGGACGTGTTCTTGCCGCCCATCGGCGGCGCCACCGTGTACATGTTCGGCGACGTTTCGAGCATTTCCGACGCGCAAAAGCCGCTGGCGGTGCGCGTACACGACGAGTGCAACGGCTCCGACGTGTTCGGCTCCGACATCTGCACGTGTCGGCCCTACCTGACCCACGGCATCGAAGAATGCGTGCGCACCGCGCAGGCAGGCGGCAGCGGCGTCATCGTCTACAACCGCAAAGAGGGCCGCGCGCTCGGCGAAGTGACCAAGTTCTTGGTCTACAACGCGCGCAAACGGCAAGAAGGCGGCGACCGCGCCGACCAGTACTTTGCTCGCACCGAGTGCGTGGCCGGCGTGCAAGACATGCGCTTTCAAGAGCTGATGCCCGACGTGCTGCACTGGCTCGGCATCAGCAAGATCGACCGCTTCGTGTCGATGAGCAACATGAAGCACGACGCGGTCGTGCGCGCCGGCATTCAAATCGTCGAGCGCGTGCCGATTCCGGACGAGCTGATTCCGCTGGATGCGCGGGTGGAGATGGACGCCAAAATGGCGGCCGGCTACTTCACCGAAGGCGCGGTGCCCGACGGCAACGAGCTGGCCAAAGCCAAAGGTCGCGGGTTGGATGGCTGAGACCGGCGCCGAGACGGCGGAGGCAAAGGCCCGCGCCGCGCTCGAATACGACTATTTGCAGACCACGACCGCCATTCGCGATCGCGCCAACGTGGTCCTGGAAGCCGCGCGCCGGGGCACGCTGGCACATTTTCGGCTGAACGAGGCCGCGCTGCCGGCGGTGGCCGAGCGCGTGATCGCGGTGACCCGGAAACACTACCCCGACGTGGGGGCGATCCCGTACCACGGCCGTTATCGCCATTTCGACGTGGGCGGGGTGGCGCGGCTGGCGCGCTTTCAGCAAAGCATCGCCGATTTCGACGTCGACGATCGGCTGCGCGCGTCGACCGAGCTCGTGATCACGAGCGTGCTGCTCGACGCCGGCGCC
>JBEQSW010000251.1:0-16661 GCA_040348565.1 Myxococcales bacterium | reverse complement strand
CCAGACGCACGTCGCTGGCTCGCTAGCCGAACGTGATCACGATGCGCCGTTTTGTGTGATCACGATGCCGGAATCCGTGATCACGATGTGCCGTTTTGTGTGATCACGATGCCGCGGAATCGGTGATCACGATGCGCCGGAACACGCAGTACGAGTAACCGCCATGCCGACAGCCGCCAAGCCGCCCCCCGAGCACGACGTGGCGCAGCTCGTGCTCGGGCTGTTTAGGTGGCTTCGAGACAAGGGGCACACGACGGCGACGGTTCCAGGGCGGGCGAGAAAGGGTATCGCGACCGCTCTCGCACGTGGCACACTGAATGGCCTAGCCAAAACCATGGCAACCGCCTTCCTAGTGGCGACGATGCCCTACTGGCACAAACAGGAACTCCAAACCGCACGTGGCCGGAGCGCTCGGCCGCGTGGCAGACGTCCCGCAATCAGGGGCTCGCCGTCTTTCAGCGCGCCCCCAACTGGCCGCAGTCCGACCACGCCCTCAGAAGAACTCGGCCGACAAAAAACGCCGAGATGCCGAGCCGTTGCCACGCGCATGCCACGGCCACGGTTGGGCTCGCAGAGCTGATTGGACGTCCACTGGGCTGCTGACGTACTCCGACCCTCCCCTTCCGCCGGCCGGAGCACATGGGCAGACTCGTAAATCCCGAAGCGGTCCCTCTCGCCGCTCTCGCAGGCCCCCCACTAGCCACTGTCGCCACAAAACTGGCGCACGCGAGCAGCCCAAGGCGACCCCTCACCCCTACTCTCACTCTCACTCTCCCTCCCCCAAGCTCTGCCTCTGCCGCTTATCCCTCCGCTCTAACCCGCGGTAGCAGGTCAGTTGGTGGCCGACATCCGCTCTTGCACGTCGGGCTGGATCTCGCCGTCGGTCGCCATGCCGACAGCCCAATCACGCTGTGGGACGAAGGCTTTCTGGCCGAGCGCCTGCACGATCTCCTGGCAGCAACGACGGTGCTGCAGGGGGGCCAGGAGCGACCACTGATCCGGAGTGAGCGCGTGCTCCTACCTCCGGAGCTGCCCGCGCCGCGAGCCACGCCGCCCAATTGGCGCGCGCTATTGGGCTGTGGGCGTGCTGCTCGGCGGAGTGCTGGCATGGCTCGGAGTGCGGGCGCAACGTAGCCGCGCGATCGCCCTTGCCAGTGTGCTCTTGGGCGTTCCGTTTGGCTTGCTCGGCTGCGCATTGTGTTATCTGACGTTCTTTTCCTCGCACTCGGCCGCCACGGCGAACTACAACGTGCTCTTGCTGCCGCCATGGGCCCTGGCGCTCGCAGCCTCCGGGCTCGCCGCGTGGGCGGGCCGGGCTTGGGGCTTACGCTTGGCCCGCAGGCCACGACCGCAGCCTTCATCTCGACCTCGGTCGCGCTCGGAATTCGGCTGCTCGCTTCGCACCCACCGGTGAACAATCAGGAGGTCGCCGTGGCCTTGCCACTCTGGCTCGGCGCGGCGATCGCGGCGCAGCTGGCAGGCGGGCGCAGGCGCCGGGGTTGAATCAGCTCGGACCCGCACCGACCGCGACACTGAGGCGACCAGTGCTCGCTCGCACCCTCGTGGAGATCTTCGTATCCATGCAGGAACGCCGCAGAAGCCATCATTTGCTACTCGCGAGGCGTGCGTCTTGGCCGCCTTCAAAAACTGCGTCAAGCGTCCCGCGGGTGTACTCGGGGAGCGGCAGGTAAACGTTTCGTAGCCGACGGCCGCGCAAACGCGGTGCCCGGGCCTTTTTGCAAGTGCTCCGACGACGCCGCCGAAAGCACGGGGGAAATTCAGGCTGGTGATTTACGAAACATCGAGACCCAAGGCTCGGCTACCTGGCAACGGTGGGAAAAGGACGCCCGGGCTTCGCGAACAGGTAACCTTGGAGAAAATCGCAGCCGAGCTCGACCAACTGATCTCGTTCGTCGCGGTTTTCCACGCCTTCCGCAATAATCTGTTTGCCCATGTCCTTGCAGAGACGGACCATCGATCGGATGATCTTCTGCTTGGTTTGGCTCTGATGAACGTCGCGCACGAGTGACATATCGAGTTTGACAAACTCGGGCTCGAGCTGTGTGAAGCTGGTGAGCCCCGCATAGCCTGCGCCCAGGTCGTCTAGCGCGATCCGAAAGCCGAGGCTGCGCAGCGTCGCGATTTTCCCGCCCACATCTGCCACCTGATCGAGTGACATCCGCTCCGTCACTTCGAGGACCACGTGCGGAGCGATTAACGCGAAAGCGGAGTCCGGCAGGTAAAGAGAGGGATCCGAAAGCTCTTCGGGGTGAAGGTTCACGAAGAACATCGCAGCCCCGACGGCTCCGCGCGAGGTCGCGACAAAGTTCGCCCGAACGGCTCTTCCGACGTCGTGGAGCCGTCCGGCTCGTTGAGCAGCGTCGAGCACCGCGCCGGGGTGCGGAAGCATGGGCTCGTCGACCCGCAATAGTGCCTCATAGGCGACCACTTCGGAATCGATCGCGCCAACGATCGGTTGGTAGGCCATCCATAGCGAGGACAACGCGCGGTCCAGCGTGGCATCGAGCCCGGCGCGATCACCGATCCGGAACTTCCCGCTCGCGAACTCCTCGACGTATTCGCGCTTCGCGCGCGCCATCTGACCGACATTTGCGGCACGCCCGACAACACTGGTGAGTTCCTCGAAGGGCACGGGCTTGACCAGGTATCGGAAGGCACCGTACTCGACCGCGTCCGCAGCGCTCTTCACGTCGGGGTTGCCGGTAACGAGCACCACGGGAAGATCGAGATCGAGATCGCGAACCGCTCGTAGTAGCTTGAGGCCTGAAATACCGGGCATTTGGATGTCGCTCACCATCACATCAAACGTTTGGTTCGCGAGGATTGCGAGCGCCTCTGCGCCCGAACGGCAGGAGACAACTTCGTTGCCCGCTTTTGCCAAACGTCGCTCGATCGTCGCCAGAACTTGCTCGTCGTCGGGACAAGCTAAGGTGGTGACAAAATGGCCCGGCGGATTCCGCCACTGGCTGGAACGCCCTTCGATCCCGGTTCTGAGGGTTCTGAGCCCTCAATGCTTGTGCAGGTGGGTCTGAGTAGGCACCCACACATTGACCTCTGTCCCGCCCCCCGTTCGCTCGCGGAACTCCAGCCGACCACCATGTTTGCGAACAATTGAGTACGTGATCGACAGACCGAGCCCCGTACCCTGCCCGACCGGCTTGGTCGTAAAAAAAGGATCGAGGATTCGTTCCCGGAATTCTGCGGGAATGCCGGTGCCGGTATCGGCAATGGAGATCCGATACATATCGCCGTCCGCTCCGGTGCTGATCTGAATCGCGCCGCGGTCCCGGATAGCATCGATGGCGTTTGCCACCAAATTCATGAGCGCCTGGGTCAGCAGGCCCGGATAGCACTCGAGCAGATCTGGCTCGCCATATCGGGTCTCGACTTCGATTCGCTCTCGGAGGCGGTGCCCCAAAATCGTGAGCAGAGACTCGACGCATTCGCGGACGCTAACGACCTTTCGCTCTCCCTCGTCGAGCCGCGAAAATGTGCGCAATTTCAGGACGAGGTCGCGCATTCGGGCGAGCCCGCCCTCCATCTCGCCCATTCGATCGATCGCACGCTCCCAGATCGCCAGATCCTCTTGCGCGAGGGAGTCGCGAAGTTTGGCATCGATCTTGGTCGCGCTGCGCTGGACAGTTCCGAGATGACTGCTCACGAATGCCAGCGGATTGTTGATTTCGTGGGCAACGCCGGCGACGAGCTCACCGAGCGAAGCCAGCTTCGCTGACTGGACTAGCTGTGTTTGAGCGGTCTGCAACTCGCGATACGCGAGAGTCAGCTCCTCGTTCTTGTGTTCCAACTCTTCTACGAGCTTTGCCCTCGTTTCGGCCAGCTCTCGTGCGGCACGGGCTTCGGCGGCCTCGATCTGCGAGCGCAGCAGTTTTTCCCGGATGTTGCGATGCTCGTCCTCGAATTGCTTGCGCCGCAGTTGGGCCCGCACGCGAGCCTTCAAGACCTCGAGCTCGCTCGATTTCGAGATGAAGTCGTCGGCTCCACTAGCGAGCGCTTCAATCATCGCCTTTCGATCTTCCGCCGCTGTCAGCATGATCAGCGGGACGTCGCGAAGCACTTGCGACGCCTTCACACGACGGCACGTCTCGATGCCGTCGATTCCTGGCATGACGAGGTCGAGCAGGATGCAGTCGAACTGCTGAGCCACCAGCATCTCGATGCCTTCTTCGCCGGAATGCGCAGGAACCACGTCATAGCCCTCCCCCCGCAGCACCGCCAAAAGCTCGTGCAAATACGTCGCGCTGTCGTCGACGGCCAGGATCCGTTTCGGGCCGAGCAGGCCCACCTCCCTGGCAGGCTCCAGAGACGTGCCACGGAGCACCGCGGAAATCCGAGCCAGCACGACCTCGAGGTCCTCTTTGCGCACGAACGCATCGGCACCTGCATCTAGGGCTCGGAGTTCGGCTCCCTGATCCTCGGACGCAGTGAGGAGCACGCACGGAGTCGCGCGCAGGGCTGCGTCCAGGCGGATTCGGCGAATCAGCGTGCCACCGTCGATGCCGGGCATCACGCTATCGACGAGGATCGCCGTCGGGCGAATGCTATCGGCAATCCGCAGCCCATCCTCGCCGTTGGATGCCGTGACGACCGCGTAGTCGGCCGCCTCTAACGCCGCCTGCAAGTCCGCCCGAAAGGTTGGACTGTCGTCGATCACGAGAATCGTCGGTTGCCCTGCCGGCTCGGCGGGATGCCGGGACCGCAGCAGCTCACGAACGCGCGCAATCACGTAGTTCGTGTCGTATGGCTTGCCCACGTAGTCGTCCGCACCCACACGAATCCCGCGAATTCGATCGCTCACGTCTGCTTCGCTGGAGAGCAGCAGCACGAAGGGCGATTCAGGAGCTTTTTGCGCTCTAATTTCGCGCAGTAACTCAATGCCGTCGCCGTCCGGGAGCACGACATCGAGGATGGCAACAGCGACATCCTCTCGGCTCAAGGCTTGTTGAGCTTCGGCTACTGTCGTCGCAAGGATCGGCCTAAATCCGGCGCTTTCGAAGGCGTCCGCGAGGTCCATGCGAACCGTCAGGCTGTCGTCGACGATCAGCACGGTGGACAGCACTAGGAGCTCGCTTTCGTCGAGAGGCGCGTGATGGCTGCCCCGATTTCGGGCAGAGCCACAATGCGCTCCGCCGCGCCGAGCAGCGCGGCCTCGCGAGGCATGCCATAGATCACGGAGGTCGCTTCGTCCTGCGCGATGGTGCAAGCACCCGCGCGGCGCAGCGCAAGGAGCCCCGCGGCGCCATCACGGCCCATACCCGTCAGCAAGCAGGCAATGGTGCGGCCCGGGCATTCGAGCGCCAGGGATTCGAACAGCACGTCCACCGAGGGGCGACAGAAGTGCCGCTCAGGATCGCCGCTCAGCCCAAGCCGACCTGCTCTCGCAATGAGATGCCGCCCGGGAGGGGCCATGAAGGCGCGCGGTCCCGGCGAAGCCAATGGCTCCCCGCCACGCGCGTACACGACGGCGTGCGCAGTCTGTGAACCGAGCCAGTCGGCAAACGCCGAGCTGAACGGCTCGTCGATGTGGAGGACGATCAGGATGGTCGCCTCCAGAGCCGGCGGGATCTCCCGCAACACGTCCACCAGCGCGCCTGGGCCGCCTGTGGAGGCCCCAAGCGCGATTAGCGAGCGGCCTTGCTGCGTCACGCTCGACACTGACGGTAGGGGAACCTCGAGCGGCGGGACATGGACGCGACCCACGGTGCCAAGCCTGGCGCGCGGATGCGTGATCACGCGGATGCGTGAGACCATCTTGACCGCAGCCAGAAATTTTCGCTCCCAAGTCCCGTCAACCTCCGTGCCGGTGGGCTTTTCCAGGACATCCACGGCTCCGGCAGCCAGCGCGTCGTAGGTCTTGAATAGATCCCCGCGGTTTGTGGACGATGATACAATCAGAATCGGAGTCGGAAAATGTCCCATGATGTGCTCGGTCGCTGAGACTCCGTCCATCACCGGGAGATGCATGTCGAGCGTAATGACATCAGGGCGCAGCGCTTGACAAAGCTCGATGGCCCGCTGGCCATTCTCCGCCTCTGCGACGACCTCGAGCCCAGCGTCGGACTCGAGCACGTCGACCAGCCGCCTGCGAACGGTTATCGAATCTTCCACCACCAGGACGCGGATTGTCGCCATGCTTCAGCTCACGAGCTTTTTGATCCGCTCCAGCAGATCCGCTTGATCAAATTGATTTTTTTCGATGTGAGCCCGCGCGCCCACCGCGCGCCCACGTTGCAGGTCCTCCGCTGATGCCCGCGAGGTCACCAGGATTGCCGGGATATCCCTCAGCTCGGGATCTTTCCGCGCCTGTTCGATAAAGGTAAAGCCATCCATGCCTGGCATCTCGACATCGACCAGGAAAAGCGAGTATTTCCGTAGCTTTGCCTTGCCCATGCCCTCCTCGCCTGAGGTTGCCAGCTCCACTTCGTAGCCAGCGGACTCCAGAATGCTCTGCTCGAGCATGCGCGTGGTCAGAGAGTCATCGATCACGAGAATCGGAGCGCGGCGCTGTTGGGCAACGCGTGGAGACACCTCCGCGCGGCGCGCCGCTCGCACCAGGCCATCTGGACTGAGCACCATGCGTGGATTGCCGTCACTGTCGAGCGAAGCACCTGACACGACCGGCGCCATGAGCACGAGGTCCGGCAGCCGGCGCATCACGATGCTCTCGGTGCCGAGCAGCCGGTCCACGCCCAGCGCGACCAGCCCTAGCTCGCCCTGGACCAAGACCGCGGGGCGACCCTTGCTCGAGTCGAGCTTCGATTCGGGCGCGCCAAGCAGGCTCAGTAGCGGCACATAGGTCACGACCTTGCCATCGATGACAATCGTGTCACCGTCGGCCGCGCGCGAGATTTCATGGGCAAGGTGGCGCGCGCTGCCCCTTACCGCAGAAAGCGGGATCGCGACCACCTGGCCTGCAACTTCAACCAGCAGCGCAGAGAGCGCAGAGAGAGAGACTGGTACCGTTACCGCGATCGTCGTGCCGCGCCCCTCGGCGCTCTGAATCGCGACGTTGCCGCCGAGCTTCTCGGCAGTCTCGCGGACCAGATCCAAGCCGATGCCGCGCCCGGCCACGGCCGTTACGCTGCTCGATGTACTGATGCCGCCTCGGAGCAGCAGCCGCACGAGCCCTTCAGCATCTAGCCCCGCTACCGCGGTCGGGTCGACCCCTCGCCGCTCCGCGCTGCGACGCACCGCTTCTAGATCGAGGCCACGGCCGTCGTCTCGACACGAAAAAACAACATCCCGATCACGCCGCAGCACCTCGATCGTGATTTGGCCCTCGGCGGGTTTGGATGCGGCGGCGCGCGCGCCCGGTGCCTCGATGCCATGCGCTACAGCATTGCGAACGGCCTGCACGAGCGCCCGCTGAACCAATCCAAGCAGGTCTGCTTCGAGACGAACATCTCCGCCCTGGGCCGTGAAATTCACCGGCTTTCCGAGGCTCATTGCCGCATCGCGGGCCGTCCGCTCGAGTGACCCCCAGATCAATTCCGCGGGCACCAACCGAAGCCTCTCCGCCGCATCGCGCACTTGGCCGAGCTCGCGCGCTGCTTGCTCGACGCTCGATAGGATCTCGCGCTCGGCGGTCCCGAGAGCAGATTGGAGCTCTTCGGCCAGCGAGCGGAGCGTGCTCGACGCGGCTCCGGCCGGCTGCAAGGCGTGCCGCGGCTCCAGTTGGTCGGAAACCAGCTCGGCTAGATTCCTTGCGCGTTCGAGAGCCCGATGCGACTGGCGAACCCCACCGAGCTGAAAGTTGAGCTCCGCGATGTTGTCCATCAACGCGTCGAGATCTTGAACGTTCGGCTTTGCCCCCCAAAGCGCGTCGTCCATCCCCCCATTCGCGAGTTTGGCCGCGGTCTGTTCGACGCCCGAGGCTGCTGCGAGCGAAAGGGCGCTCAGCTGCGCACGCATCGCGTCGACGTTCCTTAGAGCACCCTCGATCATCCCTTCCTCGATCGGCAGGTCAGGATCTCGAAAAGGGACGAGCACATCCTCGAGAGCGTGCGCCAAATCGGCGATGCCCCTCTGTTTGACCACTCGCGCCGCGCCCTTCAACGTGTGCGCGAGCCGGAGCAACCGGGGCACGACTTCGACAGACGCCGCACCCTTCTCGAGCTCGAGCAGCCCTTTCTGGAGCTGCTCCAGGATTTCCCCCGCCTCAACGCGGAAGTACCTGTACGGGTCAGCCATACGTTAGTTCTCTGAGCTGGCGCGGGCGGCAGATTCGACTTGCGGTTGTACGAGACGCAGCAATTCGCGGGAAAGGTGCGACAATTCGACCGCGGTGCGGAGCGTCTGCCCCGTACTGACCTCGCTCTCCTTCGACGCCTGCGAAACGTTGGTGATCGCCACGTTGACCTGCTCGACGGCAGAGGCCTGCTGTTTCGTCGACAGCTCGATCTCCTTGGCAGCCTCTGTCGTGGTCGACACCTGGCTGCTGATCTGACCAAACGCGGCCGCGACTCGCCCGAACTGCTCGGCGCCGGCTTCGACGGCCTTCGAGCCCGTTTCGGTGGTCATCACCGTGGTGTTGACGGCACTTCGCACATCGTCAATTAGGCCCCGGATTTCCTTGGTCGATCCACCGACGCGATCGGCCAACTTTCGGATCTCGTCGGCCACGACTCCGAATCGCCGACCCGCGTCGCCAGCGCCGGCGGCCTCGATTGTCGCGTTGATCGCCAGGATGTTCGTCTGCTCCGCGAGCTCTGAAACGATCTCGAGTACGGACCCGATCTGCTGCGACTTCTTTCCTAGATCAAGCATGTGGTGCACGATCACGTCGACCTGTCGACGAATGCCCGTGATCGATTCATGTCCCTTGGCGACGGTCAGATCCCCCGTTCGTGCAGCGGTCGCCGTCTGATCGGCGATCTCGGCCACCCGCCGGGCACTCTCGGCAATTTGGCGCGACGTGGCGAGCAGCTCACTGATCGTCGTCGAGATCTCGTTCATGGCAGTCGCCTGCTCTTTGGCGCCCGTCGCCTGCTGATTCGCCGCTGTTTGCAACTCGGCCGACGAGCTCTGGATGTGATGTACCGCGGCTCCTATTTGCGAAGCCAGGGAACGCGAAATCAGTGCTCCAGCCAGAGTCACAAACACAATGCCGAACAGGCTGCCCCACAGGATGGTCGACTTCGTGTTCTCGGAGCTTTGTTCCGCCTCGAGCGTTCGCCGCGTGAGTAGGCCGGCCTCGTCGTCGTCCATCTCAGCGATGACGCGCCTTCCTTGGTCCATGAGTGTCTTGCCCTCGCCAGCGGCAACCACCTTCATGGTGGGCTCGAAACCCTGGCCTCGGCGCATCTCGATGGTGCGGTGTAGCTCTGCGAGCTTGCCGTCGACCAGCCCCTGCAGCGCGTTCAGTCTGCGCTGCTGAGCCTCGTTGTCTGAGGTCAGGCCACGCACCTCAGCCATGGTCTTGGCGATTTCTGGAAGGGCCGCGCGGTATGGTTCGAGAAAGTTCTCGTCGCCCGTGATGACGAAACCCCGTTGCCCGGTCTCGCCGTCCTTGAGAAATGACAGCAAATCAGCGAGTTTTGTGCGCACCTCGTGGGTGTGGGTGACCCAGCGATCATTTTCGATCAGGTGCTCTGTGCTGCGGTACCCCGAGATACCGATCACCAGCACCGTCAACACCGCGATCGCGAACCCGAGCGCCAACTTCCGTCCGAAGGTCCAATTGATGCGCATCCCTCACCGTTCCTGCGATGGCCCGTGGGCCTTGATTCGTTGTGCGATTCCCTCGACGAGCGAGGGCAAATGAAGAAGGGGCAAGGTGATTTGGCCGCTGTGCACCGCGCCTCGGGCAGCCGTATTCGCGCTGGGCTCAGTCGCAGACACGCGGTCCGGCGCCACGCGCAGGTGCGCGTCGAAAACCTCGAAGGCGAACCCGATCGGAGACGAATGCTGAGTCAGGACCAGCCACTTCGAGCTCGGTTGTGCGGGGTAGCCGAGTACCGCCCCAAGGTCGTAGACCGGCGTGAGCACGCCACGAAAGCCGGCGATCCCGACCAGCTCCGAAAGTAGGCTCGGCGCCGTCACCAGCTTGCGGTCCGCATGCACACTGGCGACCTCGGACAACCGAAGCGCATACGGGTCACCCGCCACGCGAATCGTCAAAAAGTCGACGTACGCAGCATGGCCCACGCCAGCTGGCGCCGCAAACGATAGATCAAAAGCATCACGCAGCGCGCCGAGCTTCTGCTCGAGCTCGGTCGAGGCCGTCATGTCGGCTCCTTGAACCGTTCGAGCTCGGAGCGGCAGAGCGCGATCAAGCTGTCGCGATTGAACCCCCCACCGAACAGGAGCAAGCGAGACGGCTCTTCACGCTGCAACAGAAGCGCGGCCTGCTCGATCTCGCGTTGCGCGGTGACACGGTCTCCCGTGCGCCTGGCCATCAAGCCCAGATGCAGGTGTGGCATCGCAAAGCCCGGATCCAAGTAGGTCGCGGTCTGGGCGTGCTCCACCGCAGCCCGGGTGTTCCCACTTCGTTCTCGGCAGAGTGCACGCAAGTAGTGCGCGCCGGCGCTCAGTCCGTCGAGGACCAGCAGTTCCGTGCACGCTCGCTCGGCGTCCTCGAGCTTACCGCTGTGAGTCAGCAGAGCGGCACGCAACAAGACAGCGTCGGGGTCTCGAGCAGAGCTTGGAGGCAGCTGCTGGAGTACGTCGAGAGCCTCGCCAAACCTTTCGTGGGCGAGCAACTGCAGCGCAAGGCTCAGATCAGGGGCAACGGACGCCGTAGCCGAAAGCGGCGGGCGCTCCAGCTCGGAGGTCGGCTTTTCCGTCAGCGCCCTAATTCGATCTGAAGACCGCTGCACGGTCTCCAGCCAGCTGCTCGCCCAGTCGAGCGGAAGATTGGGCTGGGCTGAGGTCGCCGGCGAAGGAACCGGCCGCAACACCAAATTCGGTTCTAGCTCGGCCTTTCGGCGATAGTAAAAGGTGCCGTGCGTGTGGCACAGCTCGAAGTCTTGCGACAACCCGCGCAGGTTCTCCGCGTGGCCCAAAAACAGGTAGCCGCCCGGAGCGAGCGAGAGAGAGATCCGCCTCACGGCGCGTTGGGCACTCTCCGGCGTGAAGTACATGAGCACGTTGCGACAGAACACGACGTCGTAGGTGTCGGCGGTCCACAGCTCGTCACTAGCGAGATTCTCCTCCTCGAAGGTCACGCTTTCTCGAATGGATTTGGCAAGCACATGCTCGCGCCCGTCGGTCGTGAAGTAGCGCTTCTGGACGTCCTCGGGCGTCTCGCGCAACGCCCAGAGTGAATAGCGAGCGAGCCGTGCCTTTTCCAAAACGCCGGGGTTGATATCGACGCCCTTGATGACGGTCACCCAGCGCGCGTCGAGTGCGCGTTGTTGAATTAGAATCGCAAGCGAATACGCCTCTTCGCCGGAGGAGCAGCCCGCCGACAACAAACGGAGCTGCCGAGTCGCGGCCTTCGCTTCGATGCGCTCGGGCAGCGCGACCTCGGCAAAGGCGCGAAATTGATCGTTGTGTCGAAAGAAGTACGTCTCTCCGACGGTCAGCTCTTGTGCCACTTCCCTGAGCTCTGCCTGAATTTTTGGAGGCGCTTCGAGCCTTGCTAGGTAGTGCGAGGGCGCTTCGCCAACCGCGCGAAGGCGACGCTCCAACACGTCCGCCAGGTAGGCGAGCTTTCCGTCGTCAAACCAAAGTCCAAAGCGCTGTGCAATGGCGGTTCGAAACCGCTCCACGTCCGCAGAAGAGAGCGTAACTTTCACGCCTGCCCGCCACTTGAAACGCGAGTCCACACGGCGTCCGGCACGATCGTCCCGCTTTCCAAGACGACGAGCAGTTGATCATCCAATAGCCCGATCGCCGACACGAATTCCGCGCTGGCCCCTCGCAATAACGGGGGCAACGCGCTCATTGTGGCGCTTTCCAGCCGCCTTACTCCAATCACGCCGTCGACGGCGAGCGCTACCGAACGCGTGCCGACTTTGACCAGCACGAAGCGAGACTTTTTCGCGCCAGTCTCGTTGCCGAGCAATTGGGCGAGGTCGATGACAGGCACTGACACGCCGCGGACGATCGACATGCCGCTCACGAAAGGCGGCACGCCTCTCAATGATTCGATGCGGAGTGGGCGCATTGTCTCTGCAACGTGTAAAACCGGCACGGCGCAGGCAAGAGAGCCCGCCTGGCACAAGAGCACATTCAGCCAAGGACCAGCATCGGCGTTCATTGCCGGGCTCCCTCGTTACTCCAAGGCATCGGACCTCTGGTCGTCAGCGCGCGACCGCAACACTTCCTGCACCTTCCCGATCAGTTGGGCACGGAAAAAGGGTTTCACCACCAGCGCGCTGTCCCCCAACACGGATTGGGTCTGCGAGTCCGTCGCCTGACCTCCACCTGTCATGATCACGACGCGAATCTTCGGCCAATTCCTGGAGACATCGGTGGAAAACTCGACTCCCATCAGGCCAATGTCCATCAGCAGCACGTCGATGCCCGCGCCTCGCTCCGCCAAAACGCCGCGCGCTTCGCTCAAGCGAGACGCCTCCACCACCGCGTGCCCTTCGGAGCGCAAGATCCTCGCGGCTATCCGGCGAACGACGTCGTCGCCCTCGACGAGAAGAACGGTCGCTGCAACCGTCGGTAGCGGCACCGGAGGAACGCTAGGTGGCGCCTGCCCAGCGCGCTTGCTACGCGGCAGCAGGATCCTGAACTCGGTTCCTTCCCCGGGTGCACTGCTGACCTGGATGTGACCCCCGCTTTGATGAACGATACCGTAGACGGTGGACAAGCCAAGGCCAGTGCCCTTGCCGATCTCCTTGGTGGTAAAGAACGGTTCGAACAAACGCTTGCGCGTGTCTTCGGTCATCCCCTCTCCCGTATCGGTCACGGTCAGCGTGACGAACCGCCCCGGGCGAAGGCCAAGGTCGGCGGCTGCGCCCTCGCCGAGCACGTCCTCGTCTGTCTCGATCCTGAGCCCACCTCCTTCGAGCATCGCGTCCCGCGCGTTGACCACGAGGTTAATGATGACTTGCTCGATCTGACTGGGATCGGCAGAAATCGAACTCAAATCGGGACGGAGGATCGCAGTGAGTTCGATATGCTTTCCAATCAACCGGCGGAGTATGCTTTCGAGCCCCGCCACGATCTCGTTCAGTTGTAGCTCGCGCGGCTCGATCACCTGGCGACGACTAAACGCCAGCAGCTGCTGGGTGAGCAGCGACGCCCGGCGTGAGGCCGCAAGCACCTCGACCAGATTGATGCGCCGAGCGTCATCCTCCGAAAAGTCCTCGAGCGCTAGTTGCGCACAGCCCACAATGACAGTGAGGAGGTTGTTGAAATCGTGGGCCACTCCGCCCGCGAGTTGCCCGATCGCCTCCATCTTCTGCGACTGAGCGACCTGCTGTTCGAGGCTACGCTGCTGGGTCACATCACGCAGCAGCGCAATTGCGCCCAGGACAGCGCCGTCCGGGTCTTTCAGCGGCGTCGCGGTCACCGCTACGACCGCGCCGGCGACCTTTGCATTCCTGACGCGAAGTTCGACCTGCACCAGCGCTTCACCGTTCATGGCGCGGCACAGCGGGTTTCCTTCGGGTGGGAGGGGTTCGCTGGCGTCGCCCAGATAGAGGCCGTATGTTTCGGGCCACGATTCCGCGCGAACATCGCGGTCCGCGACTCCCACTATGCGGCCAGCTTCGTTGTTGAAGAGCAAACTCCGACCATCTCGACCGATCACGACGACACCGTCGCCCATGCCCTCCAAGATGGAGTTCAAGATCCGAGTTTGCTGCTGCAGCCGCGCCTCGCTCTCACGGAGGGCTTCGGACGTCTTGACGCGATCCGTCACGTCACGGGAGATAGCGACGAGACCCAGCGCCGTCCCAGATGAGCCTCGGATTGGGGCTTTCGTTTCCGAAATGAAGTGGGCCACACCGCCACGGCGGGACTGCCGCACTGCGTCCAGGATCGGCCTTACTCCACGAAGGACTCGACTCTCCTCCGCCTCGATCGCAACGTGGTCATCCTCATCACCAAGAAGCTCGGATAGGCGCCGCCCCACGAGAGCCTCGGGGTTCCTGGCAATCGTCCTCGCGAAAGACGCGTTGGCGCGCAGGAAACGCAACTCAGCGTCCTTGAAGTAGATGCCATCAGGGCTGTTGTCCATCAGGTCGCGAAGTAGCCGGCGTTCGTACTCGAGATCCTGCGCCAGGCGAAAGTGCTCGGCCGCCGTTTGCACCTTGCGTAGCAGATCTACGGCGTCCCACGGTTTAGTGACGTAGGCGAAGACCTTCCCGTCGTTGACCGCCCGCAGCACGGCTGGCAGATCTGCGAACCCAGACACCATGATTCGAAGTGCACGACTTCCGTCCCCGATCCGACTCAGAAATTCGTCGCCGTTCATGTGCGGCATGCGCTGATCGGTGATGACTACCGCAATCTCGTTGTCTGCGCGCACGAGATCCAGGGCACGCTCCGGCGTTTGGCTCTTGAATATGGTGTAGTCGTCCGCGAGCAGATCTTCGAGCGCCAATAAGATCTGCGGCTCGTCGTCGACGAGCAGGACGCGCTCTTTCGCTGCTACCTGCATGTTGGGTCCCGCCGTTCGCATTTCAGACCGAGATACGCTTATAGCCCGAAGCCCCGCCGGCTAGAGCCCCCAAAGCGCAGCAGGGCCGCGCATTTTCGCCCTGAGTCGGTGCCAACCTGGTGGTTCCGTCGCAAAGGACGCACAATTGCGCGCTATTAACCCTCGATAGGATGGCAATTGAGGAAAACGCAGGGGATCGTCTGAACCGACTTGGCGGACCGTTGCTTTGGCGCACGCATGGGGGCGCACCCTGACCCGCCGGTGTCAAGCGCCCCGAATAAATGACTAGGCAGCTTCGTCTCGCTACGGTCACCTGGGGATTCAGGAGACACGACTGGAATTGCGGCGCGTGCGTCAACCCTGCCTCAACCCCGAGTCACGCTGACACAAGCCCGCGGATAGTTTACGGTGGTGCGGAATGGCCGAAGACAAAAAGCCCGGCGGGCCTCGCAAGCTCCTGGTCGCTGACGACAACGAAGCCATCCAGGCCCTGGTCAAGCGAACGGCCGAGAAGCGGGGCCACCAAGTCATTCAAGCCACAACCGGCAAGGCCGCGATCGAGCTAGCGCTCCAAACGCAACCCGACCTGATCGTCCTCGATCTGGACTTCCCGGACGCCGACGGTCGCGACGTGCTTGGCAAGCTGAAAGCAGACCCGCGCACCGCGAACATTCCCGTCGTTGTTTGGTCCGGTCGCCAAGGGCACGGCTCCGACAGCCGGATTTCCTTGGACCTTGGTGCAGACGACTACGTCGAAAAAGCCGACGCACAGCTCTTGATCACGAAGCTCGAGCGGGTGTTGCTGCGGATTGAGGGCGGGAAGGGCTGAGGCGAAAACCAGCGGCCTCCGCCGGCTCCACCATTCAATAGGGCGACGGGTAGTTGCTCTGCACGTAGCAGAGGCCGTCCGAGTTGGCGGCTAAGGGGGCGCCCCGCAAACAATCCAGTCGAGGATCGCTTGCCGATCGCTTGCCGAGAGGGGCGGCGAAGAAGCGGGTGGCATCGTGCATGTCTCGAGCTGTCCGGCCACGCCGGTCAACCGCGTCGAGACCTGGCTGTAGTTTGTCAGCGGAACGGTGCGTTCGACGCCGCCCGCCGTGTGGCACGGAGAACGGGCCGCATTGATCGTGGCACCCACCCCAGAGGCGTACGTGAGCGTAGGATCTGGACAGCCGGTCGGCACGTTTACCGAGCACTCGTTGGGGGCACTACCGGCGCAACTCACGACGCTGGCCTCTACGATGAGCCAGATTGGCACCGAGCTTCACCCGTGGCGCCCCCCAATAGCTCATCGAGCAGCTCGGGATGGAGGCACGCCTCGAAGTTCCGGGGATGTCGAGTAGGGCCCGGTCGACGATAGCCACGCCCCCGCAGTATTGCGCCGCGCAGCCCGGGCGTGGCGCGGAGCGTGCGCCCTCTCGCGAAGCCTGGCCCGATGCCAACGCAGGAGGCGACCCCGCCGCAAAGAAGCGTTTCGTCCTGGATCTGCCCCGAAGGGCCCTCTGCTTCAGGCTGCCCGGTCTGCCGCGCTCGGGGACGCTACCAGGACAGTCGTCGAGCTAGGGCGGCGGAGACGTCGGAGGTTGGTTGCTTGCCGGAGCTTGCGGCGCAGGAGCCTCGTCGCGCAGCTCTGCTGGCATTCTGACGATCGTGGCTTGTGTCGTTTGGTCCATGAGCACGCACTCGAAATCTACGATCGCGAGCATTTTCCCGGCGCCGGCATCCACGATTCTCGGGCCGCCGCTCAAAGCATCGCCGAGCGTGTACTCGTGTTTGGGCGTTACATCTAGAACGATAGGAGTCTTTTTGTTGCAGCTCGTGAGAAATGAGTAGCGGCCCGGTTTGAGGCCAACATTGAATGGAAATTGCTTGATGGTCGGAAGCTCGAGAGGCTCGCCATCCAGCGTAATTTTTTCGAAATGGACGTCCTCAACCGTAAGCACGGCGTCGTTGCTCTGGAGTTGATCCGATCCCCCGGACAACTTGCTAAGGACTATGCGCTCTCCGATTTGATAGCGCAAGCTTCGTAAGCGGTCGGCGTTTCGTAGCCGAGGAGGGAGTG
>JBEQSW010000239.1:0-2497 GCA_040348565.1 Myxococcales bacterium | reverse complement strand
TTTGGCCAATCGGTTTCCGACCTTGCCAGTCGCTCCGGTGACGAGGATCTTCATGCAAACAACGTAGCGACCGGCGCTTTTGGCCGCTTGGAAAAAACGGACAAGCGCGCGACCCACGTTGCGTGTCCGGCGCCAGCGCCTCAGAATCGTGACTTGTCCGCGAACGCTGCTCACCGCCCACTCGTGCCGAGCGCGCCCACCGCATCGGCGGTGGCGGCCTTGCTCTTATTCGAGTGTGACCGCGACGGCCCGTTTGTGGCAATGCCGCGTCCCGAGGTCCAGCTGGTGGTGCGTTTCGGACCGTCGACTCGCAGTGGCATCGACATTCATGCTTTCGGTGTGAGACAGAGCGCGCATCGAAAAGTCATCCGCGCCGGCCAGCGCACCGTGACGGCGCGTCTTCGCCTGGGTGCGCAACAGGCGGTGCTGGGGGTACCGGCCGCCCAGATTGCGGGGCGAATCGTGGCGCTCGAGGATTTGTGGGGCTGCGCCGCCACGCGTCAGCTGGTCGACCAGCTCGCCCAAGCGCCCGATACGGCGGCGGCAGCCGCAATCTTGGACCGTGCCATCGCCGACCGCATCACCACCGCCGTTGGTGACCCTGCCCATCTGCAGCTCGCGCTGACCGCCGCCGACCGGCTGGCAAAAACCAGCGTCAACGCCGTCGCTCTCGGCCTCGGCGTGAGCGAGCGTCATCTCCGCCGTGTATTCCACGAAACCGTGGGCTTGAGCCCCAAAGCTTTCGCCAGACTTGCGCGCTTTCACCGCGCGCTCGGCGCGGCACGCGAGGGCGGTGCCGTCAGCTGGGCCAACATCGCCGCCGCCGCCGGCTACTACGACCAAGCGCACCTCATCGCCGAATTCCGCGCCATCGCCGGCGCGACGCCGCGCGCTCTGCTGGGCGAGCTGGGCAACCATGGGCACTCGCCGGCCGCGCGTGTATGTTCCGCCCGTGACGTGGGTCTTGCGGAGCTTGCTTGGGCTGGGTCTGGTGGTCGCGACCGCAACGCCGCTGTTGCGCGCGGCGCGCGATGACTCGTACCCGTTTTCTACGTATCCCATGTTCGCGCGCGTGCTCGACAAGCCCGAGTTGACGGTCGCGCTCGGGGTCACGGCGTCGCGCGAGGTGTTGCGCTTGCCGCCGCAAATGGTCGCCAACGACGAGCCCATGCAAGCCATGCGCACGCTGCGACAGGCGGCCAACGACGACCGTCGCGCGCTCAAGTCGTTGTGCGCCAGCATTGCAGCGCGCGTCGCGCTGGCGCCGAAGCTTGCAGAAGTACGGCAGGTGCGCATCGTTCGCGCGCGGTTCGACCCGCTGACCTATTTCGAGGGAACACCGGAGCCCGAGCACGCCCAGCGGCTCGTGCAGTGCCGCGTGAAGGGTCGCGAGTGAAGCAACTGGCAAGGTTTTGGTACTGGTCGGTGCCGCCCGAGCGGCTGGCGCTCACCCGCGTGGTCGTGGGCGCGTTCGCCGTCATCTACCTGCTGATTCGCACGCCGAGCTTGCTCAGCGTCGTCGAGTTTCTGCCGCAACAATTCGTGCCCGTGGGCCTCGCGAGCTGGCTGCCGGCACCCTTGCCCGCGCCGCTGGTGGTGGCAAGCGTGGCGTTGGTGCTGGTGACGTCGCTGATGTTCGTGTTGGGGCTCGCATTCAGCTACAGCGCTCCGCTCTTTGCCCTCTCACTGCTATGGGTGACGACCTACCGCTCGTCTTGGGGCATGGTCTTCCACACCGACAACCTGCTGACGTTGCACGTGCTGTTGCTGGCGCTCAGCCCCGCCGCCGACGTCTTCAGCCTGGATGCCCGGCGCGCCTTGAAGCACGGACGCCCGCCACCCGCTGCGCCTGACGCGCGTTACGGCTGGGCGCTCCGCGCCATGTCGTTGGTCACGGTCGTCACGTACGCGCTGGCCGGCGTCGCCAAGCTCAAGCTAGCGGGAGGCCCCTGGCTCGAAGGGGAGCTGCTGCGCGCGCAAATGGCCTACGACAATTTGCGCAAAATCGAGCTTGGCACCGAGGTTTTTCCGCTCGGCCCATGGCTCGTGCAGCAGCATGGCGCGTTTCGCGTGCTGGCGCTGCTGACGATGGTCGTCGAGCTGGGAGCACCGCTGGCATTGCTAGGCCGCCGAATCGCGGCGGCCTGGGCGGCCATGGCCTGGGGCTTCCATGTCTCGGTGGTGCTGATGATGACCATCGCCTTTCCGTACCAATTGTGCGGCATCGCCTACGTCTCATTCTTCCCCATCGAGCAAGCATGGGCATGGCTCGCAACGCACTGGCGCACCCGGCGCCGCCACGACGCCTACGGTACCGGGTAACGCCAAGCTGGCGTCTGCAAGCGCGCTGCGGCGAGGATTCCACACATCTTGGGCTGCCAATCCGCAGCCCGAATCGCAGAAGCTTCTGTGGCGGCGAAAGGCCACCTCGTACGATCGAGATTTTTTCACAGGGAGGACGGGAGGACGGGAGGACGAGACAGAGGCGAGAATTTTG
>JBEQSW010000229.1:0-28395 GCA_040348565.1 Myxococcales bacterium | reverse complement strand
CACCGCGCCCCAGTCGTTCTTGGTCGCCGTTTTGGCGTTGCGCAGCGTGGTCGCGACCACCTTGAAATTGGGATACGTCTTGCGCGCCGTCTCGATCATCTTCTCGAAGTGCGCAGGCTCGAGGCTGGAAAAATTTTCGTCGAGGCCTGCGATTTCGATGCCGAGCGACGCGGTGAAGTCTTCTTCGTTGCCGATCATCACGTCGACGTACTGAGCGAGCTCTTGGTTCACGCGTTGGGCCTTGGCTTTGCCGCCGATGCCCTTCCACAGCGACTCGCGGTAGTTGAGATCGTAGGAGATCAACGTGCCGCTCTTCTTGGCGGCCACCATCGCTTCTTTGGCCACGAGCGGGGTGGTCTCGCTCAGCGCGGCGAAGATGCCGCCGGTGTGGAACCAGCGCGCCCCGTCCTTGCCGAACACGCGGTCCCAGTCGATGTCACCGGGTTGGAGCTGCGACACCGCGGTGTGCCCGCGATCGGAGCAGCTGAGCGCCGCGCGCACGCCGAAGCCGCGCTCCACGAAGTTCAAGCCGTTGCGCACCGAGCGCCCGATGCCGTCGTACGGAACCCACTTGACGTAGCTTTGGTCGACGCCGCCCTGGTAGATCAAATCTTGCACCAAGCGGCCGACCGGGTTGTCGGCAAACGCGGTGACGACGGCGGTGTCGAGGCCGAAGCAGCGCTTGAGGCCACGGGCAACGTTGTACTCCCCGCCACCTGCCCAAGCCTGAAAGCCGCGCGTGGTGGCGACGCGACCTTCACCGGGATCGAGGCGCAACATGACCTCGCCCAGGGCGACGAGATCCCAACGGCAGGTGGCTTTGGCTTTGACGACGAGCTCGGACATGACCGGAAACTCCGAGCTTTTATGTCGCGAGGCACGCCTGCCGATCACGACTTTCGGCCCGAGTGCGCAAATGAATGCGTCTAGTTGTAGCGGATTAGTACTACGCCCGCGAGCAAGAGCACGCCTCCGGCGACGCGCGCGAGCGAAATCTGATGGACCGGAAAGCCGAAGGCGCCGTAGTGGTCCAGCACCAGCGCGGTGGTGAGCTGGCCCGCAATCGCCAGGGAGGTGAGCAGCGCCGCGCCCAGCCGCGGTACCACCAGGATGTTCGTGGAGACGATGAATAAGCCGCACATGCCACCTAGCCACATCCACCAGGGCATTTGTGCCCACCTGGTCACCGGCGGAGGTTGGCGTTTTGCGACGAGCGCGAGCGCCACGATCACCGTGCCCACCATGAACGACACGAACACGGCTTGCAGCGGGCTGCCCAGAAACGCGCGCAGCTGAGAGTTGATGCCCGTCTGCACGGCGATCGTCACCCCCGTGAGCAGCGCCAGAACCACGAACAATGCGTAGCCAAACATCTTGGCGGGGCAGACTAGCGCGAGCCACGGCAAGATGGTGGTTCCCGGCGGGCGCCGGGTGGGATACACGCAAAGCGGATGGATGAAGGCAGCGCGCGCGTCGCCGAGGCATCCGAGCCGTCGGATCCCGGGCACCAGCGCGCACCAGAGGGGAACAAACAACTCCTCGTCCTCGCCCTGGCTTCCTTGGGCGTCGTCTTCGGCGACATCGGCACCAGCCCCCTGTACGCGGTGCGGGAGTGCTTGAGCCGGGCCCACGGCGTATCGACGGCTCCCGAAAATGTATTCGGCATCGTGTCGTTGATCTTTTGGGCGCTGACCGTCGTGATCTCGCTCAAGTACGTGGCGTACGTGCTGCGCGCCGACAACGCGGGTGAGGGCGGCATTCTGGCGCTCACCGCGTTGGCTACCTCCGGCCAAGGGCTCCGGCCCGGCGCGCACCGCTTGGCGCTGGCGGTCGGTCTGTTCGGTGCGTCGCTGCTGTTCGGCGACGGCATCATCACTCCCGCCATTTCGGTGCTGAGCGCGGTGGAGGGCCTAGGCGTCGCCACGCCCGCGTTCGAGCCGCTGATCTTGCCGATCGCGAGCGGCATCTTGCTGCTGCTATTTTCGGCGCAACGGCGGGGAACCGGCAGCGTCGGCGCCGTGTTCGGCCCGATCATGTTGGCCTGGTTCGCGACGCTGGCCGCCTTGGGTTTGTACAACATCGCTCACCACCCGGGCATTTGGCAGGCGGTGAACCCGGCGCACGCGCTCGGCTTCTTCATGCGCAACGGCAAGCTCGGCTTCTTGGTGCTGGGCTCGGTATTTCTGGTCGTGACGGGCGGCGAGGCGCTGTACGCCGACATGGGTCACTTCGGCGCCAAACCCATCCGCACCGCCTGGTTCGCGGTCGCGCTTCCCGGTCTCTTGCTCAACTACTTCGGTCAGGGGGCGCTGCTGCTGGAGCGGCCGCAAGCGATCGCCAGCCCGTTCTACAGCATGGCGCCGCCCGGGCTGTTGTACCCGCTCGTCATCATGTCGACGTTCGCCACCATCATCGCCTCGCAGGCGTTGATCTCCGGCGCGTTCTCGGTGACGCGCCAGGCCTTGATGCTCGGCTTTCTGCCGCGCGTGCGTATCTTGCACACGTCGGCGCACCACATCGGCCAAATCTACGTGCCGATCGTGAACTGGCTGCTGATGATTTCGGCCATCGCCGCGGTCTGGGGCTTCGGCAGCTCGAGCGGGCTGGCGGCAGCGTACGGCGTCGCCGTCACCCTCGACATGACGATCACGACCGTGCTCGCCTACGTCGTGGCTCGCACTCAATGGCACTGGCGCCAAGGGCCCGCGCTGTTGGTGACGATTCCGCTTTTGTGTTTGGAGCTGGTGTTCCTCGGCTCGAATCTGACCAAGGTTGCGCATGGCGGCTGGTTTCCGCTGGTGGTTGGCGCGCTGATGTTCACCGTTTTCACCACCTGGCGTCGCGGTCGCCAGCTGTTGTTCTCGAAGATCAAGGAGCGCACGGTGCCGCTCGAAGATTTCTTCGAGCTGATGGTGGTCGAGCGCCCCGCTCGCGTACCGGGCACGGCCGTGTACATGACCGGGAACGACAGCGGCACGCCCACCGCGCTCTTGCAGGGCTTCTTGCACATGCGCGCCGTGCACGATCGCGTGCTGCTCTTGACCATCATCACCGAAAAGATCGCGCGCATTCCGCTGACGGAGCGGGTTCGTGTCGAGGAGCTGTCCAACGGCTTTTGGCGCGCGGTGGCGCACTACGGCTTCATGGAGACGCCCAACGTGCCGGAGCTACTCCAGCACGCCAAGTTCAGCGGCTACTCACTCGAGTACACGACGTTCTTTTTGGGCCGCGAAACCGTGCTGCCCACCCAGGACCCCGGCATGGCGTTGTGGCGTGAGCGGCTGTTCGCTTTTTTGACCCGCAACGCTCAGCCGGCGACGGCGTTCTTCGGCATTCCGCCGAGCCGAGTGATGGAAATTGGATCGCAGATCGAGATCTGACCGCATCCTCAGCCCTTGGCCGAGAAAGCTGCGCAGTAGCCGGCGGGGTGCACGAAGCCCTTCATCAGCTTGCAGGTGCCGCAGTCGGCGTCGGTGTTGGGCAGGTACTGCTGGCAGCCGTTGCAGAGCTTTTGCGGGTCGGCCGAGTGATCGGTGTAGTGCAGCGCTTCGCGCAGCTTGACGTCTTCGGGGCCAAGCTGCGAAGGCGGACACGTTTCGCTGCGTTTGCAGGCACCGGCCAACACCGCGGCCCCCCACACCGCCGAGCTCAGCAGTAAGCGACGACGCGGCACCGGCTCGTCCACGACTAGCGGCCTCCGAACGGCTTCGCCGGCCGTGACATCAGGTAGCTGAACAGCGCCTGCATCTCGACGTCGTCGAATTGGCCGAAGGATTCGACGGGCATCATCGGATCCAGCTTTCGGCCGTCTTTCTTGCGCTTTCCGGTCTTCAGCACCTGCTTGAAGTCTTCCAGGCTGAAGCCGGCCAAACCGCTTGCGTCGGGCGTGAGATTGAGCGGAATCGCCATGTCCGGAGGCGCTCCGGGAATGGGGCCGCCGCTCAAGCCCTCGCCGTGACAACCGGTGCACAGGCGGGCGAGGTATTTGCCGTAGGCCGGGTCGGGGGTCGGGCTCGGTGCCTTTTCGATGTGCTGGTGGTTGACCCGGCGAGCGACGTCGATGGGGATCATGTTCAGCTGATCGAGCACCTTGCCCATGACACCGATCTTCATGCCCGGCGGCTGCTTGTTCTGCGGCGGTAGGGTCCGCACGTACGAGACGAGCGCGGTGATGTCCTCGTCGGGCAGCCAGTTCGATTCGTGAGAGGGCATGAAGCGAGCGCCACGGCCGTCCTTCTTCACGCCGTGCGTCAGCAGTCGCGCCAGCTCGGCGTCCGAGTAGGCGGCACCCAGGCCACCCGTCGTGATGTTGGGCGCGACGAAGTTGCCGATGGGACCCATGACCGTGACCCTGCCGCCGCCCAAATCGTTGCCGTGGCAGCCGCTGTCGGCGCAGGGCATGATGGTGTGGGCCAAGTGCTCACCGCGCGCCAAAAGCGCCGGCTCGGTCGTGCGCTCGAGCTTGGGCAGCGGCACGTCGTAGACCTTGTCCAAACTGGCGTTGAAGGCCGAGACTTTGGCGTACACGAAGCCGCCACCTCCCAACGCCACTACGCCAACCACCGCGCCGACGCCCAGTAATGCTTTCTTAAGCCACGCCATTTTCGCCACGCTAGCTTAGGCCGGCCAGGTCCGTCATCAGTGCGCGACAGGCCCGAAATTCGTGCTGTAATTCGCGGGCGCGCCATGGGCAACGTCGTCAATCTGAACCGGTTTCGCAAGCAGAAGGCCAAGACCGAGCAGGCCAAGCGCGCCGAGACCAATAAGCGCCTTCACGGCCGCACCAAGGCCGAGCGACTGCTCGAGCTCAAACAGAAGCAGTTGCTGGACGGCAAAGTCGACGGCGCGCGCCTGTCGACCCCGCCGCCGCCCGTCGACGACGAGTAGCGCTGGCAGAATGACGTTGACGGCCGCGAGGCACGGTCGATGATTCGGGCATGTTGGTGGTTCACGTTCACGTTCAGGTCTTGCCCGACCAAGTAGACGCTTTCATCGCCGCCACCCGCAAGAACGCGGTCGAGAGCTTGAAGGAGCCCGGCGTCGCGCGCTTCGACGTGGCGCAGCAAGCGGACGATCCGACGCGTTTCGTCTTGGTCGAGGCCTACAAAACCGCCGATGCTCCTGCTCGGCACAAGGAAACCGCGCACTATGCCGTTTGGCGTGACGCGGTGGCGCCGATGATGAAGAGCCCGCGCACGAGCGTGAAGTACGAGAGCCTTTGCCCCGACGAAGCACGCTGGAGCACGCTGCCCGAATGAGTGAATTGCGCCCGTTCGAGTTCCTGAGCGCCGGGCGGATCGTGTTCGGCAGTGGTGTGGCGCAGTCCTTGGGCGAGCGCGCGCGCAAGCTCGGCACTCGCGCGTTGTGGGTGACGGGTAAGGATCGAGCGCGCACCGCCGCCCTCGAAGCGCAAGTGAAGGCGGCCGGCGTCGAGCTGACTACTGTCAGCGTGGCTTCCGAGCCGACGGTCGACGACGCGCTCCGCGCCGTCGCGGCGGGGCGGCGCGGCGGCGTTCAGTTGGTGTTGGCGTGTGGCGGCGGCAGCGCGCTCGATCTGGGCAAGGCCGCCGCTGCCCTGCTTGCCAACCCTGGAGATCCGTTCGATTTTCTGGAGGTAGTGGGCCGCGGCCAGCCGTTGCCGCAGGCGGCGCTGCCGCTGATCGCGGTGCCCACGACGGCCGGCACCGGCGCCGAAGTCACGAAGAACGCCGTGCTGGCTGCGACCGCTCAGCAAGTAAAAGTCAGCCTGCGCCACGACTCGATGTTGCCCGCGGTGGCGCTGGTGGATCCGGCGCTGACGTTGACGTTGCCCCGCGCGGTCACGGCCGCGACCGGCCTCGACGCGCTGACTCAATGTATCGAGCCCTTCGTGAGCTGCCTTCACAATCCGTTCACGGACGCGCTGGCGCTGGAAGGGGTGCGGCGCGGAGCTCGCGCGCTCGGGCGTGCCTGCCGAGACGGCTCGGACTTGGCCGCGCGCGAAGACATGGCGCTGTGCTCCGTGTTCGGAGGTCTGTCGCTGGCCAACGCCAAGCTGGGCGCGGTGCACGGTTTTGCCGGTCCGATCGGCGGCCAATTCGTGGCCGCGCACGGCGCGGTGTGCGCGCGGTTGTTGCCCCTGGTGCTTCACGCCAACGTCGCGGCCTTGCGCGCTCGCGCGCCGAACAGCGAGCTCTTGCTCCGTTTCCAAGAGCTGGCGCGCGCTTTGACCGCGAACCCCAGCGCGAAGATCGCGGACGGCATCGACTTCGTCGAGCAACTAGCCCACGAGTTGGCGGTACCGGGCCTGGGCAGCTACGGCATGACCGCCGCCGATATTCCCGGCGTCGTCGCCAAGGCCGCCGTTGCCAGCAGCATGAAGGGCAACCCCATCGCGCTCACCGACGCCGAGCTGCGCGAGATTTTGGAGCGCGCGCTCTAGCTACCGTCGGCCTGCGCCGTACCCAGTAGTCAATATGTCAGTCGCGGGGCGCCTGGCTCCGTGATTGTTGCCTTTCGGGGTGAGGGCGGATAGCTCTGGGAGTGCATGGGAGAAGCTGCCGCTATTGCCAAAGATGACGGCGCGGCCGACGGTGAACGAGCGAGCGCCAGCGCGCGCACGCCCCTGTACTGGGGGCTGGCGGTAGCCTTGGTCGTCATTTCCGGAGCGGTCGCTTATCGCATCGTCCAGAGCGACGGACAAATCGACGTCAAGGGCGGGCTGGATGGCATTCAGGTCAAGATCACCGAGGCCCAAAAGACCATCGCCTCCGCGCAACAAGAAGTCACCGATGCTCAGCATCAACTGGACGCTCGCGAGACGGCCCTGAACAGCCAAGAACGAGCCTTGCGCGAGCGGGAGGCCAAAGTTCAAGAGCTCTTGGCTCGGCTCGACAAGACCGACAAGACCACACCTGCGCCAAGCAAGCTGACTCCCGAAGAGGCCCGCTTGGAGTTAAAAAACCTTCGGACGACGCCGCTCGCGGCCGGCGCCGCGCCGGAGCCGCTGGCGGTAAAGTCGCGGATAGAAAAGCTCGATCGCTTGAAAGCCACTCTCGGCCAGACCAGCGTCGAGCTGAAGGCGGCGGCAGGGCCGAGCGCGGCGCACTAAACTGCGCACCTTGTGCGCGGGTGTTTCGTGCCGGCTGCTGCCGAGACTCTCGACTTGTACTAAGCTTTGGGGTTCGCCTTCGGTCGCACGGGGCGCACAACAGGAGCAAGGCAAACCTTGGCGTGGTCAATCCTCATCGTCGACGACTCCTCCCTCGTCCGCTCGCAGCTACGCACCACCTTGGAATCCAAAGGTGCGCGCGTCGTCGAGGCGGAAAACGGCCGTGAAGGCCTGTGGCGCGCGCGCGAAAACCCGGTCGACTTGGTGATCGCCGACATTCACATGCCCATCATGGACGGCATTCGCATGGTCGAAGAGCTGCGCAAGCTGCCCGACTACGCCACGACCCCCATCTTCATTCTGACGTCGGACGCCGCCACTCAGCGCGCCGAAGAGGGCAAGCGAGCCGGCGCGAACGCCTGGATCCTCAAACCGGTGAAGGCCGACCTGCTGTGGAAGGCGATCGAAAAGGCGCTCTTCGGTAGAACCAGCAGCCTGCCCTCCATGCAGGGCGCCGCGGTGGTCCCCCCGAGCTCCGGCGGCACTAAATGAGTGCAGACAAACAGGTCTTGGTCATCGACGCCCCCAACGGCGCGCTCTCGTTCGTGATGGAAGAGCTGAACGACCTCGGCTTCCGGGTGATTTGGGTACCGACGCTGGCGTCGGCGCTGCAATTCATCGAAGCCAGGCCGAGCCTCAGCCTGATCGTGGCCAGCGCGGCCGCCACCAAAGTAGGTGGGCTGGAGTTTTTGGCGCGCGTGCGCGACTTTGCGCCCGACGTGCGCATCATCTGGGGGGCCAAGGACGACGCGCCCGCGAGCACGCCATCGACGCGCGACCGCAACGCGCCGGACAGCCTGCTGCCGGAGCCGTTTCGCCGCGACGAGCTGCGCGCCGCCATCTCCGAGCTGCTAGCCGAGCATTTCTACCCCTCCGCCATCGCGGAAGCGGTGAAGCGCGCGGCGCTCGAGGTGTTGGGCGTCGTGTCCGGCTTCGAGGTCGAAGGCGGCGCGTTCTTGGTCGCCAATCAGACCGCGCTGTCGGACCTGAGCGCGGTCATACCGTTCGGGGGTGACGTCTCGGGCCACCTGATGGTTGGGCTCACCAGTGAGGACGCGCGCGCGCTGTACGAAGCCTTCTTGCCCGGCATCCGCCCCATCCGCATCGATCGCATGGAAGACTTGGTGGGTGAGGTATGTAACCAGATCCTGGGGCGCATCAACGTGTTCTTCACCGAGCGTTCCGTGAGCATTCAGCATGGCACGCCCATCTTCATTCGCGCCGCGGGCAGCACCTTGCGTTACCCCGGGCGTCAGCCGTCTTTCGCGGTGACGCTGAAGCGCGGTGAGACGCGCGTGGCGCTCGAGTACTACCTGGCGCACTTCGATCGCGCCAAGCTGCAGGCGCCCGTCACCACGCGAGTACTGAGGCTGGGCGAGATCCGCTACCTCTGAGCGCGGGCGGCGCGCAGCGGTGCGCCTGGCCGCGGCGCAGCCGGCTCAGCCGGTCTTGGGCGGCCGAAGCGAGAACAAGCTCGGCCGCGGTTCGACGTTGCCGAGGCCGGCGCGCTCGTAGCCTTCCTTCAAGCTGTCGCAGGCAGAGATCTTGGCGTGCACCGCGAACGCCAGCGAAGCCGCTACCATGCGCGCTGCCGCCAACGGGGAGACGAAGATCACCTGCTCGCCGCCACGATCTTTGAAGGCCCCGAACCAACGCGCCCCCGCCGAAACTGCGCCCGGGTCGAAGCCGGTCAGCTCCAGTTGCTCGATGATCCACGCCGGCCTCTGCATGCCGACGATGGCGGAGCGAAATTGGTCGAACATTCGTTCGGCCAAGAGGCGAGTCATGTGACCGCGCATGCGCGTGAGCACGACGGAGTCGCCCACCCGCTCGCTCTCGATGGCGTCGTATGACCGGACTTGGGGTTGGGGGGCGAACGTCAAACTGACCCGTGCAGCATCAGAATCGGACAGCAGAGGGGCAACTTTAGGCGCGGCGCAGCGATTGTCGGGAAGCCGGCCACGCCGGGGTCGAACGCCCCGAATCAACACGTAAGTGTTGATGGAGAACTTTCTCACCCTGGAGGCTTAAGTCCCACATCCGGGGGCCGCTGCTGCTGTCACCAATGCCGCTCGGAATGAGACAGACGCCGCAGTCGACCGTACCGCCCCGCTGGAACGACGACGAGATCCCCTCTCGCGCCGTCGTGGCCGAGGCCCTGCGTTGCCCGTTTCCACTGCGGGTCAACCCGCACGTTCAGGCTGCCCACGAGCATTCGCGGAGCTGGCTCGAGCGACTGTTCGGCGACGAGGTGTTGGCAAAAAAGGCCGAGCGCGCGCGCATGGCCTGGATGGTGGCTGGCTTTTACCCCACCGCCGGCGTCGTCGAGCTCTCGCTGGCCGCCGACTATTTGTGCTGGGCCTTCGCGCTCGACGATTTGGGCGACGAGACTCCGATCGGTGAGCGACCCTCTCAGCTGGCCGAGCTGTTCGAACGCTTCGACGGCACCTTCACCGGCGTGGCGCCGGCCGTGGACGAGCCGCCGGCCGTCACCGCCCTGCGCGACATCGTGTCGCGCTTGCGGCGGCTAGCGAGCCCGGCCGAGGTGGAAGCGTTTCGCGTCGGCAATCAAGCGTACTTCGGGGGCATGCTTTGGGAAGCCAACAACCGAGCCGGCAAGTGGGTGCCGCACGAGTCGTCGTTCTTGATGCTGCGGCCGGCCGCGGGCGCGGTGCCGCCGTTCTTCGCGCTGGTGGAGCCGCTGGAGCGTCTGAAGCTGTCGGACGCCGTGCGCGCTCACCCTCAGGTCCTGGAGCTACAGCGACTGGCGGGCGGAATCGTGTGCTGGATCAACGACGTTCTGTCGTTCGAGAAAGAGCGCAAGCTGTGCGACGTCCACAACTTGGCCATCGTTTACGAGGTGCACCGAACGTTGCCGCCCGGGGCGGCGCTGTCGCAAGCCGTTCGGCTGTGCAATGCCGAGGTGGACGGGTTTCTGGCGCGCGCGGCGGCGCTGCCCTGCTTCAGCGACGAAGAAAACGCCAGCTTGGCCCGCTACATCGATGTCTTGGGCTCGATGATGCGCATCACGCGTGATTGGACGCTCGGCTCGGCGCGCTACGCCGAGCCGGACCAGGAGCAGCGTCTGGCCGGCTGAAACGAAGGCAGGCGGCACATCGCGCTCGCCCGCTGCCTCGGGCGCGGAAAATGCGCTACCCATGGGTCATGAGCTCCGTCCGGCCGCGCGCGCTCGCTGTATGGCTCGGAGTCGTGGGCTGTGGCGCGGCACCGCCGCCGGCCGTTTCCACTGCGAGCCAGAGCGAGCCTCCCCGTCAGGCTCCGCCCGCCGAACGTCATGGCCTCCGCTACCCCGAGAGCCCTCGCGGGGCGGTGGTCGACGTGCTGCACGGCGTGAGCGTGAAGGATCCGTACCGCTGGCTAGAAGATTCGGGCAGCACGCAGACGCAGGCTTGGATCGCGGCGCAGAACCGGCTTACGCGAGGCTTTCTCGACGGCTTGCCGCGGCGCCCGGCCATCCGCGCACGCTTGCGCGAGCTGTGGGACTTCGAGCGCTTCGAGCTGCCGTTCCGTCGGGGTGGACGCTATTTCTATTTCTACAACTCGGGCTTGCAGAATCAGCCGGTGTTGTATTGGTTGGCGTCGCTGGACGGAGCGCCGCAGCCCTTGCTCGATCCGAACCTCAGCTCGAGCGACGGGACGGTGGCGTTGACTCACGTCGTGCCCAGCGACGACGGTCGCCTCGTCGCTTACGGTTTGTCGCGCGCCGGCTCCGATTGGACCGAGTGGCGGGTGCGCCGCGTCGACGACGGGCAAGATTTGCCGGATCTGCTGCAGTGGTCGAAGTTTTCGTCGGTGGCGTGGACCAAAGACGGCTCCGGCTTTTACTACAGCCGCTACCAGGAGCCGAAGCCGGGCGCCGCGCTTTCGGAGACGAACTACTTCAACGAGCTCTACTTCCACCGCTTGGGGCAAAGTCAGGCCGAAGATAGGTTGATCTATCAACGGCGCGACCAAGCCAAATGGAGCTTTGGCGCGACCACCACGCGCGACGGTCGCTACGTCGTAATTACGGCCAGCGAGGGCACGGATCCGAAGAACGCGGTCTTGTACTTGGACCTAGCGCGCCCGCAGGCGCCGCCGATCGCGCTGGTGCCGAATATCGAGGCTGAGTACAGCTTCATCGGCAACCACGGCAGCACGTTTTGGTTCCACACCGATCGAGACGCCCCGCGTGGCCGCGTGGTGAAGGTGGACGTCGCAAGCCGGCCGCCGAAGTTCGTCGAGGTTGTAGCCGAGCAGACCGAAACGCTCCGGCAAGTCGAGCGGGTCGGTGGCAAGTTTCTGGCCAACTACTTGAAGGACGCGCACGCGGAGGTGCGGCTACTGAGCGACGCTGGGGTCGTCGAGCAGCAGCTGCCGCTGCCCGGTTTGGGCACGGTTTGGCTCGCAGAGGGCGACGACGAGCGCAGCGAGACGTTCCTGAGCTACGAGGGCTTTCACGAGCCGCGCCGCCTGCTGGGCTACGACGTGAAAAAGCGTGAAAGCTCCGTGTTTCGTCAGCCTCGGCTGAAGTTCGACGCGGACGCCTACGAGACGCGGCAGGTGTTCTTTCTCAGCAAAGACGGGACGCGCATTCCGCTGTTCATCACCCACAAACGCGGCCTCGTGCTCGGTCCCGAGACGCCGTGCTTGCTCTACGGGTACGGCGGATTTTCCGTCTCGCTCACGCCGAGCTTCAGCGCCGGGCACCTGGCCTGGTTGGAGCTGGGGGGCGTGCTGGCGGTGCCGAACTTGCGCGGCGGCGGTGAATACGGCGAAGCGTGGCACGAGGCGGGCAAGAAGGCGCGGAAGCAAAACGTCTTCGACGACTTCATCGCCGCCGCCGAATACCTGGTGCAACAGAAGCTGACCTCGCGCGCCAAGCTCGCCATTTCCGGTCGCTCGAACGGCGGCCTACTGGTTGGCGCGATGTTGGCGCAGCGCCCGGAGCTCTTCGGCGCGGCCTTGCCGGGCGTGGGGGTGCTGGACATGCTGCGCTTTCACAAGTTCACCATCGGCTGGACGTGGACGGACGATTACGGATCGCCGGACGACCCCGAAGATTTCAAGGCGCTGTACGCTTACTCGCCGCTGCACAACTTGCGTGAGGGCGTGAAGTATCCGGCCACCTTGATCACCACCGGTGACCACGACGATCGCGTCGTGCCGGCGCACAGCTTCAAGTTTGCGGCGGCGTTGCAGCACGCCCAGGCGGGTGACGCGCCAGTGCTGATCCGCATCGAGACGCGTGCTGGTCACGGCGGCGGCATTCCGACCGACAAGAAGCTCGATGAGCTGGCCGATCAGTGGGCGTTCTTACTCGCGGCCCTGAAGGTATCTAGTGAGTGATCCGTCTGAACCACCGGAACCGCTCCGCGCCCACGTCCGTTCCCACTCCAAGAGCCGCGTCTTTTTTTTGAAGCGTTTTCCGCGGCTGCGCCAACTACTCAGGAGCGCGTACGGCACGGGCTACTCAACCCCACACGCACCGGGTTCGCGCCCGTGAGGGCCGGTGCTTTACGCGCAATTCTTTTCGGCTCGCCTCGCTTAGGTGTTCATCATCCGCGAGAACTTCTCGGTCAATAGCGGATCCGCCGCCATCTTGGCGCCCCACGCCGTCGCCACCTGGCCGTAGCTCATCATGTCCAGGCCGTAGCGGCCGAGCGCGCCCATCATGTCGCCGCGCTGCATGCCTTTGAGGATGCCGACGTAGTCGCTGAGCTTGGCCACCTTTTGGCCGGGAAATACCAACGGATCGGGATCTCCGGCGTCACCCTGGGCGATGGCGTGCTGCGCTTGCTGGGCTTGGGCCATGCGTAGATGCATGTCCATGTTGCCCTGCTTGATCTCGTCGAGGGCCGCTTTCTCTTCGGCGTTGACGCCCATTTTCGCGAAGGACTGCAGCTCTTGCAGCTCGATGAAACGCTCTTGCAGCTCGCGGCTGGCGTTGAGCGCCTCTTGCCACTCCGGCACGTACAGGTTCAAGTTGCCGTTGGCGTTCTGCAGCGGACGATTGAAGCGCTGCAGCAACTGCACCAGCTCGGGTGGAGGCGTCCCGAGCATGGCTTGCCCCGTAGCCAGCACGCCACGATGGCCGACGCTGCTCAGGATGCGATCGCGCTCGGCCGAAAACTCGGCGTACTCCTCGAGCGTGAGCCCGCCGTAGCGGCGTGTGGGCGGCTTCACGCGGTTGCTCTTGGCCGGATCTTCGTCCAGCTGCTGAATCCAACCGCCGATGCCGGCCTTCGTGGCTTCCGGGTGCGGACCGATGCCGAGCCAAATGTGCGCCAGCGCGTGCTCCCAGTCGGTGTAGCCGCGCGCCGGCGCTTGGGTCTTGAGCCAGCCGAACAGTTGCTCGATCTCGGGGCGGAGCGCCGGGTTGGCCCTGGCGCGAAATCCGAGCGCGATGATGGCGGCGCTGCTGGTCCAATCCGAGGGACCGAACACCAACGACGACAACGCGCCGCGTCCGGGCCCCGACTCCCAAGGACCCAAATGCGAGAGCACGAGCGCCGAAGCCACTTGGCAGCGGTACAGCCAGTAAAAATCTTCGAAGCCGGAGTCCGCGGGCGGCGGTGGCGGATCGGTCATGACGGCGAGGAAGCCGTGCAGCCAAGCCGCGCCCCATTGCTCGGCCACCGCCTTGGCCGCGCCGTCCCACACGTCTTGTCGGTAGAGTTGGAGCGCAATACTGGCAATGGCTTGTTGGGCGCGCGGATCGGCGGCCGGGTAGACGCGGCTGGGCGTCGTGCCCTGATAGCTCCACAGCCGGTATTGCACCGCGGCCTTGTCGGCGCGCGGATCCGGCTGCTGGATCTCCTCGACCTGAATGTCGAGGCTGCCGCGCGCGCCCATGCTGCGCATCACCAAATCGAACGCCAGGTTGACGCTGGGCGCCTCCAAGAACTTGCTCTCGAGCCCGATGCTGCACTCCAGGCCCTGGCCACAGCAATGAATGACGTGCGAAAGCTCGTGCGCGAAGCTGCGCGCCGCTTTGGCGGCGGCGTCGCCGGGCCCCGGCAAGAAGGTGTAGTAGGGCTCCATCGGCTCGAGCTCTTCGCACAGCTCGCGCGTGAGCTGGCTCCACCACTCGCGCTCGCGCAGCACGAACAACGCGCTGCGATCTTCGGGCGTGTTGTAGCCGCGGTAGCGGGCGTAGTGAAACGAAGGCTTGGCGTCTTGGTAGTCGGGCTCGCGCGTCAGTAGCTCGTGAAAAATCTGGGTGGCGCGGTCGTACTGCTTCGTGTCCATGAACGCCCAGCCGGCGTCGAACAACGGCGAGTTGTCTTTGGGATCGATGCTCAGCGCCTGGCGGGCGTGATTGAAGGCGTCTTCGGGCCGGCCCGCTTGGCGGAAGGCGTTGGCAGCGGCCGTTTGCACCTTCCAGTCTTGGGGAAAGCGGCGCACGCCTTCCAGCGCGACGCTCAACGTGGCGTTCGGATCGGCCAGCCGGCGTCGCAGCAATACCTCGCCGAAATAGAGCACGGCTTCGTTGGGAAACGCGCTGCGCAGCGCCGCGAACAAGTCCGCCCCCGCGCGCACGTTGACCAGCCGCGGATCGTCGGCATCGGGCGTCGGCGAGACCTGAATGCCGGCGCGCAACACCGTGCGCACCACATGCTTGGCGAAGACGTCCCAACCCAGCCGGGTGATCACCTCCGGCTGGCACCAGCGCGACAGCCAGGGCAAGTAGCCGAGCTCGGGCGCCGCGTCGATCACTCGACACAACAGCTCGATGGCTTCGGGCAGGCGCTTTTGCATCATCAAGATGCGAGCGCGCACGGCCGCGGTCGCCACGTGAACGGCGCCGGTTGCTACCGGTACCGTCGACAATGGATCGGGCGAGGCCAGCGCGACTTCGTCCGCCAGGTCCAGGTACTGACGCTCGTTCGGAAAGAGCATCAAAGCGTCGGACGCGAACAGCATGGCCGAGACCAGCTCTCCGCGCTGGAACGTCTCCCGCGCGCGCGCCTGCAGGCGCTGGCCGAGCGCATGACGAGCCTCGGCGGCGTTGGGAAGGTCGGAAGGATCCAGGGGCGCGGTGGGTTCCATGAAGTCTCTCGTATGGCGGACGAAGCCGCCCAGATTAGCCCGAAAGCGTCGCCTTCTGGAACTGCCGACACTGCCCCCATCCGCCGACACTAAATGTTAAAGGGCGGGCGTGTCGAACGAAGCGCTCGTGCTTGCACCCACATCAGAGCCCACCGTTTTCGTCGCGCCGGACGGCACGCGCCGCTCGGCGCCGCTCGGCTGGGGCTGTTTGCCACCCGGCGACGCGGGCCTCACCCGGCGCGTGAAGCAGCTCGGCCCCTCGTGGGCCATCATCGAAAAGCGCGGGCGCAAAGCTTTCTCGAAGGGTTTGTGGGCTCCGCGCGAAAACATCGAAGCCGCCAAGCAGGCGCTCGCCGCCGAGCGGGCCACGCCTGCCTACGCCAAAAAGCGCGCCTCGGCCTCGGCCCGGCGCGAGCACGAGCAGGCTTCCTACGTGGTCTCGTTCGAGGTCGAGATCTTGACGTTCTTGCGCTTTGCCCCGCGCTTCGAGGCGCTGGCGCGGTCGGTGGCGCGCCAAGTCACCGCGCATGCAACGCCGGTGGGCAGCGGCACGGTGGCGCGCACCAAGCGCATTCCCATCGAACGCCGCGCAGAGTCGGCCGTCATTGCCTGGATGCGCCACCAAACCACCGCCTACGATTCGATGAAGATCGCGCGCGTGAAAGGCGAGCGGCGCGAGGTGCGGCGGGAGCTTGCGACCATCTCGCGCGCCGTGCTGGACCTTCACCGCCGTGACGTCGCCCACGCCGCCAGCGCTTGCCCCCTGTGTTCGGCCGTCGCCTCAGCAGGGTAGCGCCGAGCACTGCCAGCTCAGCCTGCCGGTGGCGTCGGCCTTGCAGTCACAGTTGCGACCGCACTTGCTGGTGTAGCAAGTCAGCTCTTCGGAGGCGCAGGCGTCTCCGTTGGCCAGCTCCGAGCAATTCTGAATGTTCACGCCTTCGGGCAGGCAGCGGTCTTTTTGGGCGAAGCCCGCGGGGCAGTCGCCGATCGTGCCGTCGGCGGCGCAGTCGGGAACCGTCACGTGGCCCGTCGGCGAGCAGCAAGTTTGAGAGCGGTTGGCACAGGCTTGCGCTGGGCAGGAACCGAGCTCGACCCAGCCTTCGGGGCAGCGGTAGTGTCCGTCGACGCAGTCGGGGGAGCCGAAGTCGAGCGAACCGCAGTTGGCGATGCAGGCCGGCAACGACTCCTGGCACGCGAGCGGCTCGGTGGAGCCGTTGCCACCGGCGCTCGACGCAGCTCCTCCAGGAGTGGAGCTCGTGCCAGCGGTAGAGGTCGTGCCAGCGGTGTTCTCTGCCGGGTCCGGCTTTGCGCTGGCAGTGTTGCCGCCGCAACCCGCCGCGCACACGAAAACTAGCCAGGCCGCACTACCTACCCTAACCATGCGTCGTTTGTAGCAGATGCGCGCCGAAGCTCACGCGCGCGACCGGAACGCGCTATTGGGCCGCGGTGCGCTCCGGGTTCCACACCCCGAAGTGTGGCGAGAAACCGAACAGCGCCCCGTAGCGATCGCCGCCGGGCAAGATGCCGTAGATGCCGGTGAGCGAAAGGTCGAGCCAGCTCGAAACCTCGACCACGGGCCCAAAGGCGACCTGCAGTTGCGCCGGATCGTCACTCGCGAACACCACGCCGGCTAGATCGGTGCTGAGCGAATAGTGGCCGGCCGTGTCCAAATCTTGATCCCAAGTGACGCCGCTCTCGAAGCCGATTGGGCGCGGGCTGTTGCGTGCCGGTGCGGGGTCGACGAAGCCGCCCGCGTTGAACGAAAACGTCGTCGCACCCATGGTGACGCCGCCCAGCAGCAGCCCCTCGACGCCGAAGCCATGTCCGCCTGAGTACGTCGGTAGCTTGGGGCCGAGCTGCGCGCCCAGCGCGTACGTGCGCTTGGCTTCGTCGTCGACCAAGTCGACGACGCCGACTTTGCAGGATGGCCAAAGCGGATCGGGCGCGGCGTGGTCGAACGTGAACGGCTTGCCGGGAGCGCCTTCGACCGCGTACGCACCATCGACGTCGATCTCGAGCCATTTGGCGAAGCCCAAATCGAGCTCGAAGTCGGGCGCGACCAAGCGCCACGGATCTTGTCCGCGCACGAAGCCGGTTTCGAAATCCAGCTCGGCCGTGCCTGGTGCTTCGAGCTCCAGATCGGTCGGCTCGAAGTGACGACGAACGTGCGGCCGTGCGAGCGCCGATGGCGCGACCAGCACCGCCAACAGCGGCGCGACGTGCATCAGCGATCTCCAGGGCGCGCGGTAGGTGGACCCCACGTGGACCCCAGCTTAGGCGACTCGAGCCCGAACGACAGCGATGGATTCTGGCAAGCGTCGAACAATGCACTGGGGCTACCCTGATCGGGGTTTGGCGCTGCGCGTCGCGACGCGCTCTCCGTCGAATCTGGCCAAAATGGGGCAAATTCGTGGCTCAATTCGACGAAGAGCCCGTCTCAGGACACCCATTCCAAAGACCTGAGGGTCGCTTCCGAGGAACACCATCCATGCGCACGCCTTTCAAAGCTTCACGACAAGTTGCTCCGTTGATCCTAGCCACTGCGACCTTGTCGCTGCTCGCGCTCCATTGCGGCGGTGACGACGGCGGTACGACGACCGGCACGGCCGGGACGACGTCGCAGCCGACCAGCGGCTCCGGCGGCACCGCCAGTCAAGGCGGCAGCAGTGCCGGCATGACCACGGGTGGCGTGGCCACGGCCGGCACCGCCACGGGTGGCACCGGCACCGCGGGCACCGGCACGGCCGGTGCAGCCGGCTCCAGCGGCGGCCATGGTGGCGGCAGCAGCGGCGGTAGCGCCGGCGGCAGCAGCGGTGGCGGCAGCGCCGGTGGCGCGAGTGGTGGCAGCGGCGGCGGCTCTTCCGGACCCACCTTCGCTCAGGTGAAGGACCTCTTGGCCATGAGCTGCAAAGGCTCCAAGTGCCACGACGCGGGCAACACCGGCAAGCAGGTCGACTTGGTCACGTCCGACGGGTTGTATACGCGGCTCACCACGCCCCTTCCCGACACGACCGCGCACTGCGGCGGCGACACCCCGGTCGTGGCGAGCATGCCCACGCAGAGCCTGTTGGTGAAGGCCGTGACGGGCCCGGACAAAGTCACCTGCAAGAAGGGCGGGGGCACCGAGATGATCGCGCGGATGCCCGACGATTGTCCTACGGCCCGACCTTGCCTGACCGACGCGCAAATCAAGCTCATCAGCGATTGGGTGGCCGCCGGCGCCAAGATGTAGTGAAGAGCGCGGCCAGCTGAACCTGGCTGCGCTACGGCAGTTTCTGCGATTGGGGCTGCGACGCGGCAGCCCCTTCGCCCACCCCCGAAGCATGGCCGCTGTTGCGCTTTGCCCTGTGGACAAATGGCCTCGCGGATCGCGCTTGTGGCCGCGCGCGGTTGTGGCTCAATGACGACGCCACCTTGCGACGTCCCCGCCCCAAGTCGAAGCGAGCTTCGCGCGCTCCTCGGAAAAGAGCGGACGTAAGTGTGTGGTCGGAGTTGCCGGACGCCGAGCTGCTGAAGGTACGCTTGTGCGATCTGAAGCTGACGTTGGCCGGCACCGAGCTCGAGGCGCGCACCGAGCTCATCAACAGCGAGCTCGAGAAGCGCGGGATCTTGTTCCGGCCCCACGTGTGGCTGTCCACCGAGTGGTTCTCGCCGGACGGTATCCCCGGATTTGCGATTCCGTTCTATTTGGCGCACCCGCGCTTGATGGAGCTGGAGCAGCGACAGATGCACGAAGTGGAAGGCGGCACCCCGCGCTCGTGCCTGCAGCTGATGCGGCACGAGACCGCTCACGCCCTGGACAACGCCTACGCGCTGCACGGGCGCGGTGACTGGCGCGAGGTGTTCGGTCGCTTCGACAGCGACTACGTCACGCACTACCAGCCGAAGCCGTACAGCAAGCGCTTCGTCCGGCACTTGGAGCTCTGGTACGCGCAGAGTCATCCCGCCGAGGACTTTGCGGAGACGTTCGCGGTGTGGCTCGACCCGTCGTCGCGCTGGCGCACGCGCTACCGCGGCTGGCCGGCCTTGGCCAAGCTCAACTATCTCGACGAGCTGATGCGCGACATCGAGGGCAAAAAGCCGCTCAAACGCCGGCGCGACCGCATCGAGCCCATCGGCGAGCTGAAGAAGACGTTGGGCGACTACTACCGCGAGAAGCGGGCGCGTTATCGGCTCGCCCTGCGTGAGACCTACGACCGCGATTTGAAACGCCTTTTTTCGGAGCCAACCGGTGGCCGGCGCGAGCGCAACGCCGCGAGCTTCTTACGGAAGGAGCGGCCGGAGATCCGAAAATTGGTCTCCCGTTGGACCGGCGAGTATCAATACGCAGTGGATCGTGTGCTCGCCGAGGTCATCCAACGCGCCGAAGAGCTCGGCTTGGTGGTGGCTTCGGGCGCGTCGCACGTGAAGCGAGACGCCATGCTGCTCGTCGCTGCCCAGACGTTGAAGTATTTGAATCGCGGGCATCACCACTTCCCGCGATGAGGAAGAAGCTCAAAGTCCTCGTCCTGATGCACGAAGATCTCGTGCCGCCCGACGACATCACGGGCCTGTCGGACAAGCAGCTGGCCGACTTTCGCACCGAGTGGGACGTGATCAAAGGGCTCGAGGAGCTCGGTCACGAAGTGCACCGGCTGGGCGTGGGTAGCGACTTGGGTCCGATCCGTCGCGCCTTCGCCGAGCTGGAGCCCGATATTGCCTTCAATTTGCTGGTGCATTTCCACGGCGTGGCCGTGTACGACCAGCACGTCGTCAGCTATTTGGAGCTGCTGCGCAAGCGCTACACCGGCTGCAACCCGACCGGCTTGTTGCTGGCCCGTGACAAAGCCATCTCCAAGCAGCTGTTGGCGTTTCACCGCATCCGCGTGCCCCGCTTCGCCGTGTTTCCGTTCGGTCGCAAGTCGAAGAAGCCGCGCAAGCTGGGCTACCCGCTGGTGGTCAAATCGCTGTACGAAGAGGCCTCGCTCGGCATCTCCCAAGCGTCGCTGGTGACCAACGACGAAAAACTGACCGAGCGCGTCGCCTTCATGCACGAGACGTTCGGCGTGGACGTGATCGCGGAGGAGTACATCGAGGGCCGCGAGCTGTACGTGGGCGTGGTCGGCAACCGCCGCCTGCACGCGTTTCCGGTCTGGGAAATGATGCTCGACCAGCTGCCCGAAAACGCGCCCCGCATCGCCACCCGTAAGGTGAAGTGGGATCTGGCGTACCAGAAGAAATATCACATCGACACCGCCGCCGCGGAGCTGCCGCCCGGCACCGCCGAGCACATCAACAAGCTGTGCACGAACATTTATCGCGTGCTCAAAATGAGCGGATACGCCCGTATCGATTTGCGACTGGCGGCTGACGGCAAGGTGTACGTGCTCGAGGCCAATCCGAACCCGGACCTGCAAAGAGCCGAAGATTTCGCGCAAAGCGCGCTGGCCGAGGGCGTGGAATATCCGGTCTTGATCCAGCGCATCGTGAACCTGGGGCTCAGCTACCAGGTCGAGTGGGACACGGCCGACGCTTGAGCGGGCGCGCCGAAAACGGCTGGTTCCGACGTAAAACCCATGTCGGAGGCGTCACTTGCAGGCGATACTAGGCGGGTAGGGGATGGTACCTTCCACCTTCGTCGAGATGCTCGCCGCTCGCTCCCGCGAGCATCCTGACAAGGTCGCTTTCCGCTTCCTCAACGACGGCGAGCGTCAAGCCGAAACCCTGACTTACGCTGAGCTCGAAGCGGGTGCGCGTCGTACGGCGGCGTCGCTGTTGCCGCACGTGGCCCCGGGCGAGCGGGTGCTGCTGCTGCACGCGCCGGGGCTCGATTACATTTCAGGCCTGTTCGGTTGCTTGTGCGCGGGCGCGGTGGTGGTGCCGGCCATGCCGCCGCCCAGCAACCGTCCCATCACGCCGCTCGCCGATTTGTTCGCCGATACCGGGGCGCGCGTCGCGTTGAGCAGCGCCGGGATCGCCGCGCGTCTGCAACGACGCCTGGATCCGACGGGAAGCGGCGACGTGCGCTGGGTCACGCCACCTGCCGCGGAAGCGCCGCTCGCGCCGCTCGGCAACCCCGCCCCGAACGACCTAGCGGTGCTGCAGTACACGTCGGGCTCTACCACCGCCCCGAAGGGCGTGATGCTTTCGCACGGCACGCTGCTCAGCAACGCCAAGATGTTGAGCGAGCATCTGCGAGCCACCGTCGACGACCACCTCGTGGCGTGGTTGCCGCCGTACCACGACATGGGGTTGATCGGGGCGGTGCTGGGGCCTCTGTACGTTGGGCTCGAGGCGACGTTGATGGCGCCGGCTGCGTTCTTGCAACGGCCGCTGCGTTGGTTGGAGGCCATCTCGCGCTACGGCGCGACCATCAGCGGCGGCCCCAATTTCGCCTACGATCTGTGTGTCAGGCGGAGCGCGGCGGCCGAGCGCGAGCGTCTGGATCTGTCCAAGTGGCGCGTTGCATTCAGTGGAGCGGAACGCGTGCGGCCGGATACGTTGGCGCGTTTCAGCGAAGCGTTTGCTGGGTCTGGCTTTGGGCGTGCCGCCTTTTCCGCTTGCTACGGCTTGGCCGAAGCAACGCTGGGCGTGAGCTTTGCCCAGCTCGACCGAGAGCCGCAGGTGCTTTCGGCAAGCGAAGGTCTGGTCAGCACGGGGCCGCCGCTGCCGGGGCTCGAGGTGTTGATCGTGGATCCGGAGACGCGCCGCCCCTTGCCCGACGGTGAGAAGGGAGAGATCTGGGTGCGTGGCCCGAGCGTCGCGCTCGGCTATTGGAACCGGCCGGAGCTGACCGCCAGCGTATTTGGGGCAAGCCTCGGCAGCGGGCCCAGCGATGCGAAATACCTGCGAACGGGCGACTTGGGGCTGCGGCAGGCTGGCGAAATCTACGTCGCGGGGCGGCTCAAAGATCTGATCATTCTGCTCGGCACCAACCACCACCCTGAGGACCTGGAGGCGGCGCTGGAAGGCTGTCACCCCCAGCTGCGACCAGGCGGAAGCGCGGCGTTCGCGGTCGAAGGCTCGGAGCGTGAGGAGCTCGCGGTGGTGGTGGAGGTCGATTCACCGCGCCAAGCCCCCGCTGCCGAAATCGAAAGCGCCGTTCGCGGTGCGCTCGCGAGCAGCCAGAGCCTGCGCGTCGATCGCGTCATCATCGTCGGACCGGGAGCGATTCCGCGAACCTCGAGCGGCAAGGTCCGGCGCGCCGAATGCCGCGCACGTCTGCTGTCCGGAGCGCTGGAAATCGTGGCCGAATCCCGGCTCGAATCGGCGGCGGCGAGCGCCGACGACGATCCCGAGCGAACGGCCGCGGTGGCGCAGTCGATGGCCGAGCTCCTGGGGCTGGAGCACGTGGACCCCGACGCCGACTTCTTCGCGCTGGGCGGTCAGTCTTTGCTCGCCACGCAGCTGGCAGCCCGGTTGCGCGAGGGGCTGGGCATCGAGCTGCCGTTGCGGATGTTGTTCGAGTCGCCGACCCCGCGCGCGCTCGCCCGGGTCTTGCGCGCCGCGCCCAAGCAAGCGCTGTCGACGGTCGTCGAGTCGAGCGACGCTTCGACCAAGCCGCTCTCGTTCTCGCAAGAACGCATGTGGTTTCTGCAGCAGCTCGATCCGCAAGGGGCGGCCTACAACGTCGCCGGCGGCTTGGTGCTGGAGGGTCCGCTCGACGAGGCGGCGCTGGCAGCGGCGTTGGACGTGCTGCTTTCGCGTCACGAAATTCTGCGCAGCAACTACCGCAGCCACGGCGGCCGACCCGAGGTCGTAGTCAACGAGGCGCAGCCCTTCTCGCTGCGGGTGCACGACGTGACGCTCGAGGCCGATCCGCAGCTGGCGGCCGAAAAGCTCGGTTCCGCGCTGGCGCAACGGTCGTTCGACCTCGCGCGCGATTTATTGATTCGGGCGGAGCTCTATCGAATGGGGCCGGAGCGGCACGCGTTGGCTGCCAGCCTTCACCACGTCGTCGGCGACGGTTGGTCGATGGGGGTGTTGCTCACCGAGCTGCTCCGCGCCTACGCGGCCAAGCGCAGCGGCGCGCCGTTGGAGCTCGGTGCCGCTCCGAACTACTTGGACTATGCGGCCTGGCAACGCAGCCAGCTCGTCCCGCGCCGCAGCGCCGAAGAGCTCGGCTATTGGCGGAAGCAGCTAGCTTCCGCTCCGTTGCTCGAGCTGCCCACGGATCGGCCGCGCACCACGCAGCGCTCGTCGGCGGGAGGATTCGAATGGCTGGAGTTGCCGGATGCGCTGCTCGAGCGCTTGCAGGTCGTCGGGCACGCCCACGGCGCCACGCTGTTCATGGTCATGCTGGCGGCTTTCGACGCGCTGCTCTACCGTTTGACGGGCACGAGCGACATCGTCGTCGGCACTCCGGTCGCCAACCGCACGCATTTGGCCGCGGAGGGGCTGGTCGGCACATTGGTCAATACCATCGCGCTGCGCGTGCGCTTCGAGCCCGATCAATCTTTTTCGAGCCTGCTCGCCAGCGTTCGCGCCACCGCGCTCGACGCCTGGGACCACCAAGAGCTGCCGTTCGAGCGCTTGGTTTCGGAGCTGGGAGTCGCGCGCTTGCCCGGGCGCTCACCGCTGTTCGAGGTGATGTTCGACTTCCAAAACAGCCCCATGCCCATCGAGGCGGCGGGTGAGCTGCGGCTCCGGCCGCTCAAGCTGCAACGCGGCGCCGCGCAGTTCGAGCTTTCGCTGTTGGTGCTGAGCACCGAGCTGGGTCGGATTGCGGGCATGGAATACAACTCGGCGCTGTTCGACGCGGCCACGGTTCGGCGCTTCGTGCAGCACTACCGCGCGATTTTGGAGGCCGTCGCGCGTGACGCGGGGCAAGCGGTTTCGCGCATTCGCTTGCATGGCCCGGACGAAGAGCGGGCGCTGGCGGAGCTCTCTACCCGCCGCACGGGCGAGCCTTTCGTCTCGCCCAGCCGGGCCTTCGAGCGCCAAGCCCAAGCTGCCCCCCACGAGCTGGCGCTGGTGGACGAGCAGGGGTCGCTCACCTACGCGGAGGTGGCGGCGCGCGTGGATGCCTTGGCGGCTCGCCTGCACGCGCGTGGCGCAAAGGCGGGCGAGCGCGTCGGCATTTTGCTGGAGCGCTCGAGCAACGTGCCCATCGCGCTGCTGGCGGTGCTGAAGAGCGGCGCCGCCTACGTGCCGGTCGATCCCTCTCACCCGGATGCCCGCATCGCTCACGTCCTGAACGACGCCGAGCCGCGACTGATGCTCAGTGAAAGCGGCCTGGCCGAGCGAGCGCGTAACCTGGGAAAATGCCCGTGTCTTCTGATCGACGAGACAGAAGCCACGCCCGGACCCGTTCCCGTGTTGACCGAAGATCCGGGGCGGCCGGCCTACGTCTTGTACACGTCGGGCTCCACCGGGCGCCCCAAGGGCGTGACCGTGAGCGTCGGAGCGCTGGCAAATTTCTTCGCTTCGATGCGGCGCGAGCCCGGCATTCAGTCGAGCGACCGGCTGCTGTCCGTCACCACCATCGCGTTCGACATTGCCTCGCTCGAGCTCCTGCTGCCGCTCACGGTCGGGGCCGAGGTGCACGTGGCGGCGGCCGAGGTGGTGATGGACGGCCAGCGCTTGCGCGGTTTGCTCGAGAGTCAGCCGTTCACGCTGCTTCAGGCAACACCCTCCGGGTATAGGCTGCTGCTCGCGGCCGGCTACGAAGGCAGCCAGATTCTGACCGCGCTGGTCGGCGGCGAGCCGCTCGATCGCGGCTTGGCCGAGCAGCTCTTGGAGCGCGTGCCACGCCTCTGGAACATGTACGGACCGACGGAAACCACCGTCTGGTCGACCGTGCACCGCGTCGAGCGCACCGACGACCCCATCCCGATCGGGCGACCTATCGATCGCACTGGCATTTACGTGGTCGATCGCCACTTGGCGCTGGCGCCGCTGGGCGTTGCTGGTGAGATTTGTATCGGCGGGGCCGGCGTGGCGCTCGGCTACTGGCGCCGCCCGGAGCTGACCGCCGAAAAATTCGTGCCCGATCCGTTCGCGCTAGAGCCGTCGGACGGGGAGCCCGCGCGCATGTATCGGACCGGCGACGTGGGCCGGCTGCGCGCCGACGGGGTCATCGAATGCTTCGGTCGCGTCGATCAGCAGATCAAGATTCGCGGCTACCGCGTGGAGCTGGGCGAGATCGAGGCCGTGCTGCGTCAACTCTCGGGTGTGCGCGACTGCGTGGTGATCTGTCGCGAGCACCGCCCGGGTGACCAGCGACTCATCGCGTACGTGACATCGACGCAAGGCGCCGTCTTCGAGCCCGATACGCTACGTTCGGCGCTGCGCCGCGCGTTGCCCGAATACATGGTACCGGCCAGCTTCGTGAGCCTGGAGGCCATCCCGCTCACGCCCAACGGCAAGGTCGATCGCGCGGCGCTACCCGCGCCGGACGACACCGCTCAGCTAGCAAAGCTGCACGTCGCGCCACGCACCGCCAACGAAAGCCTGGTGGCCGAGCTGTGGAGCGAGGCCCTCGGTCGCGAAAACCCCAGCGTTACCGACAATTTCTTCGACAGCGGCGGCCACTCGCTGCTGGCGGTTCGTCTGCTGTCGGAGCTGGAACGTCGCGTTGGCGTCTCGTTGCCGCTGGCGGCTCTGCTCGAGCAGCCGACGATCGAGCAGTTGGCGCGACGCTTGGCCGATGGCGCGCCCGAACGCAAGCGACGGGTCGCGCGCGGGGTCGGCATCGTGCGCCGCCGCCGCGAGTTTTCGTACATCGTTCCGATTCAACCGCACGGCGACAAGCCGCCGCTATTTTGTGTTCACGGCGCCGGCGGCAACGTGCTCAACCTCCGCGCGCTGGGGAAACGCCTCGGTGAGTCGCGCCCCTTCTTCGGCATTCAAGCGGCTGGCGTGGACGGCGTTGCCACGCCCTTCGCCAGCGTCGAGCAAATGGCCGAGGCCTACCTGAAAGAGCTGGTGAAGGTGCAGGCGCACGGGCCGTACTTCTTGAGCGGCTATTGCGGTGGCGGCATCGTCGCCTACGAAATGGCGCAGCGGCTGCTCGCGGCCGGCGAGGAAGTCGCCTTGCTGGCGTTGCTCGACGCGTTTCGGCCCGGCTTGCCACTTTACGTGGTGCCGGTCTCGGCGCGTCTGGACGCGGTCGCGAAGGAGGGCCCGGGTTACCTGTGGCGCGGTGGCAAACGCCGCTTGCTGCGCAACTGGCGGAATTTCACCACCTTGGCGCGCGTCCTCTACCATCGCTGGTTCCGCCGCGCCGTCCCGCACGAGCTGCGAGAATTTTGGCTGATGTCGTCGTTTTTGCGCAGCTCGGCGCGCTACCGCCCTCAGCCCTACCCGCGCCTACTCACGGTGTTGCGCGCTCGCGACTCGTCATTTCCGGGAGACGTCGTGGGCCAAGACCTCGGTTGGGCCGGGCTGTCTCAGGGCGGCCTCGAGCTGCACGACGTGCCGGGCAACCACGACACGCTCGCCCACGAGCCCAACGTGGCCACGCTCGCCGAGACACTGGCTCAGTGCATCGAGCTTGCCGAGGTCAGCGGCGCGAGCAACAAGCTGTTGACGGGTTGAGCCACTCTGGCGCCATTGGCCATGGCTTCGCCGAGCGATCGCGAATGCCACGAGCGCCTCATTCGAGAGCGACGGCGTTTGCGCGCATGACGGCTAGCTCTTGGTCGCTGATGCCGATGCTCTTCAGTACGGCGGCGGCGCCGCCACGTAGCTCGATCTCGTCCAACACTGCGTCCAGACTGGTGGGGTAGGCGCCGACGTTGGGTTGGGAAAGCATGTATTCCTGCATGACCGTTGAGCGCGTGGCGCCCAGCGCCAAAAGCAGCAGCGCGCCGACGATGCCAGTGCGATCTCGGCCGAAGGTGCAGTGAAAATAGATGGGGTACGCCGCCGGATCACCGAAAGCGTGGAACGCCACGGCCATCGAAGCCGTTTCGTGCAGATCGTCGAGGTAGTCGCTGGGGCCCAAGCCGTACGGAACCGGCAGGGGTGCGTACACACGCTCGGCGTCCAGGCACGCCGCGTCCGGATTGCTTAGGCGCTCGGATTCGGTGCGTAGATCGACCACGGTGCGAATGCCGAGCTTGGCCGCATCCGCGCAGCCCGGCGTGGACAACACGAGCGGAGGGCCCCGATACACCGCGCCGCAGGCGACAGCGCCGTTCGGCGAAAGCGGCGTGCCACCCAAGTCGCGCGCGTTGCTCACCTCTCCCAGCAACACGAAGCGCCCAGGCGCGCAGCCCGCCGGCGCCGAGCCCCCGGCGGCCACGCCCGAGCCGTTGCCTACCGCTGCGGCCCCAGCGCTGGCAGCCTCACCCGCATTGCCGGCTGCGGCTTCTTCGGCGCCGAGGCCGGGGGCCCACGGCACATGTGCACTCCCTGAAGCTAGCTGACCGTCGTCCGCGGTCGCAGCTTCCGGGAAGCAGCCCACGGCCGCGCATGCGAGCAGGAGCGCGTAGCTGGTCGTGGCGTGCATGGGAGACAGGGTCGCACGTGCAGCGACCAGGTGCGATTTTCCCAGCCGCCGGCGGTGAAGTCAACGCGCGGGGCAAGCGCGGTTGCTCGCGGTTTTCGCTGGAACGGAGTAGGGTCCTTGCCCCACGTGGCCGAGGCGGATTTTTTTAGGGACGCAGCCAAGCAGAGCACTGCCCGCTCGGTGAAGCACGTGGAGGCGCAGACCTCGGCCGAGTTGGTGGTCGCGGTGCGGCGTCGTTCGGGCGACTACCGCGTTCCCGCGTACCATTTCGGATTCTTCGTCGCGGGGGCGGTGGTCGTGTACTTGCTGTTGGCCCCGCAGGTGTTCACGGTCGGGGACATCGCGCTCGACGGCGCGCTCGGCTTCGGGTTGGGGCTGGCGCTGGCCCACAACGTGTCGGCGCTGCTTCGTCTTTTGGCGCGCGAGCAAAGGCTGAGCAAAAACGTCGCCGAGGCCGCGCGCGTTGCCTTCTTCGACCTGGGCATTTCGCGTACGTCGGGCCGAAACGGCATTTTGGTGTTCGTTTCGACCTTCGAGCAGCGCGCGCTGGTGCTGGTCGACGTCGGCATCGACGTCACGGCGCTGGGGGCCAAGTGGACCGAGGCTTGCCAGACGCTTTCGAGCGCCGTCAAACGTCGGGATCTCGAGGCCTTCGAACGAGCCGTGGAGAGCTTGGGGCCGATCTTGGGCGCCAGCATGCCGCGCTCTGCGGACGACGTGAACGAGCTGCCCGACGAGGTGCAGTGATGTCGCGCGTTGC
>JBEQSW010000223.1:0-18451 GCA_040348565.1 Myxococcales bacterium | reverse complement strand
TCCGTCGAAGCCGCTCGCAACAGCGACAACGAAGCCGTCCGCCAATTCGTGACCGGCTCCCCCGACGGCCCGCTATGAATTCTAATTCTCGTGGTGCCGGTTGATGGGTCCCCGCGTCTAGTCCAGCTGGCAAACCTACCGCGCCGGTCTCGCCGGTTTGTCCCAAGCCCGGTCTCACAGACGATCGCGATCTGCCTACGCGAGTCCCACGCGGCAATCCAGCCGCTGGGGCGATGCCCCAGCGGCGCGCGACCTGAACGGCCTAAAGCGCTTTTAGGTATTTGAGGCTGGTGGCGATGGCTTCGAATGGATCGGTGAAGCCGCGATCTTGCTCGACGATGTACCACTCGCAACCGGCCGACTCGGCTTCTCGCAAGATGGTCGGAAAGTTGAGGTTGCCCTCGCCCAACGCGGCCATGATCGGCTCGTTTTGCGGGGTGATGGCGTAGTCTTTGAGGTGCAAGAGCGGCAGGCGCCCGGAAAGGCGCGCGCAATAGCCAGCCGGATCTCCCCCACCCGCCTGCACCCAATAGGTGTCGATTTCGCCGTGCACCATCACCGGATCGGTCCGCTCGTACAGCCAATCCAAGATCGCTTTGCCCCCGAGCTTGCGAAATTCGATGGCATGGTTGTGGTAGGTCAGGAGCTGCCCGCGCGAGCGCAGCACTTCCCCGGCGCGGCTCAACTTGTCGGCTAGCTCGAACACTTGGTCGAGCGTGTCGAGCGGCGTGTGCGGATACGGGTACGCGGTGAAGCGGCAGCCCAGCGTGCTCAAGGTGTCGGCGACCTTGTTCGGCTCTTCGACGATTTCCCGGCCGTCTTCGTGCGTGGCGCAAATGCCCAAGCCGGCGGCGTCGGCCAGCCGCTTCACCTCCGCGCTGGAAATTGGGCCAAGCCCGCTCAGCTGCACGTGCTCGTAGCCAATCTCGCGCACGCGCGCGAAGCTGCGCGCCACGTCCTCGGCGGTCTTGAGGTGGTCACGCAACGTCCAGAGTTGAAGCGCGATCCTTCGCGAATCGAAAGCCATGGGGAGCGCCACCATACACCGGACGCCGCGCTTGGCGGTAGCGGCTCCGAAGCTGTAGTCTGCGCCGGTGAGCACGAATGCCGAGCCCGAAGCTGCCGGACCGACGTGGTCGGCGCTGTTCGGCGGCGTCTCGGACATCGTAGCCATCGTGGGCGCCGAAGGCGTGTTGATGTCGCGCATTTTGGGGCGCACCCTGAGCGGCTCGGTCGACCGCGCCGAGCTGATGCGCAGCCTGTACCGCATGGGCCTGCGCTCGGTGCCGATTGTCGCGGTCACGGCCCTGTTCGTGGGCGGCATCATGGTGATCCAGGCCGCGCCCATCGTGGAGCGCTACGGCGCGCACGGGCTGCTCGGTTGGGGTGCTGGCTTCGGCACCTTGCGCGAGGTCGCGCCCCTGCTCACGGCGTTGATGATCTCCGGTCGCGTCGGCGCCAACAACACCGCCGAGCTCGGCACCATGACCGTGACAGAGCAGGTCGACGCCCTGCGCGCGATGGCCATCGACCCCATCGGCTATCTGGTGACGCCGCGCTTCTACGGCATCGTGATCACACTGTTCTTGTCGACGATTCTCGCCGACGTGCTGGCGCTGCTCGGCGCTTCGATCGCCGGCCGGGCGCTGCTCGGCGTCGACCCCGTCGTCTTCTACAATGGCTTGACCAGCGGTCTGCTCGGCATCGGCGACATCGTGCACGGCTTGATCAAGAGCTCGGTCTTCGGCATCGCCATCGCCCTGTCGAGCTGCCACTTCGGGCTTGCGACCGAAGGCGGGGCGCCTGGCGTCGGGCGCGCCGTCAATTCCGCGGTCGTGGTCAGCGCAGCGGGCATTTTCGTGATCGATTACCTCTTGTCCTTTGCCATCTCATGAGTGACGGCGCGACCGCTGGTGCCGAGCCGGGTCTCGGCGTGACCTTGAGCGAGATCTATCGCTTGCTGAAGCTCACCATTCGCTGCTGCCTGGAGGGCGGGCTCGAGCGCGGCTCGGTGCTGAGGCAAATGTACGAGATCGGCAATCGCTCGCTGGTCTTTCTGTGCATCGTGATGGGCTTCATGGGCATGATCTTGACCTATCAAGCCGCGCTGCAGACGCAGCGAGTGGTGCCAGATTTGAGCCTATTGGGGGCCACGTTCCTCGAGCTCTTGGTGCGTGACCTGGCGGCGTCGATTTGCGCTTTGATGCTGGCGACGCGCGTCGGCGCCGGCATCGCGGCCGAGATTGGCTCGATGGTCGTGACCGAGCAGGTCGACGCCTTGCACATGTGCGGCGCCGACCCGATAAAGCACCTGGTGTGTCCGCGGTTCCTCGCCAGCCTGGGCATGTTCGTCATGCTGGTGGTGCTGGCTGCGTGCGTGGCCGTCGCCACCGGCGCCTGGACCGCGTCCGCTTTTTTCGGCCTGAATCCCCGCACTTTTCTGAATTTGTCGCTGCTTTCGGCCCCCGACGTGATCATCGGCTTGACCAAGTGCGTGGCCTACGGCGCCGCCATCCCGATCATCAGCGCGCATGCCGGGTTGACTGCCTTCGGCGGCTCCGAAGGCGTGGGCTCCGCCACTACCCGCGCCGTAGTCGGCTCGTCGTTGGCCGTCATCGTGCTCAATTTCTTGATCAGTGGCACCGGCTACGTGATCTTCGGTCCGTAACTCAGCGCGCGCGGCGACGCACGCGCTCGGATGACACGTACAGCGGTGATTCGAAGTAATTACTAGCCAGGTTCAAGAACGAAAACGGCTCGCCCTGAGCTTGCTCCAGCGGCCCCAAGATCGCTTCCGACAAGCTCAAGCCCAGCCCGAGCACGAAGTGAGTGCTCTTCTCGTCGGCGTGCGCGTAGCGCGGAAAACCGCGCGTATAGTAGCCGGCCAAAAGCTCGAAGTAGCGAAACGGGGTGCGCTCGAGGCCGGGGACGCCCGCGAGCTTGAGCGCGCCGAAGAACTTTTGGCCTTGGTAGTCGATCATCGGCTGAAACGATTTGCCGCCCGACGGGTAGTAAAACAGCCGAAAATCGCACAATTTCCGGAAGCCCGGAAAACGATTGCGCAAATAGGACAGCGTCACTCCCACCCCGTCCATGATCGTGTCTTCGTAAGAGTAACCGTGGTCGACCGAGTAGCCGTCGAAAAACTCGATGTATTGGTACAGCAAGGTACTGAAGAGAGGCGGATACAGCGAGCTGACCCAATGGTTTTGATGGGTCGCCCGCAGCCGCCAGTACAATAGCTCGCTCGTCATGTACGAGCCGTAGGCATGGCCTAGCTTGTCGAGGCCGCCGCTGCCGGTGTTCATGCCGAACCAGCCTTCCGAATTGAACCGGAACGACGCCGAGCCCCACTTCCAATCCTTGAAGCCGGTGTACGTGATCAGCGCCACCAGCCCCACGGACTCCAACGGAACACTGGCGGCCGCATCCACCAGCCCCACGGACTCGAAGCGCGGCGGCGTGAGCGCTCGCCCGCTCGGCCCCAGCCAGGCGGGCACGGCGGGCGGCAGCGCCAGGGCAGAAGCCGTTGTCGATGCGGGCTCGGCGCGCGCCAATCCGGAAGCCAGTAGGCAGGCCAACCCGGCGGAAATGGCGGGTACCCCCAGAGCCATCAAAAGACCCACTGGGCGCGCAGTCCCCGTTGCACCGAGCGCGCGGTCAGCTCGAAGCCGCCGACGTTCGAGCGAAAACGTCGCACCCCGAGCTCGAGCCCGAGGCTCAGTCCCGGCGTCGGGGCAATGCCCAAGGTGCCGGCGTAGCGCAGCACGTCACCCTTCGCCGGCACGTCGGTGGTCAGTTGCTCGGGATGTCGATCCAAGCCGTCCTGCGAACGGTACGCCCCGTACATCAGCTCGAAGCCGGCCCGCAGCGGCCCGAGCGCGAGCTTCGTGGAGACGTTCAGCGCGCCGCCCCAACCGTAGAAATAGCCCTGCCGGTGCAGGATGTGCTTCGTTCGCTGGTCGAGGTTTTCGGCCGCCCAGGGGTAGAAGGCTTCGGCGCCGATTCCCGCGAAGCTGGGCTGGATCCGCGCCGAGCCTTCCCAGGCCACGCCGGCGCGCAGGGCGCGAAAATCCGCCGCAAGCCCGGGTAGTTGCCAGGCCCCGTACTGCTCGCGTCGATTCGGGTCGTGATAGCCAAGCTCGGGCTCCGGCAGAGACACCGCCTTTTCGACGTTGCCGTAGCGATTCGCAGATGAGCGCAGATACTCGTAGCCCGCGCTCGTGCCGATGGTCACTGATTCGCCTTGCAGCCGTTTGCCGACGCGCCCGAAGCGCTGCGCGTGGTAGCCCGCCAAGATGGTGTCCGCGGAAACCAGCAAGCCGGTCCCGTAGCGCGACAGCTCCGTTTGCAGCGCAAAGCTCGAGACCTCGGCGCCCCAAAACGCGCGACCGATCGCACGCGGGCGACCATAACCCTCGAGTGTTACCAAGCGCCCCGCCACCCCCAGCTCGTAGCGGGCGTAGCGGGGCTCGCGGGGCGCTTGCACCTCCAGCACGCCGTAGCGGACCGCAAACTCGTGCCAAATTTCGCTAGAAAAGCCTAAATTATCGTGAGTCAACACGCGCGGCGGGGCGCGTCCGTCCAGGCTCCGATCGAGCGCGACCCCGGTGCCCAGCGTCCAGCGCGCAACATCGGCGACCCACGAATTCTGGTGCCCCGTGTCGAGATAGAGCCCGAGCTTGTAGAAGAACTCGCCCAGCGGCAGGCCTGCGCTCGGGGTCACCAGCACGTCGTTGACGCTGACCTTCTCTTTGAACTCGATCACGAACTCCCAAATGAACGAGGTGAGAAAGCTGTAACCGAAGGCGCCGAGCACGCTGTGATGGTTGGCGCGCGCAAAGCTGTAAGAGAGCCCGCCGGTCGCAGGGTGCCCCAAGAAGTTCACACCGATGCTGTTGTTGTCGAGCACCCACGCCGAGCCGTCGAAGCGCGACCACGGGCGCGGATTGTCCCAGTCGGCCACGTTGCGTTTCATCAGCAGCCAGTAGCCGGCGGTGCCCAACACCAGCCCGCCGCCCATCTCCAAGAAGGCCCGCGCGTGATGGGGGGCAAGGCCGGCTTCGTCCTTCGGGCTCCACGCCACCGGCGCGGGCTCGGTTGACCGGGTCTGGGCCAGCGCTGAGCGGCCAGGCGCCGCCACGACGCCCGCAACCCCGGCAGCCACCAACAGCCAACGCCGCATGCGCCGGCGGCTTTACTTGGCCCCGAGCCCGGTCCCCAACGGCGCCTTGCTACACCAGGCGTAGCAGCACTCCGACAACCCCTGTCCGCGTTTATCGGCCGTCGCTTGCAGATCGAGGGCAGCGGCCTTGGGCGGAGTGAAGGCCACGCCCGGCGGCGGTACGACGGCTGCCGAGCAGCCCTCGTTCGGCGCGGCGGCAGCGTCCGAAACGCCCGCTTCCGCGGAGCTGATACACAGCCGCTCGCGCATGGCGTTCGGCTGCTGGCACGACGTCTGGTCGACCTCGTCGACGTCGCCGACCGCCAAAGTCGAGCACCACGAGTAGCAACAAGCATGACCGGGCGGCACCCGCTTGCGCGTCCACTCCGTGCGCGGAATGTCGAAGCGCGCCCAGCTGGAGGTGGCAGGAAACGTATTGCCCTTCACGCCCACGTTGCTCGGACACGTCTGGTACGGCTCCGGCGCCGGCTTGTCCGAGCTGAACGGCAGCAGATCATCGCAAAAGTACTCGCGGACCTCGTTCTTGTGGCAGGCCGGCGGCGGGCCCGACAGGTCTTCCCCCGCTGTTTCCGCACCTTTTGTCTGGCTCCCGCTGCACGCGGCGGCAAGCCACAGCGCCCCTAGCCCTGCAAACACCGAAAGGACTCGTGGAGAGCGCGCCCTGGTCGAGAAACCCATGGATAGTTCGCTACTTTGCCCTAGGTCCCGCGTCAAATCTGGCAAAGTAGCGGCGGCTTGATCTCCTTTCGGGACGTGAAAAAATCGTTCGGCGACCGTCGCATCCTCGACGGCGTCAGCTTCGACGTGAACCCGGGCGAAGTGTTCTTCGTGATCGGCGCCTCGGGCGTGGGCAAGAGCGTTCTGATCAAGCAGCTGATCGGCCTGCTGCAACCTGACACCGGCGAAATCTGGCTCGACGGCGAGGAAGTATCGCGCTTCGACGAGCAGCAAATGTACGCCGTGCGCAAGAAGTGCGCGATGGTCTTTCAGCACTCGACGCTGTTCGATTCGATGAGCTGCGTCGACAACGTAGCCCTCCCACTGCGCAAGCACCGCGGGCTCTCCGAAGACGCCGCCCGCCGCGAAGCCCTCAACCTGCTCGATCAGACCCAGATGCGTAAGTTCGCCCAACGCTTCCCGAACGAGCTGGGCGACGGCATGAAGAAGCGAGTCGCCATCGCCCGCGCCCTCGGCTTCCAACCGAGCTACGTGCTGTTCGACGAGCCCACCACCAGCCTCGACCCAGTGAGCGCCCGCCGCGTCGACCGGCTGATTCGGGACCTGTCCGACCGGCTCAAGGTCACGAGCATCGTGGTGTCGCACGATTTACCGTCAATCTTCGGCATCGCCGACCGCATCGTGATGCTGTACAAGGGAAAAGTGCGGCTCCTGGGCACTCCGTCCGACTTCAGGCGCACCGAAGACCCGGTGATTCAGCAGTTCATCAACGGCCGCGCCGAGGGGCCCATCGAGTGAGTCAACGATCCATCGAAGTCAAAGTGGGAGCGCTGATCTTGGTCGCGCTCGGGCTGTTGGGCGCCTTCGTCGTGGTCATGGGCGGGCTCAGCTTCGAGCCGACCTTGACCGTGTACGTGACCTTTCAGAACCCGGGTGGGCTGCAAGCGGGCGCGCCGGTGCGTATCTCGGGCGTGAAGGTCGGTCGCGTCAGTGAGCTCGAGTTTCGCGGGGGACAGGTCGACCCCAAGACCCACGAGCAAGAGCCGCCCATCCGCGCCGTCGCTCGCATCGAGCGGCGCTACCAAACCGCCATTCACGACAACTCGCGTTGGTTCGTCACCAGCCAAGGCGTGCTCGGCGAAATGTTTCTCGCCATCGAGCCGGGCTCCGCCGACCGGCCTTCGCTGGCCGACAACTCCACCGTGCAGGGCATCAGCCCGCCGCGGCTCGATCTGCTGCTGAGCGAGAGCTACGAGCTTTTGCACAAGGCGTACCTGGGCGTCGCCAACAACGAGCAAAAAATCTCCGAAACCTTCGACGGTTTACACAAAACGTTGCGCGCCAGCGGCAGCTTCTTCGAGCGCAACAGCGACAAGCTCGACCGCATCGTCGACAACGTGGACAAGCTGTCGACCGAAGCCAGCGACACCGTCAAAGCCGCCCGTGAGCGCTACGTCGACGGCCCGCAAGTCACTCGCATCTTCAACGACGTCGAGCGCAGCAGCAAAGTGCTGGCCGAAAACCTACCCCCGATCGTCGAAGACGGTCGCAAGGTTCTGTCGGACACCAAGAAGATCACCGGCAAGATTTCGACCGACGAGCAGCTGGCTCGCTTGGACGCCATGACGCGCGATTTGGCCGACGCCAGCGGCCGCGCCAAGAGCTTGGCTCAAGACGCCGAGGGCCTGATGAAGCACGTCAAATCCGGCAAGGGCACGGTGGGCGCGCTGATGATGGACGAGGCCGTGTACGACGATCTGCAGGAGCTCATCCGCGATCTGAAGCACAACCCGTGGAAGTTCTTCTGGAAGGAATGAGCGCCGGTTAGGGCGGAGCGCCGCCGTCCGGCGCGGTGCCGGCGCTGCCGCTCGTGCCCGCGCCGTCGCTGCCGCTGGTCCCTGCGTTTCCAGTGGTTCCAGCGCTGTCGGTGCCGCCCGCGGAGCTGCCCGCGGCGCCCGCTTTGCCGCCCGCGCCGGCCTTACCGCCCGAGGCCTTGCCGCCCGTATCGGTCCCCGCGGTGTCGGCGCCGCCATTCGTCGTGCCACCGTTTCCGGCCGCGCCGGTGGTCGAACCACCGTTACCGGCCGCGCCCCCACCGGCCATCGCCGCGGGCGGGCCTTCGACCATCGAGATGAGTGGTGTCGGATCCGTGCTGCACACGCGGTGAATGTCGTCGGCCGTGGGCGCGACGCAGATCATGCCGGCTTGACAGTCGTCGTCTCGAAAACACGTCGCGCCGGCGCCGCCCAGCTTCTGCGGACCTCCGCAAGCCGCGGATGCGACCAGCACCAGGCTCAGCGCGCGCAGTCGGTTCAAGCGCTCTCCAAGGTCAAGAGTAGCTCGCCCTCTTCGACGCTGGCACCTTCGGCGACGGCAACGCTCGCGACGCGGCCCGCCTCTGGCGATTCGATGGGCATCTCCATTTTCATCGACTCCAAGATGACGAGAGTCTGATCTTGAGTCACGGTGTCACCCGCCTTCACCAATATCTTCCAAACCGTGCCAGTGATGTGCGCCTGCACCTCGGTCGCCATCATGCCACTCTAGAACAGCCCTGGCCCCTCGGGGCCACCCCCTCGCGTCACGCCGTCCGCACAGCGCCCCGTTCGAATTGGCTACGATGTCCTACACTGTAGGTTCCACGTCAACCCAAGGACCGAGAAACCTGCTGGTCCAAAGCTGACAGGACTGGAAACCTCCGTTACATTCACCCTTCCCGCCCGGCACGACCGTCCGGCTTGACGAGATCGCTCGTGGGTTGGTATTCGCCTCCACGCGACGCGGGACCGCCCTCCCTAGGAAATACTCATCGAATGGCCGAACAGAAAGAAAGCTCGGTTCTCTTCTCTCTCAAGGAGCTGATGAACCTTGAGGAAGATCGCATCAAGCAAGAGGAGGCCGACAAAGACCGTCGGGCTCGCCAGGAAGCTGATGCGAAGGCCGCCGCTGAGCGCGCGGCACGCGAAGCCGAAGAGCGTCGCATCCGCGAAGAAGAAGAGGCCCGCCGTCTGGAGGAGATGCGCCGCAAGGAAGAGCAGGCGCGCCTCGAAGCCATCCGTCACGGTGAGATCGAGAAAGCCAAGGCCGAGGCCGAGCACAAGTCGCGCATGGAGGCCCTCACGGCCCAGCAGGCGCACGAGCAGCAGCTGGCCGCGCTCAACAGCGATCAGGGCAAGAAGCGCTTGAAGATGTTCGTCGGCATCGCCGTCGGCGTGCTGCTCGTCGCCGTGGTCGGCGGCGGCATCGCCATGAAGAACGCCGCCGAAAAAGCGGAAAAAGAAAAAGCCGCGGCCGACGCGCGCATCGCCGCCGCCGAGGCCGAATCCAAGCGCCTGAAGGACACCTTCGACGCCGCTCAAAAGCGCGAAGAAGAGCTGAAGAGCTCGCTGGCCAGTGCCAAGGACGAAGCGACGCGCGCCAAGCTCGAGGCCGAGCTCAGCAAAGCCACCGAGCAGAAGAAGCAAGCCGGCGCAGCCATTCGCGGCGGCGGTGGCGGCGGTGCCAAGCCGTCCGGCGGCGCGGCCAAGCCCTGCAACTGCCCGCCTGGCGATCCGCTTTGTTCCTGCTTGTAAGTTGAGGCCGCGCCGCGGACTGGTGCGTCGAGCTCTCACCGCCGGCCGACTCATGCTAGGCAGCAGCCATGCGTGACCGGCTGGCGTTTGCTCTCGACTACCCAACCTTGGCGGAGGCCGAAGCCGGCGCCGCCCAGGTGAAGGATGTCGTCGGGGTTTTGAAGGTTGGGCTCGAGCTGTTCGTGGCCGAAGGTCCCGCCGCGGTGAAGCTCGGGCGCAAGCTCGGCAACCAGGTATTCCTCGACCTGAAGCTTCACGACATTCCCGAGACCGTCGAGCGCGCCGTCGCCACGGCCGGGCAGCTCGGTGCCAGCCTGCTCACGCTGCACGCCGCCGGTGGCCCCCGCATGCTGGAAGCCGCCGCCAGGCGCGCCGAACGCGAAGGCGCAGGCCTGAAGCTGCTGGCGGTCACGGTCCTCACCTCGCTCGACGCCGCCGACCTGCAAGCGACCGGAGTCGCCGCCAGCCCCGCCGAGCACGTGCTCACGCTCGGCAAGCTCGCCCGCGCCGCCGGCATCCACGGCTTGGTTTGCTCGACAGCCGAGGTCGCGGCGCTGCGCCAAGCACTTGGGCCCGACGCCATCCTCGTCACGCCCGGCATCCGCCCCGCTGGCGCCGCCGCCGGCGACCAAAAACGCGTCGGCACCCCCGCCTCGGCGTTGCGCGACGGCTCGAGCCTGCTGGTCGTCGGTCGACCCATCCGCGACGCCGCCGATCCAGCGGCAGCCGCCCGCAGCATTCTTACGGAAATGAGCGGAGCCCTTGCGTCGCAGGCCTGAGGTCGGACGCTGGCCGCAGCGCGAGCGCCCGCAGCTGCCGGACGTTCCCGGCCGCCTGGTAGCGGGCCTCCAGCCGGTGCGCGAGGCCATCACCGCTCACGGTCGCGCCATCCACCGCGTCAGCGTCGAGCATGGCGACAACCCGAGGCTCGAGGCGCTGGTGCGCTTCGCCACCGACCACGGCGTGGCCGAGGTAACGCGCGAGTCGCGCCTGCTGCTCGACGCACTTACTGAAGGCACCGTCCACCAAGGCGTGGTCGCTTGGGCGCCGACGCTCGAGCTGCTCGACTTTGCCGAGCTCCTGGCCGACCCGGCTCTGCTCGGCATCGTGCTCGACGGCATCTCCGATCCGCAGAACTTCGGAGCGGTGGTTCGGAGCGCGGTGGGCATCGCCAGCGCCGCCGTCATCTGGGGTGAGCACGCTTCGGCGCCGCTCAGCCTGGCCACCTTCCGCGCGTCGGCCGGAGCGGTCGAGCACGCTCGCCTGTGTCGCGTGCCCTCACTCACCGCAGCGATCACCGAAGCGGTCGCCAGCGGAGCTCAGGTCGTGGGGCTCGACGCCCAAGCCGACCGGGCGCTTCACGAGCTCGACCTCACCGGCCCGACCTTGCTCGTGCTTGGCTCCGAGGGCGAAGGCATGAGTCGCTCCGTCCGCCGCTCGCTGAGCGCCACCGCGCGCCTTGCCCAGTCCGGTCGGATCGGGTCTCTCAACGCCTCCGTCGCCGCGGCTATCGCGTTATACGAAGCGTCGAATCAGCGAGTAAAAACGAAGACTTCTGCGCTGTAGCTCACGTTTTACATCACTCCGGGCAACTTACTGAACAGGTGCCGTGTAGGTAAGCCGGCCCTTTTCTCTTCAATGGAACGCCGGTTTCGCGCGCAAGCTGCGCGTAATCCCGAGCAGTTCGGATCACTTGCCGATCGCAGCTCGCGCTCGAGGCGAGAGAATGGACTCCCGGATCAGGCATCACCTGAGCTTTGGCGCCCTCCGCCTGCAACCCGGCGAAGTTACGCGCGAAGCACGCGCTCGAACGCCGCCAGCGCGCGCTCGACATCTTGGCCGGTCGTGGCGTCGCCCAAGCTGATGCGGACGGCAGCGCGCGCACGCTGCACGCCGAGCATGGCGCTGATGATCTTGGAGGCTTCGGTCGTCCCCGCGCTGCACGCGCTGCCGCTCGACACCGCCACTCCGAGCAGGTCGAGCGCCGCCACCAGCTCGTCCCCGGCCCGACCGGGAAAGGATAGGTTGCTCACGTGGCTGAGCCGTGGTGCGTCGGCGCCGTTGACGAGGCCCCCCCGACGAGTCAGCTCGAGCTCGAGACGATCACGCAGCTCGGCCAGCGGACCGCGCTGCGTCTGCGCGGCGCGCGCCCAAGCCGCAGCCACCCGAAAGCCAGCGGCGGCCACCGGGTCGACGGTCCCCGGTCGACGCCCTCGCTCTTGGCTGCCACCCAAGAGCAAAGGCTTGGGCGCGCGCTCCGGCCTATGGACCAACGCCCCGATGCCCTTCGGTCCTCGGATCTTGTGCGCCGCCAAGCTTAGGGTGTCGGCCAACGCCAGCGTGGCGGCGGGCAGCTTGCCGACGGCCTGCACCGCGTCGACGTGAAGCCGGGCGCCGGCGCGCGCCGTTGCCGCCGCGATGGCTTCGAGCGGTTGAATCACCCCCGTCTCGTGATTGGCGGCGGCGACGGCCACCACCGCGCCCAAAGGCAATTCATTAAGCGCTTCCGTGACCGCCTCGGCGGCCAAGCAACCGCTGGTCGGAACCGGCAACCAGCGCACGGGGCGCCCTTCGGCCTCCAAAGCCTCCGCCACGCGCGTCACCGACGGGTGCTCGAGCTGGCTGGTCACCAGCGCCGGCGCGCGATGCAGGGCCAGGTTGTTCGCCTCCGTGCCACCGGAGGTGAAGATCACGTCGCGCGCGCTGGCGCCGACCAACAGAGCAATCTCTTCGCGCGCGGTCTCCACCACGTCACGGGCAGCGCGGCCGCTGCCGTGCACGCTGGCCGGGTTGCCCCAGGCCGTGCGCGCCGTTTCGGCCATCACCTCGACCACCTCCGCCAGCGGCGGCGTGGTCGCGTTCCAATCGAGGTACACCCCGGTCGTCACAGCGGTCGCGACGGCGGCTCGCTGGCGGGCCCAGCTCGCTCGGGGATGACGAAGTAGAAGGCCGCGCCGTTCAGGCGCACGCCCATGATTTCTTCGTTGGCGGGCGAGGCCACGCGCACGTCGCCGCCATGGCCGCGCGCCACGCCCCGCACGATGGCCAAGCCCACGCCCGTGCCGCCGAACGAACGCGTAGGCGAGCCGTCGACCTGATAGAAGGGCTCGAACAGCTTGCCCACTTTCTCGGGCGGAATGCCGGGCCCCGTGTCGGCCACGCACACCTCGAAATGACCGCTGGGCAAGCGCCGCAAACGAACGCCGACGGTGCCGCCCTCGGGCGTGAACTTGGTGGCGTTATCGAACATTTGGTCGAACGCGCGCGCCAGCCGCTCCACGTCGCCCGTACCCACCATCGCGCCGCGTTTCGGCAAATCGGCCACCAAATGAATGCGACCGTCTTCGAACGCGGGCTGGCGCGACGCCTTCTGCACCAGCTCTGCCAAGTCGTATTCGCGCTGGGCGAAGCGCATTTTGCCGGTTTCCAGCGCCGTCACGTCGAGCAAGCTGTCGATGAGCCGGCGCAAGCGGTGCACGCAGTCGCTCATGGCGCGCAGGCTCTTCCGCTGCGGAGTCGTGAGATCGCCCAGCTCGCCGTCGATCAACAGCTTCAGATAGCCGACGATCGGCGTCATGGGCGTCGCCAGCTCGTGGGAAATGTTGCGGTAAAATTCCTTCTTGGCTTGGTCGACCTCCAGCAGGCGCTGGTTCATGCCGGAGAGCTCGGCGACCTTGGCCTCCAGGTGGCTCACGATGCGCTGGCTCTGGAGGCGCAGGCGCTGACCGGTAGCGTCGGGGTTGGTGGTTTCGCGCCAGCCGTCCAAGTAGCCGCGCAGCTTGTCGGCGAACGAGCGCGCGTCGATTGGCTTCTGCAGAAAGCCGTCGCAGCCCACGGCGAGGCTGGTGTCGCGGTCACCCTCGGCGGTGATGGCGACGATGGGCATGCCGCGCAGCTGGGGCTCCGAACGCAGCCGCAGCGTCACCTCGTAGCCGTCCAGGCCCGGAATAGCGATGTCGACCAGGACCAGATCCGGCCGCTCTTGCATGGCCTTACGCACGCCTTCGAGCCCGTCGGCCGCCTCGACCACCTCGAAGCCAGCAGAGGTCAGCAGCTTCTTGACCAGGAGTCGGTTGGCCGGATCGTCCTCGATATGGAGGATTTTCGCCATGCAGGCTGTCACTATGGCGCCCGCGCGGTATCACCCGCAAGCTTTGGCGCTTTCGAAGCTTGAAATCAGACCGCTATCGTAATTACGTAGGCGCCCCCCATGCCCAAGCTCCTCCGAAGGTTCCAGGTCGTCGGCCTGACCTTGCCCCTGACCCTCGCCGCCTGCGTCGATCTCACCGCGCCCGGCAATGGCGCTCCCCCGCCCGAGCCGGAGCCCTCCGCGGCACCTGCCCAAGCAGAACCGGCGCCGGCGCCGCCGACGCCCGCCCCCGCGCCCACCGCGGCCGAGGAGCAGATCGGCACCAGCCACTTGCTGGTCCAATACAAAGGCTCCGAGCGCGCCGACAAGAGCATCACCCGCAGCAAAGACGAGGCGCGCAAGCTGGCCAACGAAGCGCTGGCCAAAGCCAAGAAGGGCCAAGACTTCGCGGCCGTCGTGGGCCAGTACTCCGACGAGCCCGGCGCCAAGGCCCGCGGCGGCGCGCTGCCGAAATTCGGCCGCGGCAGCGCCTTCGATCAGACCTTCAAAGACGCGGCATTCAAGCTGAAACCGGGCGAGCTGAGCCCCGTCGTGGAGACCAAGTTCGGCTTCCACGTCATCAAACGGACCGAGTAACCGCTTGTCCGGAGCCCCCGCCCACCGCCGCCGGATCGTGATCGCCGAAGACGATCCGGCGATCGCGGCCATGCTCCAGAAGGTCCTGTCCCAGGACTACGACGTCGTGGTCGCCCACGACGGCCGCACCGCGCTCGCGCTCGCTTCGCAGGCGCCCCGCCCCGCCCTGCTGCTGCTGGACATCATGATGCCCTTGCTCGACGGCCTGGGCGTGGCCGCGGAGGCCAAAAAGCACCCGGAGCTAAAGAGCGTCCCGATCATCTTTTTGACCGCAAAGTCGGGCGCAACCGACGTGATCAAGGGCATCCAAAGCGGTGCCCGGCACTACATAACCAAGCCCTTCAAAATCGACGACGTGCTGGCCAAAGTGAAAAAGGCGCTGGGCGGCTAGCCATGACAACGCCCGCGGCTTCGAAGCTGCCACTGGCGCCCAAGGTGGCGTACCCGCTCGCGTTCGCGTCGGGGCTCCTCTACTGGGTGGCGTTTCCCGGCATCGACGTGTGGCCGGTGGCGTTCGTGGCGCTGGTACCGCTGTTCGTCGCCCTCGCGGGGCAGACGCCCAAGCGCGGCTTCTGGATCGGGTGGACCGCCGGCTTCGGCATGACCGTCACCGGCTTCTATTGGCTGAGCTACACGCTGCAGGTTTTCAGCGGCTTTCCGCTCCCGCTTTGCTGGCTCTTCCAAGCCATCTTATGCGGGTACCAAGCGGGCCGCATCGGGCTGTTCGGTTGGCTCGCCACGCGCGGGGAGCAGCGTGGCTGGGGCCGCGGTCTCACTCTGGCGCTGGCCTTCGCTGCCAGCGAGCTCTTGTTCCCGCTGCTGTTCCCTTGGTTCTACGGCGCCACCGTGCACCAGGTGCTGCCGCTGATTCAGGTGGCGGAGCTGGGCGGCCCGATCGCGGTGTCGCTCGTGCTCCTGGCGTTCAACTACGCGCTGGCAGAGCTGGTGTTGGCGCGGCTCGCGGAGCGGGCGCCCAACCGGCGCGTGCTGGCGCTGGCCGCGGTGCCGGTTTTGGCAGCCATTTACGGCTGGGTTCGCATCCGGCAGGTGGACGCCCGCAGCGCCGCCGCCGACAAGGTCGAGGTCGGTCTGGTGCAGGCCAACATGACCTTGATGGGCAAGCGCGAGAACAAGAGCGAAGGCCTGGCTCGCCACCTCAACTTGACCGAAGAGCTCAAAGCCAAGGGCCCGCTCGATCTGGTCGTGTGGAGCGAGACGTCGGTCATGTCCGCCTTCTTGGAGGACGAGGCCAACCACCAGGTTCGCCAGCTCTTCGCGCGGAGGCTGGGCGTCCCGGCGCTGTTTGGAAGCGTGTTGGCCCGCCCCGTCTCCGACGCGCGTGAGTTCGCGCTGTTCAACTCGGCGCTGCTCACCGACAAGCGCGGCACCGTCGTGGGCCGCTTCGACAAGCAATATTTGCTGGCGTTCGGGGAGTACCTGCCCTTCGGCGAAACGTTCCCCAAGCTGTACGAGTGGTCGCCCCACACCGGCCATTTTCAGGCCGGAACGTCGTTCAAGCCCCTCAGCTTGGGCGACCGGCAAATCGCCGTCGTCATCTGCTACGAGGACGTGCTGCCCGGCTTCGTCAATCGCGAAATGAGCGAAGGCGACCCCGAGCTCATTGCCAACCTGACGAACGACGCTTGGTTCGGTGACAGCACCGAGCCGTGGATCCACCTGGCGCTGGCCAAGCTGCGTGCGGTCGAGCAACGCAAGTTCTTCGTCCGCTCCACCAACAGCGGCGTGAGCGCTTTCGTCGACCCGGTGGGCCGCGTCATCTCGCACACGAAGACGTTCGAGCAAGTCTCCCAACGCGCGACCCTGCGTTGGCTCAAAGGCAAGACGCCCTACACCCTCTGGGGTGACGGTCCGTGGTGGCTCGTCTCGCTAGCCAGCTTTGTTCTCGCGTTCCGCCGTCGCGCAGGCAAACCAGCGGCCGAGCCCGCCCCCGCCCCCGGCCTCGCACCCTCCGAAGGAGAGCTGCCCGCCGATACCTCGCTCGCCGGTGACGAACCAGCCGCGCCAGCCGGTGACGAACCAGCCGCGCCAGTCCTGAACACGCCCGCCGAAGCCTCAGCCACCACGCCCGAGCCGGCCAACGAGCCGCTTCCCGGCCCCGGCAAGCCTGGTTTTCCGAAAGCCGGCGATTCCACGACCTAAATACTCCACGGGGAAGGGTTCCCGGACGGGCAGCGAATAACGTGCAACGCTTCCCGTCGATCCGGGTAACCTTCCTTTTTCGAGCCAGATGGGTGGTGCGGCATTCGCATCGCTCAGCGGTTCTGGCGTCCTCACTTTTCGGAGAGCTCTGACATGCAGACGAAGTCTTCTTATCGCGTGCTGAAATGGACGTTCATGGTGGGCACCATGGTGTCGCTCGGGGCCTGCGTCGTTACGTCGGGCGACGGTGGCGACGACGACTTCAGCGACGGCGGTGACAGCGGCTCGTCGACGACGGCCGGCAAAACCAGCACCGCAGGTACTGGCGGCTCCACCTCCACGGCCGGCAAGACCAGCACCGGCGGCAGCGCTGGCACCACCACCACGACCGGCGGCGCCGGCGGCGATGGCGGCGCTGCTTCCAGCTACGTCCCTGGCCTGTGCCAGGTCGACGATCCCACGCCTACCAGCCTCCCCTCGTGCACCCTCGACGCCAAGGACCAAGACCCGGCGAACGCCTGCCGGACCTGTCTCAAGACCCAGTGCTGCGACGACTGGAAAACCTGCTTCGGTGACACGCCGACCACGGCCTGCGGCTCGGGCGCGACCGAAGAGGCGGACGGCCAGTTCGAGTGCATCCGCGGCTGCTACCTCGACGATATGAGCGGCAACGACCCCGAGATGGTCCTAGGCGACTGCGAGAGCAAGTGCCTCGGCCAATGCGAGGCCAAGGACACCGACGGCTTCGCGTTGAACGACACGCAGGCCCTGCTCGGTTGCGGCCAGGAAAAGTGCCTGGCTGAGTGCTTCACCCCATGACTTGACGGCCCTCGTCCGGCCAACTGAAACAGCGAAAACAGCGCGCCCGAGGGCTGGTCTCTCGGGCGCGTCCCATTTTGTACGAGAGCGAAGCCCGGTTCTTCCACCGGGCGCTCGGCGGCAACGGGTTTCGGTGGTTTTTCGTGCGCGGGTCGTGGCCTCGCGCTGGGGAAAATCGCGCGCCAGGGCGGGCGTGCCTAGCTCCCGTGTGTTAGCGTCTGCGCCAATCATGATGGTCGTTGGCTGCGCTGGTTTTGCTGTTCCAGCCACGCGCTATTTCAAAGAATATCTGTTCGTCGAGGTTCAGGAGACGCACATGGCCGTCCCGGGTCCCGGCACTGTCCGGCGCTGGCGCCGCGAGGCCCCCAAGGGCTTCGAGTTCGCCCTGCTTGGGCCGCGGCAAATCGCTCAGGAGGGCTTCCGCGAAGGCAAAGTGGTCGAGACGGCTCTCAAGACCCTGGGCGAGGTCGCCAAGGAGCTGGAGTCCAAGGCGGCCGTGTTCGTCGCCCCCCCTGACTTCACCAGCAGCCGCGCTAACCGCACCGCCCTGCGCGACTTCCTGAAGAGCGTGAGAAAGCAGTTCGACACCGTCGTGTTCGAGCCAGGCCCCGCTTGGAAGCCCGACGACGCCGACGACTTGGCCGAAGAGACGAACACGCTCTCCGCTCGAGATCCGCTCCATCAGGGCTTGTCCAAGCGCAAGGTCGCCTACTACCGCCTTCCCGGGCCCGCCGGTCACAAGTCCCGCTACGAAGATCCGGCCATCGAAAAGCTGGCCGACATCGCCACCGGCGGAAAAACGCAAGACGCGACCTACGTGTTTACCAACGTGGACATGTTCGCCGACGCCAAGCGCTTCAAAAAAGCCATGGGCGTGGTCTGAGGCGTCGCCGCGCTCGTTGGGCCTAGCTCCATCGCGGCTCGCACGTGGGCGCTCCAATCTCATTGACCCCGTCGTGGTCCCACGTAGGCGCGCCCACGCCGTAGGCGCGCGCGATGCATCACAGTAGTGCGGACGACAACCACTTCGCCCGCGCCCAACGACCCGCACCTCACCGGCAGACTTATAAGTCCGCATTTGTGGTTTGAGCCCCAACGCCTAACCCCAGGCCCCTGCCCGGCACCGCGCAGGCGACCCTGGCTGCGACCTCGACCACCGACTCAGCCAGGAAGAACTCTAAGCGGCCGGTCTCGTGGGCTGAAACCCGAGCCTCGTCTGGGCTGAAACCCCAGCCTCATCTGGGCTGAAACCCCAGCCTCGTCTGGGCTGAAACCCCAGCCTCTCCCGGGCGCTCCATCAGGCATCGGGCG
>JBEQSW010000219.1:0-9959 GCA_040348565.1 Myxococcales bacterium | reverse complement strand
CCGGGGACGGTGCGGCGCGGTGCGGCCTCGTCGCTAGCTGTGACGTGAAATTCGCCAGATAAAGCCAGTGCGCTTGCCTGCGCGGTGGGTGGCCTGCGCCTTGCACTCAATGCCGCCCGGACACCGGAGGAAAGAAGACGATGCGGACAAGATCAATCGGCGGCGCCCTGATCAGCTGGGGAGCGTGGCGCGTTCTACTGCTGGCAATTTCGAGCGGCACCTGTCCGGCGACGGCCTGGGCGGCGTCGGGGCAGACTGCAGGGCAACTCGCGCAGGCGGTGACGGACAGCGATCGTGATGGCTTGACCGACGAGGTCGAGGCGAAGCTCGGGACCAATCCGACGGAGCCAGACAGCGACGAAGATGGTTTAGGCGATGGCGAGGAGGTGTTGCTTTGGCTCACCAATCCCTTGGACGTCGACACGGAAGGGGACGGTCTCGACGACGCCGAAGAGATAGCCCGGGGAACCAATCCGGCTTCTTTCGACACGGACGGTGACGGCCTCGACGACGTGGTCGACCCGAATCCCATCCGTCTCGACGCCGACGGCGACGGCCTCGACGACGGGGAGGAGATCGCGTCCGGCACTAACGCGCTGCAGCGCGACACCGACGGCGGCGGTGCATCCGACAATTGGGAGCTCCAGGCGGGGACCGATCCGAACGCGCCGGGCGATGATCCGCGCAGCGTCGACACCGATGAAGACGGACTGCTCGACGGTGAAGAGCTCGCGCTCGGCACCGATCCGTTCAATCCGGACACGGACGGCGACCTGTCGCTCGACTCCATCGACTCGCGGCTCTGCAACCCACTGATTGCTGACACCGACGGGGACGGCCTCAAGGACTCAACCGAGAGGGCGGCCAATTTCGATTGCAATCAGAAGGACACCGACCACGACGGAATACCAGATCGGGAGGACGTGGCCGCGACCGTGGCCGATAGTGAGGAAGACGGCCTGATCGACGGCGTCGAAGTGACCATCTACCACACCTTCCCGGGAGACGATGACAGCGACCGGGACAAGCTCAAAGACGGCGACGAGGTCCACAAGTATCTGACTGACCCCGCCAACGCGGACACCGACTGCGACGGCGTTGGCGACGGCGCCGAGGTCAGCGCCGGCACCGACCCACTCCACGCCGCGGATGGCTCCAACTGCGATGGTTCATCGCCTACGAGCGCGGGCGGTGCCGGTGGAACCGGAGCGAGCGCTGGCGGAAGCGCCGGGGGGACTGCCGCGACCGCTGGTGGAAAAGGCGAGAGTGCAGGCGGGAGCGCTGAGATCGGAGCGGGCGGAGCAGGAAGCTTTGATGAGCCACCGGACAGCGATGCAGGAAGCAGCGGGGCCGGTGCTGGCAGCGCGACGCCGGGTGCGGGTGCTGGTAGCACCGGCGACACTAGCTCCGACGGCGACCCCACTGAGCCCGGATGCACCCAAGTCGGTGCCCCCTCTTCGCGCACCGGGGGATTGCCTCTGCTCGGCCTGATGGCGATCTTCGGCCGCCGTCGCCGCGTGCGCTCGAAGAACTGACAAATCCAGCCCCGCGAGCGGCATCACCCTGAGCGCCTTGCCGGCCTTCGCCGATCCACCGAAAACCCGAACCATGCCTGAAGCGCGCCTGCGAGCGCGCGCTTCAGGGGTGCCGCAGCTCGGCCAAACCGTGCACGAGCGCCTCATGAACTCGTCCATTGCTGGCAATGAGGCCGCGCTCGTTGCTGAGCGAGGCGGCGCGGTAGTCGATGGGGTCGCCGTGGGTGTCGGTGAGCTTGCCGCCGGCAGCCGTCACGAGCGCGTCGGCTGCGCAGGCGTCCCAGCGTTTGCCGGCGTAGCCGGGCGCCACGTACGCTTCGACGTGGGCGGAGGCCACGAGCGTGCCCTTCAAACCGGCGCTGCCCATCACCAGGATTTCGCGCGGGTTGAGGCGAGCCAACGCACGCTCGAGCTCCGGTCCACGGTGCGAGCGCGAGCCGACCAAACGGCCCTGCGTCACGTCGGCAATGTCGCTCACGTGAATCGGGCGTTGCTGGCCGCCCGTGATGCAAAAAGCGCCTTCTCCGACCCAACCGGCGAACACGTCGCCCCGCGCCGGCGCGTCAATCACCGCGGCAACCGCGCGCGAGCCTTCCAGCAAGCCGATCATTACCGCGAACTCGCCGTTGCGATCGACGAACTCGCGCGTGCCGTCGACCGGATCGACGAAGAACACCCGGTCCGATTTACGAAATTCGCTGAAGGTTGCCGGATCGCTCTCTTCGGCCACGATCGGCACGCCCGGGAATTCTTGCTCCAGCCTCTCGCAAATCAGCGCGTTGGCACGGCGGTCGGCGTCGGTGACCGGATCTTGCGGGCCCTTGTAGTCGACGCCGAACGGCTGCGCGTAAACTTCCATCACCACGCGTGCAGCTTCGCTCGCGATACGGAGCAAGACGGCAAGCTCGGCGTTCATGATTTGATGCCCACGTTGGCCAAGCGGTTCTCGAGCGCGCGCTTCACGTCGTCACTCAGGTAGGGCGGCTCTTTGCCGGCGTCGCGCACCAGCTGATCGAGCTGCACGGCGCTGCGCGGCCCTATCACCACCGAGCTCAACGCCGTGTGCGACAAGGCGTAGCGCAGAGCGGCGGCGCGCATGCTCGTTACTTCGCCCCAAACGCTCGGCCGTAGCGCCGCCAGTTGCGAAATGCGCTTGGTAAAGTCGTCGTTCGTCCAGCGATCGCGCCGGTGATCACCGTTCGGGAATTGCTTCGTGCTCGGCCACTGGCCGACCAAAAGCCCGTGCGCCAAGACCGAACGGCCCAGCAGGCCGACTTGTTTCGCGCGGGCGAGCGGCACGACGCCCTCCAAGTCTTGCGGGTGAAAGGCGCTGTAGGCCAGCTCCAGCACCTGTGCTCCCTGCTCGATGGCCAGCTTACCCAAATCGGCGTCGCCCACGCTGGCGCCCCAAGTGCGAATGCTGCCATCCTCGATCAAAGCGTTCAGCGTCTCGGCCACGTGCGGCTTGACCAGCGCTACCTTGGACGGATTGTGCAAGAGCAGCACGTCGATACGACGCTTGAGGCGCTCCTTGGATTCGTGCACGGCGGCGCGCAGATGCTCGGCGTCGAAGCGCTTCACCGGTGGCGTGACGGAGCGGTCGGTGCCTACCTTCGTGATCACGATCGCGTTCGGGTGCGCCTCGAGCAGGCGACCCAGCCGGCTCTCCATCGCGCCGTTGGCGTAGGCGTTGGCGGTATCGAAGGCGGTGATCCCGAGCGCCAGCGCGCGCTCGATGACTTGGTCTTGTTCGGCGTCGTCGACGGGCCCGTAGCCATCGCCCGAGAGGCCCCAAGTTCCGAGGCACAGCTCGGGGATCTCGATGCCCGTTTTGCCGAGGGTGCGGAGGCGCATGACGGCCGCTATAGCACGCGGCCGAACGACCAGTAATGAAGCAGGGTGAGCGGGGCCTCACTCATCAGCACGACCTGACCAGTGCCCGTCGCGACGGTGGCAGGCAGGCTCAGCGCGAGCTCCTGGAAGTCGCCAGCCTGGACCGGCAGAGGCTCGGCCGAAACGGCTTTTCCCTCAACCAAGACCGAGACCTGCGAAGCCGAAGCCGCCGAGAACCGCACCACCACGAGCCCGTTCGGCTCCAGGCGCAGGGCGAAAGCCTCGCGCGTGCGCTGGGCGCGCCCGCCGTCGAAGCGCCCGCCGCGGCCCTCGACCACGTTGTCCCGTGCGGTGCTGGCGCCGAGCACGTAGGCGTGCGCGGCTTCGCTCTCCAGGTCGGCGACGTCGAGCTCATCGAGCTGCTGTCGGCGCCCGAGGTCGCCCGTCGGCTTCGCGCCCGAGCCGAGGCTGCCGTAGTCGGCGAGGCAAGCCACCATCACCGGCCCACCCAAGATGGTGGCACCGTACACACGGCGCTCGGTGAGGCAGGGGCCGAGCAGGCTCGGGATGGCGAACCACTCCGGATAGACGAGGAAGTGTGTCGGCAGCTGGGCGCGCGGCAGTCGTTCGTAGTGCTCGAAGCGCGAGCCGGGGCCGGCAACCCAGTAGCGCGCTTCGCCCGGCGTGGTGAGACCCACGACGTCGAACGTGCGCCGACCGGAGTAAAAGGTGATGGCGCCCGCGTCGTTGACGCCCAGCTTGGCGTCGCGCGGCAGCTGCTCGGCCGCCCAGCGCCCGAGCGACACCTGTTGCTCGGTGATCGCCGCCGCGCTCTCGGCCAAGTCACCGACCGAAATCGGCGCCAGCTTGGCGAAACCCCAGCCGGCCAGCGCCGGCACCAGCAAACCCAAGAGCGAAAGCCGGGCGTGAAAACGAGCCAACGGTGCCGCCAACAGCTCCCCCAGCGCGGCCAAACCCAACAACCACGGCGCACTGAACGGCCACAAATAGCGCAGCCGATTGACCAAAAACGTTTCGTAGCTGGTCGGCAGCAAGATACCGAGCGCCACCAGGCACAACAAAACTGCGTGCGTCCGCGCGCGGCGCCGCTCCGCGGCCAGCCACAGCGCCGGCAGGGTCGCCACCGCCACCCACCGATAACCCTCCGGGATGAACGTCCACGACCACTGCCGACCGTCGAGCAGCGTACCGAAGAACAGCTCGACGTTGCCCCACACCGCGCTCGCCAGCCTTCCCTGGTAGTACGGATTGGTCGGCAGCCACTTGGCCAGCGTCGTGGTCTGCGCGGCGCTGCCGGTGAACAGCCAATTGACCAGCGGCACCGCCAACGGCGCCGCCAGCGTCAACGGCGCCCACTTACGCGTAGCGGGGCCGCTCAGCGCGAACGCGGCGGCAACGCACAAGGCCGCCAGCGCTCCTTCCGGCCGCATCAGCGACGCCGCGAACGCCAGCACCACGAGCTCATGTCGGCGCGCCGGCGACCGTTGCCCCTCCAAAAACTCCGCCGCTCGCCGCGCGCTCCGCAACAGCAACCAGCCGAGCGGCACCACCTCCATCGCGCTGGCCGCAAACCAAGTGTTGGCCGAAAACGTCAGCACCAACAGCCCCGCCGCGAGCGCGAAGGGCTGGCTCAAAAAGCGCCGGCTGGCCAGATAGACCTCGCTGGCTTGGCCGAAAAGCGCGGCGAAACCCAGCAGCCAGGTCAGCGCCACCAGCGCGCTGCCCGAAGCGCCCAGCCAAATTGCCGGCACCAGCAGCGCTGGCCAGAGCAGGCTGGTGGCGCCCGGCACGCGCGGCAGGCCGGGAACGTATTCGAAAGGCCGAAACCGCGCGAAGCTCCGAGCGAATTGGAAGTGGATGTAGCTGTCGTCGAGCGGTGCTCCCAGGCGGCCCCCGCCGGCGGTCAGCACCGTCGACCCCGCCCAAACCGCCAATCCCAGCGTCGCGAGCGCGAAGACTCCGACGCACGCTGCATCAAGCCGGGTCCAGGCCCGGGCTGGCTGTGCTACGGCGGTGCCGTCATCGCTGACTGGGCCGCTCAAAGTCATGTCCGCCGCCTCTAACACGAAGCCGAACCCGTACGCCGACGCCCCGCGCCTTCCCGAAGGAAACGAGGTCGATTTGGCACAAGTCGTGCGACCCGGTTTTCCGGTCGAGCTCGAGATTGGCCCCGGGCGCGGTGGCTTCTTGTTCGAGCGCCTGGCCGCGGTGCCGGAGCTGTGCATGCTCGGCTTCGAGATCCGTCGCAAGTGGGCGACGATCGTCGACAACAAACTGAAGGCGCACGGCTTGGGCGCGCGCGCTCGAGTGTTCTACGAAGACGCGCGGGTGGCATTGCCGCGGCTGCCGGCGGCGTCGCTCAGCCGCGTCTACATTCACTTCCCCGACCCCTGGTGGAAGAAGCGCCACGAGAAGCGATTGGTCGTGAGCGCTTCGCTCTTGCCCGACGTGGTGCGCGCGCTGGTACCTGGGGGCGAGCTGTTCGTCCAAACCGACGTCGAGGATCGCGCGCTCGAGTACGAGGCGGCCATCAACGAGGCTCCGGGCCTGAAGCCCGTGGCCGGCGGCCCGCGGCTGGCCGAAAACCCCTTCCTCGCCCGCAGCCCCCGCGAGCACCGCGCGATCAAGGACGGCCTCCCGATACACCGCTTGCTGTACAATAAGGGGTAGCAGTCGGAGTTGTTGGGGTCGGGGCCCCAACAACCCACGCGACGCCGGCCTCCCGATACACCGCTTGCTGTACCGGAAAGAGTAGGGGTAGGCTGCCCGGAATCATGCGGCTTCGATTCCGAGCGGCCTTCGCTTTGGCCCTGGCTGTTGCCGGGTGCGCCACGTACCGGGAAGACCTGTATCGCGGGCAGCGGCTGTACGAAGACAACCAGTACGAGCGCGCGCTGGCGGTTTGGCGCGTGCTCGAGTCGGACACCGACTCGCTCAGCTTCAACGAGCAGGCACGCTACGCTTACCTGCGCGGCATGACCGACTACCGCTTGGGCTTCCGCCCGGACTCACGCCACTGGCTCGCCATCGCCAAAGCCATCGAGCAAGAGCACTCCGGCGGCCTCAGCCCCGAGTGGAAGCAGCGCCTCGACGAATCGCTGGAAGACCTGAACAAGGACGTGTACGGCGGCACCGAGCGCTTCGACAAGAGCCGCTCCACCTTCAAAGAGCACACCAAAGAAGCCGGCGACGAGAGCGACAAGCCCAACGACGGCAAGTGCTACGCCAACTCCGACTGCCCCGACGGCTTCATGTGCGACAGCAAACAGTGTGTGAAGCTGTAGCCGTACGAGTCGCGCTGATTGATTTTTGACGTCTCCGCGCGCCGCTCGCGGCGTTCCCCATCTAAGGGCCGCGCCGTAGAAGGCTCAGACCCGACGGAGGTCTTGGATGAGATCGCGGGTGCGCAGCTTCTCTTTCTTCAGCTGCGCGACTTGGGCTTGCTCCAAGCTGGTTAGATAAACTTGCCGTTCGAGGCGATGCACTTCGCTGTCGAGAGAACGGTGGCGGCGCTCGAGATCTTCCAAGCTCACTTGCTTCATCTACGTTCCTCCTCCGCGAGTGGCCGACGTCTTCTTGCTGAAAGCTGAAGAGGCACCACTCTGCATCGACATGGAAACTACGCCTCTCACTCCGAGCGTCAACCGTGGATTTGGCTTCGGTAAGCCGATTTTCTCAGCGTCATAACGCGACGCCCCACTGAAACATTCCGGGCGCCTGCGCCCCCAGATCGATGCCCGGGCCTCATGCGTCTGTTAGGCTCGAGCGAGCGCCTATGACTCGATATTTCCGTATTCTGCTGCAGGGTTCCGCGGCGCTGGCGCTGAGCGCGTGTGCGGCCACGCCCCCCGCGAAGGGCGCAAAACATGCGGGCCATGAGGGGGCGCCAAGCGAGATCGAGGTGCCGCGCACCGTCGTCACGCCGGGCGGGGCGAGCAGCATCGCCGACCTACTGCGTGACGCCGCCAACCTGGCCAAAGCCGAGCGCTGGAAGGAAGCCGCCGCGGCCTACGAACGCGCCTACGCGCTCGAGCCCGAAGGGGCGTTTGGCGACGAGGCATTATGGGGTGCTGCCGACGCGCACGATCACGCGCTCGAGCTCGAGCCGGCGCTGGCCCGTTACGAGCTCGTGGCGCGGCGAAGACCCGACACGCCGCAAGGTCACGACGCCATGGTGCGCGCCACACGCCTGCTCGTCTTTTTGGGTCGGTTCGCGCCCGCTGGTTTGTACGCGGAGCGGCTGCTCAAGAAGCCCGAGCTGCTGAGCGATTTCGAACGCATCGCCGTCTACAGCGCACGCGCGTTGGCGTTGCTCGAGCATGGCGAGGATCAGCAGGCCTCGTACTTCATCGAAAAGGGTCGCGACATCATCGACGCGCACCAACTCGACGCGGCGGGTCGCGTGCCGCGCGACTTGGCGCAGCTGTACTACGCGCTCGGCGAATACCGACGCGTGCGGGCGGAGCGAGTCGTGTTTCAACCGATGCCGCCGAACTTCGGCGCGGTGTTGGAAGAGCGCTGTCAGTTGTTGCTCGACGCTCAAAGCGCGTACTCGGACAGCATGCGCGCGTACGACGCGCACTGGTCGGCCATGGCTGGCTTCCGCACCGCCGAGCTCTACCAACGGCTGCACGAAGACTTGCTCGCGGTGCAGCCGCCGCCCAGCGCCGACACCGAGCGCAAACGCCAGCTGTTCGAAGGTGCCGTTCGCACGCGCTACGCCATTCTGCTCACCAAAGCCAAGGGCATGGCCGAGCACACCTTGGCCATGGCCGACCGCACCGGAGAGCACTCGGAATGGGTCGAGCGCACCCGCCAAGCCCTGAAGAGCATCGACCAGCGCATCGCCGACGAAGACGCGGAGCTGGCCAAGCTGCCGTACACCCGGCAGGACTTCGAAGCCTACTTGGCGGAAATGGAGGCGGCGGCCAGCGGGTCGGCCCCGACCCCGGCGGGCCCCGCCGGTAAACCCGTCGCCAAACCGCGAACTCCAGCGCCGGGAAAGCTCCCGGGGGCTACCCCCCCGTGAGCACGTGGCAGCTGCCCGGACGGGCTCCCACCGGAGGACTACCGGCAGCCCGTTCAGTAGTTTGGCGGGATCGTTTTTCTCAATGATAAGGCGGGGTTGGGGCCCCGCCGACCCACGAGACAACCACGGTAGCCAAATGTACGCAAAGTTGACGGGGGGCCGGTATGAATTATGCTTGACAGCCCTAGACCCCGGCGCTACCAGAGCGCCGTTCTCCTCGGTCCCCGCCTAAAAGCTCATCCGACCTACTGAACGGGTTGGAGGGAGCAAGGGTGGGGTGCCCCAATTTTACCACCCCAGTCTTCGTGGGTGGAGCTTGGGGGAAGAGGATCCCGCTGCAAAGCGGGAGAACGCCTACCCGCCACGCTCGCCAGACTGCTCATGCAGCTTCAAGGCTCTTCACAAGTGTCCCCGCAAAACGCCCTCGGTAACGAGTCGGCCTGGGCTATGCCCCAAGCCTCCGGCGTCGACGCGGCGGTGTGCTTCGCTGGCGTAGCTCAATTGGTAGAGCACCTGTTTTGTAAGCAGGTGGTTGGGGGTTCAAGTCCCCCCGCTAGCTCCGCAGGCGACTTGAAGCGTCGTCTGTCCCGTGAGCACGCCTGCGGATTTCGGGTTCTGACTTCGTTTGGGGTCCGGTCCGATGCTCACGCACAGGAGTGCGTTCCGCTTCGGTCCTCCCCCAAGCCTCGCCAGAACGCCGAACTGCGCAGGCGGGTCGGGCTGAGCCGTCTGAGCGGGCGGGTGTCTGCTGGCCTTGGCGCTGTACCCCGCGCGGCGCTTTCGCCGCTTCAATCGAGCTCAAGTCTTCTTACGGATTGTGAAACTTCGGAGAGTTGCCCGAGCGGCCAAAGGGAGCAGGCTGTAAACCTGCCGGATTTATCCTACGCTGGTTCGAATCCAGCACTCTCCACCTCAGCCCGGCTCAGCCGGGCATCGGTGTCGATCTCTTGTCTCGGGGAGCTCAGCTCCCCCTCGGCTGAAGTGAATTCAGCCGAGCCTCCCCCTCAGGTTTCGGGGTCCCTGCCCCGAAACACAGCCGGCGAACGGCAGGGAACAAACCAGGCCGGTCTTGGTTTTACGGCTTCGGGCCGTGGACGGGACCGCGCGATGTCAGCCTTTGCGGGAGTAGCTCAATTGGTAGAGCGTCAGCCTTCCAAGCTGAATGTCGAGGGTTCGAGCCCCTTCTCCCGCTCAATGTTTTCAGGTTTTGCACCCGCCCGGCCCGCCGTGCGGTTCGCAAAACAAAAGTCGTTGGCTACGCGGATGACGCGTGGGTCAACCCGGGTGGGAAGTTTGGTTGCTGGCGCAGCCGAGCCGAGGACCGGAGCGGAGCGTACGTCGGTACGTGAGCACCGGACCGGAGGCGAGGCGAAGCCAGCGGCCAAAATCCCCACCCGTCAGTACAGCAGACACGACGCTACCCCAGCCGCCCACCTAGCTCAGATGGTAGAGCACGTCCTTGGTAAGGACGAGGTCACCAGTTCAATCCTGGTGGTGGGCTCGAAACCGTAAAAAGTCCGGAAGAATAAGTAATGGCCAAA
>JBEQSW010000209.1:0-20918 GCA_040348565.1 Myxococcales bacterium | reverse complement strand
GCGGGGCTAACGGCATTTGTCGTCGGCGCCGGAGACCATGCAGTTTCCGGCGCGGCAGCAGACGCCGCCGCTGCACGATTGGCCGTTGCAACTGACGCTGCAGCTGTCGCCCCCGCACGAGATTTGACCGGGGCAGGCGCTGTCGGCGCAGCTGATGTGCGTCTCTTGCATGGCGGCGCTGTCGAGCGAGTTTTGGCAAGACGGCTGACCGCTGCACTCGATCAAGCAGCCGCTGCTCTGGTTGCTGCAACTGATCTTGCCGGGACAGCTGCCGGCGCCCTTGCAACGCAAATCGCACTGGTCAGCGTCGCAGCGCACTTCGCTCAGGCACGCGCCCGGGGCGGTGCAACGCACCTCGCACGAGTTGCCGCCGCAGTTGATGTTGCCCGAGCAGCTGTTGGCCCCGGAGCATTCGACCGCGCAGCTCTCGGCGTCGCGGCACTCGATGCCGCTCGAGCACGAGCCCATGCCGGTACACGCTACCGAGCAGGGCACCCCGGCCGGGCACTTCACGCCCTCGGGACAGGGGTGGTCGTCGTCGCAGGTGATGACGCAGACGGCCTTGTCGCACACGCCGTTGGTGCATGCCTTCTGGCAGTCGGCCTCGGTCGCGAGCGGTTTGGGGGCGGGCGGCATGCCTCCGCTAGACGTGCCGGCGCTCGTGTCACCGCCGTTGGCCTGGTTGCCGCCGCTAGCCTGGTTACCGCCATCGACCTGGTTGCCGCCGTTGGCCTGGTTGCCGCCGTTGGCCTGGTTGCCGCCGCTGGCTTGGTCGCCTCCGCCGTCGACCTTGCCACCCGTGCTCGAGCTCAGGCCAGCGCTGGACGCCCCGCCCGAAGCGCTGTCGAACAACCCGTTTTCGGCGGGACTGCCACAAGCCATCGACCAACTCAAGAGCAAGCCGGCGCCGCAAGCCCGGGCGCTTCGTAGAACCCCTTCAAGCATCGCGGGCGAGTCTAACATCGAAAAGGCGCTATGCTGCGGGTTGGATGCGCGAGCTCCAGTTCGACGGGCTGGTTGGTCCTACTCACCACTATGCGGGTTTGAGCCCGGGCAACCTCGCGAGTCAGGCGCACGCGGGTGAAGTGAGCAACCCTCGTGCAGCAGCGCTGGAAGGCCTGGCCAAAATGCGCCGAGTCCGCGAGCTAGGCGTGTTGCAAGCCGTCTTGCCGCCGCAGCCGCGACCGAGCGTGTCGCTGCTCCGTCATCTGGGTTTCAGCGGCGACGAAAACGCCATCCTCGCGCGCGCGCTCGAGCAGGCCCCCGAATTGTTGCACGCGGCCAGCAGCGCTTCGAGCATGTGGGCGGCCAACGCTGCCACCGTGATACCCAGCACGGACGCCCAGGACGGCACCGTGCATTTCGTACCGGCCAATCTGCTGTCGCTCCTCCACCGCAGCATCGAGGCCGAAGCCACGCAGCGCGTGCTTCGGCGCATCTTCGCCGAACCCGCCTGCTTCACGGTGCACGAGCCGTTGCCGGCCAGCGACGCGTTCTCCGACGAGGGCGCCGCCAACCACACGCGGCTGTTCACGAGCACGGCCGTGCAGCACTTGTTTGGCTGGGGGCGACAAACGGGCGAGGCCGCCCCGGCCCGCAAATTTCCCGCGCGCCAGGGTCGCAGCGCCAGCGCCGCACTGGCCCGCGCCGGCCAATTGCCGGCAGAGTCGTACCTGCTGTGGCAACAGGATCCGCTGGGCATCGAGGCGGGAGCGTTTCATAGCGATGTCCTGGCCGTCGGCAACGCCAACGTGCTTCTGCTTCACGAGCGCGCATTCGTACGACACGACGAGCTGCTGGCCGAGCTGAAGACGCGCCTCGGCTCGGAGCTTCGAACGGTAGTAGCGACGGAACGAGAGCTGCCGCTGGCCGACGCCGTGGCCGCCTATCCGTTCAACTCACAGCTGCTGAGCCTGCCGTCGGGCAAGATGCAGCTGTTGGCGCCACTCGAGGCCCAGCACAACCAGGCTTCACGCCGCTTTCTGGAGCGCGCCATCGCCGAATGCCCACTCATTGCCGGCGTCGACTACCTGGACGTCAATGGCTCGATGAAGAACGGCGGCGGACCAGCGTGTCTGCGTTTACGCGTGCCGTTGACGGAAGCCGAGCGCGCGCGCATGAACGGCGCGGTGTGGTTCGACGAGCGCTGTGAGCGTGAGCTCGAAAACATCGTCAAAGCTCGCTACCGTGACAAGCTCACCTTGAGCGACATTGCCGACCCGGCGCTGCTGGTGGAAACGCGCACTGCGCTCGATGAAATCACGCAGGTTCTGGGGTTGGGCTCCGTCTACGAATTTCAAAGCTAGCGGCTCCCATATGGGCAATTTGCCCCGCTGACGGCAGCGGATTCGGCACGACCCCTGCAACCGCTCCCGGGCAGGAGATTCGCCATGCTGAATGCTTACGAAATCCGCCGTGGTATCGGGCTAAGAGCTGCGACTCGCTTTCCAGTGCTGCTGTGCGAGGGTCCGCACGCCGCACATTGCCGCGCCCTAGAGCTTTCTGCCTCGGGCATCGTAGTCGAGAGGGGACGGCCACTGAGCGAGCGGGAACAAAAGGCCAGCATCAAGCTCGAGCTGTTCCTGCCCGAGGCACCGCGGCCGGTTCGAGTGCTGGCCAAGGTCGTGCGCGCCATCACCGCCACGCGCTACGCCCTCAAGTTCGTGTTGATCGCGGACGTGGATCGCCTGACCTTGATGGAGCATCTCGATCGGCAACGGGTCGATTCGCTGCGCTTGCTGGACGAGGTCGCCGGCGCGGCGTGAGGGCGCTTCAGCGCTTCGGCCCGGTCATGTCGTCCGGGCGCACCCAGCGGTCGAAATCCTCGGCGCTGACGACCCCGAGCGACAGCGCCGCTTCGCGCAAGCTGCTGCCGGAATGGTGCGCGTGGTGCGCCACCTTGGCGGCCGCGTCGTAGCCGATGTGCGGGGTCAACGCGGTGACGAGCATCAACGACCGCTCCACCAGCTCGCGCATTCGCTCCGCGTTGGCGCTCAAGCCCGCGAGGCAATGCTCCCGAAAGCTTTCGGCGCCGTCGGCCAGCAGCCGCGTGCTTTGCAGAAAGTTGTGAATCAACAGCGGCTTGTAGACGTTCAGTTGAAAATTGCCCGAAGCACCGCCCCAGTTGATGGCAACGTCATTGGCCATCACCTGAGCGCACGCCATGCACAAGGCCTCGGACTGGGTGGGGTTCACTTTGCCCGGCATGATCGAGCTGCCCGGCTCGTTTTCGGGGATGTTGATTTCGCCCAAGCCTGCCCGCGGCCCCGAAGCGAGCCAGCGCACGTCGTTGGCAATTTTGGTGAGCGACGCAGCCAGCGTTTTGAGCCCGCCGTGGGCGAAGACCAACGCGTCGTGGGCGGCCAGCGCCTCGAACTTGTTGGGCGCACTGACGAAATGATGCCCCGTGAGCTGCGAGAGCCGCACCGCCACGCGCGCGCCGAGCTCCGGATGAGCATTGAGACCGGTGCCCACCGCGGTTCCGCCCAACGCCAGCTCGGCCAGGTGCGGCAGCGCGCTTTCCAAATGCACGAGGCCGTGGTTGAGCTGCGCGGCCCAACCGCCCAGCTCCTGCCCGAAGCGCAGCGGGGTCGCGTCCATCAAGTGAGTGCGGCCGATCTTGACCACGTTGGCGTTGGCTTCCGCCTTGGCCGCGATGGTGGCCGACAAGCCAGAGAGGGCGGGCAGCACGCGCGCCTTGAGCGCGACGGTGGCGGCCACCGCCATGGCCGTGGGAAAAACGTCGTTCGACGATTGCCCGCGGTTCACGTCGTCGTTCGGGTGAACGAGCCGCGCGTCGCCGCGCCCACCGCCCAGCAGCTCGCTGGCACGGTTGGCGAGCACTTCATTGACGTTCATGTTCGTCTGCGTGCCGCTGCCCGTTTGCCAAACCGAAAGCGGAAACTCGAGGTCGCGCTCTCCGCGCAGCACCTCGTCGGCGGCTTGAGCGATGGCCGCGGCCTTGGCTTCCGGCAGCTGATGCAGCTCGGCGTTGACCAGCGCCGCCGCCTTCTTCACCAGCGCGAGCGCGTACAGGACCTCCATCGGCATCTTCTCGTTCGAGATGCGAAAGTGCTGTCGACTGCGTTCGGTCTGGGCGCCCCACAAGCGCTCGGCCGGAACCTCGATAGGCCCAAACGTGTCGTGCTCGGTACGCGTGGTCATGCGGCTGGCGGCAAGCCTAGCGCGCTTGGAATGGGACCGCGTCGAAGGGGGCCAGCAGGACCGTGCCCGCAGGCGCGAAAAAAGGCTCGCCGCTCACGCTGAAAATGCGGATGAAGTTTCGCTCACCCTAACAAGCGCTGATTTTGCGACGGACACGCGCTCGAAACCGCACGGCGCAATCGTTGGTGCGACAAATGGTGCTGAACGGCTCAGGTCCTTCGCTTTTTCGCTCGGCGCGCTGGCCCGGAGTCACTTGGTGGCCCTAGTCGCCAGAAAGGATCATGAAAAATCGAAAGGTTCTGGCTCCCCCGGCCCATATCCGAAGTTGTAGGCGCGACGCGGTTGGTGTCCGCAATTTCATGAGCGCTTCAAACCAGGCCATTTTTCTTCGACATTTCTGCGGCTGCCGCGGCCGCCATAAAAAAAATCAACAGTGAACCACGATTGCTGAACCGCTTCGGCACCCACTGGCCACTAAGAAACACAGAGAGTTCATGGTTTCGAGTCCCCAGCCAGTTCGCGCACGTCTCGTCGCATTGCCAAGCCCCACGCTGGCTCAAGCCGACGACGCCACGCTGGCCAAGGCCGCCAGCGCGGGGGACCCTCGGGCCACCAGCGTGCTGTGGGACCGGTTCTCACCGCTGGTTCGGCGCATGTTGCGGCGCACGCTCGGCCCCAGCGCCGAGGTAGAGTCGTTGGTGCAAGAGGTCTTCCTCAAGGCCCTGCGCCAGTTGGGCAGCCTGCCAGAGTCGGCGCAGCTGAAGCCGTTCGTGGTGGCCGTCACGGTTCGCGTGTTGAGCGCCGAGCTGAAGCGCAATCGGGTGCGCCGGCTGTTGCGCTTGCGCAGCCCCTGGCACTCGGCGGACTTCAGCAGTGGTGGAGACCCCGCCACGCGCACCGCGCTCTCGTCTCTGTACCGCATCCTCGACGAGCTCGACGCGGAGGCGCGCTTGGCCTTCACGCTCAAGCACTTCGAGGGCCTGCAGATCGCCGAGCTTGCGTCGGCCATGGACGCCTCGCTGTCGAGCGCCAAGCGTCGCTTGGCTCGCGCCAATGCGCGCGTGCAAGCCGCCGTCAGTCGTGATGCCGCGTTCAGCGCGTACGCCACCGCAGCGAGTTTGGGAGACGCTCCGTGAGCTACGGGGAGTCCGACTCCCCCACCCTGGCCGACGTCGAAGCAGTGGTCAGAGAAAACGTCTCGGGCCACGTGGATGGGGACCGACACGAACAAGGCAAGCAGCGCCTACTCGCAGCTTTGCGCCAGGGTCGTCCCGGCGTGGCGCGGCAGGCGCGCAAAGCGCTGCTCGCGGCTACCGCGCTCGGCGCCTTGGCCGGCGGCGGCCTGTACCTTTGGAAGCAGCACGGCAGCGCGCGGCTCACCTACGAGGTGGCAGGTGGCCTGTTGAGCGACAGCGGCTATGTGCGCAGCAACGGCTCCAGCGGCGCCCAGCTGTCGTTTTCCGACGGCTCGCGGGTCGACCTTCAGGACGGCGCGCGCGCGCGAATCGCGGCCGTGGATGCCCACGGCGCCCGGCTCGCCATCGAGAACGGCCACGCCGCGCTCAACGTCGCTCACCTGCCGCACGCGGCCTGGTACGTGGATGCAGGGCCGTTCGTGATCCAGGTCACCGGCACCCAGTTCGACGTCGATTGGTCGAGCTACGACGACACCCTCAGCGTCGATCTTCACGAAGGCAGCCTGGTGGTGAGCGGCCCGCCGGCACCGACCGGGGTGCTGCTGCGCAGCGGCCAGCGCTTGACGGCTCACGAGGGTCGCCTGTCGATTGAAGCGCTGGAGCAGGCCGTCCAGGTCGCAGAGACTCCCCCGCCAATGCTCGATGCGCCGTTGCCAGAGGCGGACCCCACGCTGGCAGATCCGCTGTTACTAGATCCGAGCCTAGCCGAGGCGGCTGCCAGCCCGGAGCCCAACGAGCCCGCGCTGGCCGCGCCCCCGAAGGCCAAGGCGAAGCCCAGCAAGCCGCACTGACGTTACGGTATTGCCGTCCCGTCGAAGTAGCCCCGCACCAACTCGAGCACCGAGCCACCCACTGCCGCGCCCACACGCCGGCCGTCGAAGTCGTCGAGCTGCACGTGGATGCCACCCCAGAGTCGCGACTGCCCCGCCTGATCGGCGGCGTCGAAGTAGGTGGCCCACTGCAGTGTCAGCGGCGCGCTGGGGCCGGTTTCGAACACGAGGTAGCCGGGGTCGGCTTCGAAGTGTGAGATGCCTCCTGGAAAATAGGGAGAGCCAGTGAGCTCGGCGAGCACGCTGGCGGCGGCACGACTGAACGTGCTGTGGCCGGAGATGTAGCCGGGAAACGCCGGCGTCACGAAGGTTCGGCGCTGGTAGGGCATCCATTCTTGAGCGCGCAGCCAGGCGCAACCGCCGACTTCGTGCTTGCGATCACCCGGCTCACCCCGCCACGCGCGCACGGCAATCTCTCCGACGTAGCGCCGCAGCCGTTCGTGCCGTTGCCCCGGCGCCGAGCTTTCGGCGGTGATGACCTCGATCAGATCGTCGACCAACGGCAACCCCTCGGGATCGTAAGAAGGGCCGTTCGGCTCGGTGCGCTGACCTTTTTGGCCCATGTAGCGGATGAGCGTGATCGGGCGCCCGGTAAGGTATTTGCGCTTCAGCTCCCAAGCGGCGATGGCCGCGTCGTGCACGGCGGCGTTGAGCGCCAAGTACACGTGCACGTCCCACGACAATGGGTCGAGCTCGTCGCCGGCGCCGAACAGGCGACGCACGAGCGACGGGTCGTCTGCCACGTGGTTGGCGATGGTGTTCCAGTGGCCGGGCGGCGTCTCCGACGTGGGCCCATCCGCCCAAAACTCGGCCAGCACCCGACCAAAGTCGCTGCGTTTGACCAGCTCTTTTTCGTACGGCTTACCGGTGACGGGGTTCTTGGCGTAGCCGTGCCCGGCGTTGCTACCGAGCGGGTTGTTGCCCAGCGACGCCGGCGAGATATCGATCTCGGTGTCGTCCGCGACGTCGAGCTCGGCGGAGCGACGGATGAGGTCCACGCTTTCGGCCACGAGCTCGTCGTCGAGGGAGGTCGGCGGCGTGCCGATATCGAGGTAGGGCTCACCCCGACTCGGCCGCTGCAAGGAAAACGGCGTCACGTTTCCCCATTGCGCTCCGATGTAGCCCTGCGCCCCGGCGTCCCCCGGAATACCATTTTGAGTCTCGGCCTTGGCCAGCACCAAGCGCTGCCAGCGCAGCGGGTCCTGAGCGTCGGTGCCCGGCTTGTCCACGACCAGGTTCTTCGTGTCGATCGTGAACATGTCCGGATCGGCGTAGTTGTTGGCTTCGTTGGCGCCGTCGTCCGCGTAGGCGTCGATCACGGCTTGGCCGATGCGGTTGCCGAGCGCGCGCGGTGTCTCGCCGCTGTCGTCGGCGTCGGAAGGATCGTAGCCGAGCTTGGTCATGAAAGCGTCGAAGCAGGCTTGCGACACCGGGCCCCCGACGGCGGTCGCGTAGCGATGACTGAGCACGCGATAGGCGGCGTAAGAAATGGCTTCGCTGCGCGCGGCGTCGACGTCGTCGCTGGTCTGCTTTTCCGCGACCACGTAGCCGTCGGCGACGTCGTCGTAGGCCGCCCAGGCGTCCCACATGGCCACCGACGCGTGGAACAAGTTGCGAGCGTGCACACCGGGGCGCGGCGTGTCGCGACGAATGGCGTTGAGCAGCTGCTCGTTCCAGCGTCGGGCAATCGAGCCTTCGGGAGCGGGGTCGATGGCCTTTTCGGGGCACACGGGCTCGGGCATGGCCGGCGGCTCGACGGTCATCTCCGGCACGTCGGCGGCGCTGTGCAGGGCCAAGCCTTGGTCGAGCGCGGGCGTGAGCACGTTGCCGCCCACCGCCCAAACACCGCCCTGGGGATCGGCCCACACGGCGTGCAGCGACTCGGCGGCGCCGAATGCCAGCCCCGGATCTACCGCCTGGTACTGCCCGCCTTTGCCGCGGTAGATGCTGCCCCCGGCGCCCACCGCCCAAACGTAGCCGTTTGGCTGCACGCTGACGCCCTGGAGCAGCGGCGTGTCTTGGGCAGCGTGATCGCTCAACGCGCCGCCGGTCGACTCGAGCAGCTGCCCGCTGCCAGTGCCGCCGACGATAGCAACGTGCTTGCCGCTGCCGCTCACGGTAAACAAGATTTCCTCGCCCCCCGATTGCACGAGCGAGAAGCCGCTGGCGGCGTTGCCGCGGAGCACGACGCCGTGGGCCCCGACCGCCCACACGTCGCTGGCGGACGCGGCCCACACCTTGAACAAACCGGGCGCGTCGTGGTGATCGTCGAGCGGCACGTCGTCCGGCAGCGGAAGCTCGCTGACGTCGTGACCGTCGTAGTGCCAGATGAAGCCGTTGCGCCCCGCGGCGGCGCCCACCATGTACACGTCGTCAGCGGCGGCCGCCGAGATTCCGTACACGGTGTGTTTACCCAGACCAGGGGTGGACAAGCGCTCGAACGCGGAGCCGTCGTAGCGCAGCACCGTGGCATCCGACCCGCCGAGAAAAACCGGCCCGCCCTTGATGGCGTGTACCCACCACAGATCGGCGCGCACGCCCGTCACTTTGCGCTCCCAGCTGCTGCCGTCCCAGTGCAGCACCACCGGGCCGGTGCCGTCGTCGGCGCCGGTCAACCACACGTCGTCGGCGGCGGTGCCGTGAACGCCCAACAGCGCTGCCGCCTTGCTGTGGGCGACCCACGCCCATTCGCTGGGTAGCGGCGTGGGCGCGGACCCGGGCGGCGTGTCGGAGTCGCAGGCAGCAAGCGTGAGGCCAAAGCTCAAGGCGAGCGCCGTAGTGATTCGATTCATGATTTCTCCCATCCTCCCCAGCTCAAAGATCGGCGGTGCTGAGCACCACCTCGCGTGAACCCTCGGCGGTGACGCCGCTTTCGTTCTCGACCGTTACCGTGAGCCGAACCTGCAGACCATCTTTCTCGGCGTCGGTGGGCGCGATGCCGCTCGCGTGCACCAGATACGGCACCAAATCACACACACCGGCCTCGCAATACAACAACTGCGGCCGCGCCGGCCGCGGTTCCGTCACCTCCACCCCGGTCGTGTCGTTGTGCATGATGGCCGACACGAAGGCGCGGTTGCCGAAACCCGTGCAGCGCACGCCGACGAGCACGTGCGTGCCGCCCTGCCCGAAGGTCTGCAGCCTGAGCACGTCGCCGTCGCTCAGCGGTAGAAATCCGAGGCCGTCATCCCCATCGGGCACGCCCAGCTCGACCGTCGCCGCAACCGCGGGCGCACCCGCTTGTTCCCCTTCGCCGCCGACGCCTTGTCCGGCCGCCCCCGCCACGGCGCGGTCGCGCCGCGCAGGCGCCGGCTCACCGGCATCGGCGCAAGCCGACACCGCCATTAGCGCACCGATCAAGAGGAGCGAACGGACCAACACCTTCACCTGAGCAGATTCCGTGCCGCTACGCCGAAAGCCAAGGACAATGGCGCGCAACCGCGACTTGGCACTTGGCTTGCTCTAATGGCAGCGGCCGATAAAACGGCCAAAAACTGTGCCGCTGTGTGCCACGAAAGGCTCGAGCTATGAAATCCATGTCCGGATCGACCCTCGGCAAGCTACTGCCGCTCGGCGCGCTCGCCCTCGCGGCTTTGCTCACGCCCAGCCCGGCCCGGGCCTGTGGCGGCTTTTTCTGCTCCGCCACCAACCCCGTCAATCAAGCGGCGGAGCGCATCATTTTCGCCAAGAACGCCGACGCGACGGTCACCGCGGTCATCGAGATTCAGTATCAGGGGCCGTCCACCAACTTCTCGTGGCTGTTGCCGATTTCGTCGGTGCCCATGGGCGACCAAATCGCCGTCGCGTCGAACGTCGCCTTTCAACGCCTGCAGCAAGCCACCAATCCGCAATACAACCTCACCGTGCGCGTGGAAGGCACGTGCGACCAGCGTCCGATCAATCGCAACGGCGGGCTCACCGCGGCCAACGGCCCCGGGCTCAATCTCGGTGGCAGTCTCGACGACGCTTCCCACGGCGGCGTGACGGTGGAAGCCAGCGGCATCGTTGGCTCGTTCGAGTGGACGGTCATCTCGCTCGATCCGAAGTTGGCGAGCCCGGCAGACGCCGCCGTGCAATGGCTGGGAGACAACGGCTACGACGTGCCGGCGGGCGCGCCTGGTCTTCTGGGTCCGTACTTGGAAGATGGCTCGTATCTGCTCGCGCTGCGCCTGAAAAAAGGCGCGGACGTCGGCTCGATTCGACCGATCGTGCTGACGTACGACGCCGACAAGCCCATGATCCCGATCAAGCTCACGGCGGTGGCCGCCAACGACGACATGGGCGTCATGGCTTGGCTCTTGGGCGACGCGCGCGCGGTGCCCAAGAACTACAACGCCCTCGAGCTGAACGAGGCGCGCATCAATTGGTTTAGCGCCTCCGCCAACTACAACCAGGTCGTCAGCCAAGCCGCCGACGATGCCGGCGGGCAGGGGTTCGTCACCGAGCAGGCCGGCCCCACCTCGGCGTTGGGCAACGTCGTCTGGCAGCCGTACGAGGAAGAACAGTGGCAGCAGATACGAGCGAGCAACGGCGCGCCTCTGTTCAAACAAGCGTTCGGCTTGGTGGGGCAATTCGACGGTTTTTGGGACGTGGTGAACGAGCATGCCCTCTTGCCGGCAGGCGTCACGCTCGAGCAGCTCAAGCAGTGCGTGTACTGCAACGAAGACCCGCAGCTCGACTCCACGTTTGTGTTTGCGCTCGAAACCAACGTGGTCCAGCCAGTGAGGTTGGTGCAAGACTTGATCAAGGCGCACCCGCAGATCACACGCCTTTACACGACCATGTCGGCCGCCGAAATGACCGTCGACCCGGTGTTCACCTTCAACCCGGACCTACGGGCCGTGAGCAACATCCACACCGCTGAGCGCGTGATCGAGTGCAGCGCAGGCTACTATCAAGAGGAAGCACCGTGGCGCATCGAGCTTCCCCAGGGCGGGGTCATCCGCGGCACGCCAACCGACGTCGGCAATTGGCCGACCAGCTTCGCCTCCCAGCCAGCCAATCGCCTGATCACGCGCCAGGGCGAGAGCGGCGACGGCAAAGTGCTCGAAGACAACACTGACGAAATCAGCACCGATGTCGCCAACTACAGCGCCAGCGTGAAGGCGCCGCCCAAGCACACCACCAGCAGCGACTCCTTCGGCTGCAACATATCGCACGGGCCCGGCTCCGGTGGCTGGTGGTTCGCGTCGCTGGGCCTGATGCTGAGCTTGGGGCGACGGCGTCGACGATGAGAGCACCAGTTACCAAAAGGAATGGGGGAATGAAGCAAACCTATGGGGCCACCGGGGCAGCAGTCGGGTTGGCGCTTGCCGCAAGCTCGATGGCGGCGCCAGCCAGCGCTTGTGGCGGCTTTTTCTGTTCGCAAGCCGCGGGCGTGAACCAAGCCGCCGAGCGCATCGTCTTCGCCAAGAACGCCGATGACACCGTCACGGCCGTGATCGAGATTCTCTACCAAGGGCCGTCCGACAAGTTCTCATGGCTGTTGCCAATCTCGACGGTCCCGCAAGGTGATCAGATCGCAGTGGCTTCCAGCTTGGCGTTTCAGCGGCTACAGCAGGCGACCAATCCACAATACCGACTGAGCGTTCGGGTAGAGGGCACTTGTGAGCAAGAGCCCGATGATGGGTTTGCGTCGGCGGGCGGTGCAGGCTCCGAGGGAGGTGCGGGTGGCGCGAGCGCGACAGACGGAACCGTCACCGTGGAAGCCAGCGGCTTGGTCGGCTCCTTCGAATGGACGGTCATTTCGGTCGAGCCGGGCGTCACCGAGCCTGCGGACGCCGCCGTGACGTGGTTGGAAGAGAATCATTACGACGTGCCGCCCGGTGCACCGGGGTTGCTGGGGCCGTACTTGGAAGACGGCATGCATTTGCTGGCGCTGCGCCTGCAGAAGGGCGCCACTACCGGCTCGATACGCCCGATCGTACTGACCTACGACGCCAAGAAGCCGATGATTCCGATCAAGCTCACCGCGGTCGCCGCCAACGACGACATGGGCGTCTTGACCTGGGTGCTGGGCGACACCCGAGCCGTGCCGCAAAACTACTACGCGCTCGAGCTGAACGAAGCGCGCATCGACTGGTTCAACCCGGGCCGCAACTACGATGGCGTGGTAACGGCGGCCGCCGACGAAGCCGGCGGCCAAGGCTTCGTGACCGAATATGCGGATGAAAGCCGCCAGCTCGGCGGCGTGGTCTGGAGGGACTACGAAGAGACGGATTGGCGGCGCATCAAAGCCGGTCTCGCCGATGCCACGCCCACCGTTCGCAGCGCCAACGTCGTCGAAGCCGTCTACGACTTGTCGGCGTGGGATGGCTTTTGGGCAGCCTTCGAGAAGCATGTCAGCTGGCCTGACCGCTTCACGCTCGCGGAGGTGCAAGTTTGTCCTGATTGCTATGGCCTCGAATACATAGCGGACGACGCCTTCGCGGCCGCCCTCGAAGAAGACGTCGTCGCGCCGGCGCGTCGAGTGCAGCAGCTGCTGGACGCGCACCCGTACGTCACCCGCCTGTACAGCACCCTGTCGGCCGCGGAGATGACCGTCGATCCGTTGTTCACGTTCAACGCCACGTTGCCGACGGTCAGCAACCTCCACGTCGCGGAGCGCATCATCGAGTGCGGCCGCGGGTACTACGAGTACAACGCCCCTTGGCGCATCGAGCTGCCCCAAGGCGGCGTGGTGCGGGGCGGCCCCGGCCTGCTCGGAATCTGGCCCACCGCGTTCGATTCGCAGCCCGCCAATCGGCGGATCTTGCGCGTGGGTGAGTCGGGCGGCGGCAAGGTGTTGGAAGACAACTCGAGCGCCATCGACGCGGACATTCGAGCTTACAGCGACAGTGTGCCGGTTCCGCCGCACGGCCCCGATTTCCCGCGGGGCCGCGGCCCCAACTTCGACCCCGGCGGCGGCGGCGATGCAGGCAGTGAGGGCGGCGCCGGCAGCCCGACGCACGTCGTTGGCAGCGCCGAAGCGCTGGAACCGAGCGGCGGCTGCGCGTTCGTCGCGAAGCGCAGCCCAGACGCTTGGTTGTTGGTGTTGGCAGCCGCCGGCCTGCTGCGCCGGCGACGAATCAAGCCATGCGTTCGGCGGTAGCCACGATGCGGTAGGATCGGACCGCCTGGTCCATCGCGGCGATGACCGAGCCCATCAGGCCGGCGCGATCGCCGAGCGTGCTGGCCACGACCTCGACCTTGGAGCCACGGAGCGTGTGACGCGCCACCGAGGCCCGCGCGCCCTCCAAGATGTAGTCAGCCGCTTCCATCACGCGGCCGCCCAACACGACCAGCTCCGGATCGAGCACGTTGATCAAGTACGACAGGCCCACGCCCAGGTGCTGACCCACGCCGCGCAAGATGCGCTGCGACACGGCGTCACCGGCGCGCGCCGCTTCGAGCACCACCGCCGCGTCGAACGGAGCCTGCAGCTTGGACAGGCTGGTTGGCTCGCTGCCGCGCGCGGCTTCGGCGGCTAGGCGCTCGATGGCTTTGCCGGAGGCGAGAGTTTCGAGGCAGCCGCGCAGGCCGCAGCTACACAGCGGGCCGTCGTCGACGATGGGACAATGGCCGATTTCGCCGCTGAAACCCTTGGTGCCGGAGAACAGCTGCCCGTCGATGACGATGCCGGCGCCCAAGCCGTGGCCCACGTAAACCCAGACGTAGGAGCGCGCGCCCTTGGCCGCGCCGATGCGCCCTTCGGCGATTGCGCCGGCGTTGGTGACGTTGTGGACGACCACCGGCAAATCCAGCGCTTGCTGCAGCAGGCCGCGGATTGGCACGTCGCTCCAGCCCAGCAGGTTGGGCGCAAACGCCACCGTGCCGCTGCGGGTGTCGACCATGCCCGGTACCGTGACCCCCACCGACGCCAAGCGCGAGCGGGGCAAACCGGCTTCTTCGAGCGCGCCGTCCAGCAAGCCGAGCGCAGCGCGCACCGCGGCGTGCGGGTCTCCGGCGACGGTCGGCGTTTCACGCACGGCTCGCACTTCGCCGCGAGCGTCGGCGATGGCGACGGTCGTGGTGTGGACGCCGAAGCGCAGACCCAGGTACGCGGCGGAGGCGTCGTTGAACTCCAACAACCGGGCGCGTCTACCACCGGTGGCCACGGTCTTGCCGAACCCGACCTCCTGTACGATCCCCCGCGCGATCAAGTCGTCCACGATCGCCGACACGGTGGGCTTGGTCAGCGACGAGCGCTTGGCCAAATCGGTCCTCGACACCTTGCCGCCGCGGCGGATGATGTCGAGCACGATTGAACGATTCACCTCGCGCATTGCGCGGCTGTCGACCTTGCCTTGGACGTCTTGCTGCATGGGTTGAATCCGACCTGGAACCGATTCCAGAGATTGCCGTTGAGGAGCAGCAGGCCAAGTCCGCCACGGACCGGAGCTGCTGCGAGCGCCCAGCGATTGTAGCACCGTCAGAACGACTCGCGCTATGAAACCGGTACCATAAATAATTCCACCGCGTTCCAGCGGTGGTCTTCGGGTTGCACCACGCTGGAAACTTACGTCGAAACCCCTCGCGGTTATTTGCCCAGCGACGCCACGCCCAGGTCGGTGCTGCTCACGAACTGCTGGTACATTCGCGCATAGCGCCCGCCCAGCGCGAGCAGTTGCCGGTGATTTCCCTGCTCCACGATGCGCCCCTGATCGAGCACCAGCACCAGATCGGCATGGCGAATCGTGCTGAGACGGTGCGCCACGACGAAGCTGGTGCGGCCGCGCAAAAGCTTCGCCAGTGCATGCTGTAGACGGGATTCGGTGACTGTATCGACCGAGCTCGTGGCCTCGTCCAAAATCAGGATGCGCGGGTCGGCCAGCATGGCCCGGACGAAGCACACCACCTGGCGTTGCCCCAACGACAGGCCCGCACCTTTTTCGCCGATTTCGGTGGAGAAGCCCTGGGGTAGGTCTTCGATGATGTCGTGAATGTCCAGGGCTCGGGCCGCCGCTCGCACCTCGTCGTCGCTGGCGGACGGCCGCGCCAGCCGGATATTTTCGAGCACCGAGCCGGCAAACAGGAAATTGTCCTGGGTAACGCTGGCAATTTGCCGGTGGAGCGAGAGGCTGGTCACCGACTTGATTTCGCGGTCGTCGATCAGAATCTGCCCCGCTTCGGCCAGGTACAGCTTGGCGACCAAGTTGACGATCGAGCTCTTGCCGCTGCCGGTGAAGCCGACCAGCGCGACGGTTTGCCCGGGCTCCACCGTGAAGTTGAGGTCGCGGAGGACGGTTCGCCCTGGCTCGTAGGCAAAGCTGACGTGGCGGAACTCGACGCGCCCGCTGATGAGCGGAAGCTCGCGCGCGTCCGGAGCGTCCGTCCATTCCGGCTGGGTGTCGAGCAGACCGAACACGCGCTCGGCGCCGGCCATCGCCGTCAAAGCCTGATTGTATTGATTGCCGAGCGGCGAGATGGCTCCGAAAAAGGCGTTGGACAGGAACAAGAATTGAATCAACGCCTGAAGCGGCACCTCGCCGCCCAGCGCTTGGTAGCCGCCGACCACCAGCAGGATGGATAAAAACAGCTGCCCGTTGAGCTCGAGCATCGGCAGAAAAATGGCCGACTGCTTCGCCGAGACCATGTTGTAGCGCGAGTGGTCGTAGATCAGCTGCTCGAACAAGCCGCCGTTCAGATCCTGGCGCACGAAGCCTTGAATCTCGCGGATGCCGGAGACGGACTCGGCCAGGGTGGCCGCGACGCGGCTGAAGCTTTCTTGCTGAGCGCGGTAAGCGGCGGACAATTGCCGGCGAAAGTGGCGCAGCAGGGTCCACAGCACGGGCGCCATCACCAGCACGACCAAGCACAGCTTCCAGTCGTAGTACAGCATCAACGCCGCCGAGACGAGCATGCTGCCGAGCTGCACGATGCTGATGAACGCCACGTCTTGCACCCCGACCCGCACCACGTCCACGTCCGAAGTGATGCGCCCGATCAACTTGCCGACTTGGATCTTCTTGAAGAAGCTCATCGGCAGGCGCAGCAAGTGCTCGTACACCTGCGCGCGCAAGTCGTGCACCACCGCCTCCCCCAGTAACAACGCCAGCCGTTGCCGGTACACGAAGCAAAGCGAGGTGAAGCCAGTGAGCGCCAAGTAGCCAGCGACGCCCACCACCGTTCCCCGCACGTCATGATTCGCGATCGGACCGCTGATCACCTTGGCCGTAGCCCAGGTCACCAGCGGCAACTGAATGGACCGCAGCACCACCAACCCCAAAAGCCCATTTCGCAGCCGCCGGTAGGGCTTCGTATACGCGAAAATCCGCCTCACAATCCCGAAGTCGAGCGGCCTCTGATCCGGCTCCGGCGCAATCGACAACCTCTTCCCTCCCCGCTCCCGCTCCCCCGCCTTCCCCTTCCCATTTCCCCGCGCCCGCGCTCCCGCCCTCTCGCTCACAGCCGCCTCCCCAGCGCTTCCAAAAGCACGATACTGTCTTGATCCGCCGCTTGCAGGCTCGCCGCGCGGTAGTAAATCCCCCGGTTCTTCAGCAGCTCGGCGTGGGTGCCGCGCTCGACGATGCGCCCGTCGTCGATCACCAGAATCCAATCGGCGCGCCGCAGCGTGGACAAGCGATTGGCCACGATCAACGTCGTGCGACCTTCGATGGCGGCGTCCATCGCCTCCAGCACCTCGTGCTCGGTTTGAGCATCCACCGCCGTCGTCGGGTCGTCCAAGAGCAAGATCTTGGGCTGTAGCAAGAGCGCGCGCGCGATGGCCAGGCGTTGGCGCTGACCGCCGGAAAGGTTGACCGCGCCCTCTTCCAACAGCGTGTCGTAGCCCTCCGGCAGCTGCAGAATGAACTCGTGGGCTTTGGCAATCTTGGCCGCATGCTCGATCTGCTCGCGGGACGCGTCCGGGTTCCCGAAGGCGATGTTCTGGGCCACGCTGCTGTGAAACAACAAGCTTTCTTGAAACACGAGACCGATGTTACGGCGCAGGTAGTCGAGCGCGAGCTCCTTCAAGTCCACGCCGTCGAGCAAGATGCGGCCGCGCGTCGGATCGTAGAAGCGCGGAATCAGACTGAGCAAGGTGCTCTTGCCGGAGCCGGTGGCGCCCAACACCGCCACGCACGCGCTCGGCTCGATCTCGAAGCTCAAGTCGGTCAAAACCGGTTGGTCCTTGGCGTAGCCGAACTCCACGTGCTCGAAGCAGAGCCCGCCGCGCAGCTCCGCGGGCTGGCGAGGCGCGGGCGGATCTTCCACCTCCAACGGCGCGTCCAGCACCTCGAACACCCGCCGCGCGCCGGTCAGGCTCTGCTGCAGGGTGTTGACGATGCCGGCCATGCTCGAAACTTGAGCCGAGAACTGCTGCAACAGCCCCGCGAACACGATCAAATCCCCGAGCGTCATGGTGCGCTTGGCGACCAAAGAGCCGCCGTACAACAGCAACACGCCGATGTTCAGCTGCGAGATGAAGTCGATAGTCGGACCGAAGCGGCTGACCTTGACGAAGATGGCGCTCTGTTGGTCGCGCACCAAGGCGTTGTGGCCGCCGAAGCGCTCGAGCTCCGCTTGCTCGCGGCCAAAGACCTTGGTCACTTGAATGCCGCTCACGCCCTCCGACATGGCCAAGACCATGCGGTCCGACAGCTCGCGATTTCGACGGTAAGCGGGCGCCACCCAGCGCGCGAACAGGTTGGTGAACAGCCAGAGCAGCGGCGTCAGCGCCAGGCACGACAGCGTCAGAAAGACGTGAGTGTGCAGCATGTACGCCAGGTACACGCACAGCGACAGCAGCATGATGGCGCCTTGCAACAGCACGCCGTCCACGAACGAGCGCACCGACTGCACGTCCCCCGTCACGCGGTTGAAGATGGAGCCTGACGCGTTCTGATCGAAGAAGCGAAAGCTGAGCCGCTGCAGCTTGTCGAAGACGCCCGTGCGCAGCTCGGGCACCAGCTTCATCTGCAGAAGGTCGCCCGCAGCGACAGAGTAGCCATAGTTGAGCAGCGCGCGGGCCGACGCCGCGGCCAGGACCAGGCCTCCCAACAAGCAGAGCAGGGCCAGCGTCGTCCAGGCGGGTGGCGTGAGACCGAGCGGCCAGCGCGGCGCGGGCGTGCCGGGTTCGAGCGCGTGGCGAATGACGTCGATGGCGAGCCCCGACAGCCCGAGCCCCGAGACACCGAACGCCAGCAGCACGACCTGGTACCCGAACACCGCCAAGCATTGGCGGCGGTAGCGCCACGACAACGAGAGGAGCCGGCGCAGCAACTGCGCGTGCGTGAGCTCGGACATTACAGCGGGGCTCGAACCATGACGGGACTCGGGCAACCTTGGAAGAGCCGACCACGATCGTCCAACGATGCCCGAGCCACAACGCGCGCCGGACAACCGCGGAAAAAGTCGCGTATTTTCCTTTGCACCGCTCGATCTTCCTGAGAGAAATCGGTCTCAGAGGTATTGATGGCCATCCGCGTCACGGTTTGGGGTGAGAACGTTCACGAGCGAGAAAACGCGCTCGTCGGCTCGCTGTATCCGCAGGGCATGCACGCCACCATCGCCGCCGCCATGGCCGAGGACGCGGAGATCGTGACCCGCACCGCGACGTTGCAAGAGCCCGAGCACGGCTTGACCGAAGCGGTGCTGGCCGAGACCGACGTGCTCAGCTGGTGGGGCCACGCTGCCCACGGCAAGGTCGCCGACGCCGTCGTGGACCGGGTGCAGAAGCGGGTGCTGGAGGGTATGGGGCTCATCGTGCTGCACAGCGGGCACTACTCCAAGATCTTCAAGCGGCTGTTGGGCACGACCTGCTCGCTCACCTGGCGTGAGGCCGGCGAAAAAGAACGCTTGTGGGTGTGCAACCCGGGCCATCGCATCGCGCAGGGCCTCGGTACTCATTTCGAGCTCGAGATGGAAGAAATGTACGGCGAGCCGTTCGCCGTTCCGGCTCCCGAAGAGCAAGTGTTCATCTCGTGGTTCGAGGGTGGCGAGGTTTTCCGCTCGGGTTGCTGCTGGCGCCGCGGCAATGGAAAGATTTTCTACTTCCGTCCGGGTCACGAGGCGTACCCGACTTATTACCAGGAGCCGGTGCGTCAGGTGCTGCGCAACGCCGTGCATTGGGCGCGCCCGGAAGCGCAGCCGTGGATCGACAGCTGCCCCAACGTACCGGTCGAAAAGGCGCTGGAAAAAATCACGGCGCGCGGCGGCTCCACTCACTAGACGGGTCGCTGGGCACGAGCTGCCGAGCTGCAACCCGGCTTCGAGGCGCTGGGGTCGCCGATAGCTGGTAAACCAGCCCAGCCGCCCTCTGTCGCGCCACGATGACTTCGCATGCGAAGTCATCTGTGCTTCCGCCGAGAGTGAACCTTCAACTCGCCGTATGCTTTCGCGAATTGCCGACAAACGATGAGCTCACGGCGATGACTTCGCATGGGAAGTGATTCGGAGACGCAGCGAGGCCGCGAAAACGCCTCGACGCCTAGAAGGGACGAGAGAAGGCAGAAGGGGGCCCCTCGCTGAACGATGCGATGTGAGCGTGTGCGCGACACCTGCCGGCGAAACTTCGCCGGGTGGTCGTGCCGATAAGGAAGGCACGAAAGCTGCAGAGCTAGCGTGGATGGACCAGAACAAACAGGCATATCGGGATCCCCCTTGGTGGAACGACAATCACTCTTCCGGTTGGGAGCGGACGAAAGAAGCCTTGCGTCGCGATTGGGAGCAGACCAAAGCCGACGTGAGTGACGGCGGTCACGAGCTGAATCAGCAAGTCAGCGATACCGTCAAGCAGAGTGCTGGGAAAGAAGCCATTCCGCGGGGTAATGCGCCCAACCCGGCGCAACGGGACGACGTCGGCAAACGTGACAGCTGGGACGACTATGCCCCGGCGCTACGTTACGGCTACGGCGCGCGTCAGCACTACGGCAGCGTCGCTTGGAGCTCCGAGCTCGAGGGCAAGCTGCGCAACGACTGGGAATCGAGCGGCAATGGCACGGCCTGGGAGCGTGTGAAGGCCGCAGTTCGCCACGCCTGGGAAAGCGTAGCGCACTCCAAACACTGACCCCACGCGGTGGCGCGTTGGTATGGCGTTCGCATGTGGCTACGCATGCACAGATCGAGGAGCGTGGCATCGCTCGTGGGCGCCAGCCTCGCGAGCGCTTTGGCTCTGGCCGGCTGCAACAAGCCTTCCCAAGAAGAAGCTGAAAAGACCGAGCGCGAAGCGAACGAAAGAGCGGAAAAGGCGCGCCTGGATGCGGCCGAAAAGATCTCGGAGGCGCAGCGGGATGCCGAGAAGGCGGCGAATGATGCAGCCAAGGCTCGGGGTGAGACCCGAGGTGAGCTGCAAAAGGACGTGGATGCCGTCGACCGCAAGATCTCTTACCTCAAGGAGCGCGCCGTCGAGGTCAAAGGTAGCGCCAAAAACAACGCCGACGTGGCGCAAGCGGAGGCCGAGAAGCGACGGTCCACCCTGCGCGACGATTTTCGCAAGCTCCAAACGGATACGGGAGCGGAGTGGGATTCTGCCAAGGCTGCCGTCGAGCACGACCTCAAGTCTCTGAAGGAGTCCCTCGATTCCTGGGAGACGACCGTGGCGGACAAACCGGCGCACTGAAGCTCCGATGGCCGTCGCCGTCGCGCTCCCCGGGCCGCGCGCGCGGGGCGGGTATCGCTAGGCATCGAGCTCGGACTGGACCCCCGCCGGAGATTCTGTCTAGCTTGAGCCATGGGTCAGGTCTCGCGCCGTGGGCTGTTGGTCGGGTTCGCGACCGGTGCGGTAGTCAGCACGTTTGGGGTCCAAGCC
>JBEQSW010000204.1:0-10800 GCA_040348565.1 Myxococcales bacterium | reverse complement strand
CTGCTCGGCACCGATCACGTGGACAAAGTGATCGCCATCGATCAACGCCCGATCGGTCGCACCCCGCGCTCCAACCCGGCCACCTACACCAAAGTCTTCGACGCCATCCGCGAGCTTTACGCCAGCACGCCGGAAGCGCGCGCCTTCGGCTACGACGCCGGGCGTTTCTCGTTCAACGTGAAGGGCGGGCGCTGCGAGGCGTGCGCGGGCGACGGCCTCCGGCAGGTCGAGATGCACTTCTTGCCGGACGTGTACGTCACCTGCGAAGAGTGCCGCGGCCGACGCTTCAATGACGCAACGCTGCGCGTGACCTACAAGGGAAAGAGCATTGCCGATACGCTGGACATGAGCGTGCGCGAGGGACTCGAAGTCTTCTCGGTGCACAACCTGATCACGCGCGGCCTTTCGACGCTGTTCGACGTCGGGCTCGGCTACGTCAAAATCGGCCAGCCGTCACCGACCCTGTCCGGGGGTGAGGCGCAGCGCATCAAATTGGCGCGCGAGCTGTCGCGCGTCGGCACCGGTCGCACCATTTACATCTTGGACGAGCCCACCACCGGGCTGCATTTCGCCGACGTCGAAAAGCTGCTGGTCGTCTTGTCGCGCCTCGTCGACGCCGGCAATACCGTGGTCGTCATCGAGCACAACCTCGACGTCATCGCCCACGCAGATTGGGTGATTGACCTGGGTCCGGAGGGCGGTGCCGGCGGCGGTCAGCTGATCGCCGAGGGCACGCCCGAGCAGCTGGCGCGCGCCACCGGCAGCCACACCGGTCGCTATTTGAAGGAGAAGCTCGAGCAGCTCGGCGGTCAGCTGACCGCTCCTTCACGCGCCTCGACGCAGCCGGTCGGGCGTGCGAAGCCCAAAGCGCGCTCGGCCCGCATCGCGGAAGCAGGCTGAAATGGGCGGTTGGCTCACGGTTTCTAGTATCAGCGGTTTCCTGGCAGTCGCACTCGGCGCGTTTGGGGCGCACGGGCTGCAAGCGCGTTTGGCGGACGTGGCTGACGGCGCCAAGCGCCTGTCTTGGTGGCAAACCGCCGCTCACTATCACTTGCTGCACGCGGTCGCCCTGGGCCTCGTGGCTTTGGTGGTCGCGCGCGCCCCTCAAGCGCGCTTCGCGGGCTTCGGCTTCGTGTTGGGCACCTTGCTCTTCAGCGGCAGCTTGTACGCGATGGCGCTCGGCGGGCCGCGTTGGTTGGGGGCGATCACCCCGCTGGGTGGGCTTGGTTTTCTGGCGGGCTGGGCCGTGCTGGCGTGGTGCGGCGTGACGATCGGTCGCGGGTAGCAACTGTGTTGGCAGTGCGCGTCGTCGTCGCGCGCGCGGCCCGTCGCTAGCTCGGGTATGGCGCATTCGGAGCTAGCGTGTGGCTCATTTCCAACTACACTCGGAGCGGGTTAGGTAGTTGGAGGTTCGCGTGATGCAGCGGAGTCGTTGGCAGTCCAAGTCGTTCAAACGCCTATTTCGCGCCGGTTTTTGCGCGCTTTGGGTCGGTGTGGCCTGCGGCGGCAATCCGGAGCTCGCAACGGGCCGGGGCGACGTGGTCGTCGGCCCCGCCGGCTTGGGCGAAAGTTGCAAGCAGGACGATGACTGCCAGTCGGGCAGCTGCAGCCCCAACGGCGTGTGTGACCGGGGTTCCTGCCTGGACGGCGGTGAATGCGCCCAAGGCGTGGGCAAAGCCTGCACTGCCGACGGCGATTGTGCGGATGGCCTCGCGTGCTCGGATCGGGGGCGCTGCGCGCTGCCGTGCGACCCGGGCGCCGCTGCTGCCTGCCCGAAGAACGAGACCTGTGGGGACGACGGCACGTGCCCAACCGGCCCCGGGGACGTCATGATCGGCCTCGGCGGCGCCCCCAGCGAAGGCGCCGGTGGTGAGGGCGCCGGCGGCGCGCCCGGCTGCATCGACGTCAAGGTCGACTTCACGCCGCAAATCCCGACCGTGCTTCTGCTGATCGATCGCTCCGGCTCGATGACCGCCACCAACTTCGGCGACGCCGTGCAGGCCGCCGTCGACGCCGGCACCTACATCCTGGGCGACTGCCCGATGAACAACGACTGGCGTTGGAACGTGGTGCGCGACGTCTTGATGAGCCCCACCAAGGGCATCGTCAAACCGTTGGAAGAGCACGTGCGCTTCGGCTTGTCGCTTTATTCGTCGAACAACGGCCGGGTCAAGATCGGCGCGCCCGAAGAAATCGACGAAAGCAAGAAGTGTCCAGAGTTGATTGAAGTGCCAATCGCGCTCCGCAACCACCAAGCCATGCTGGACCAGTTCAAGTGCAACGACATCGACCACGACACGCCGACGGGCGAGTCGTTGCTGGCCGCCGCCGCGACGCTGAAAGCCGTCACGGAGCCCGGCCCCAAGGTGATCGTGCTGGCGACGGACGGCGAGCCCGACAGCTGCGAGTGCCCCAACTTTGGCATGGGCATGCCCAAAAAGTGCCGCGAGCCAGGGGTTCCGGACATGATCAAGGCGCAAGTGGTCGCGACCGCGAAGGGCATTCACGCCGACGACATCACGGTTCACGTGATCAACGTGAGCACACCGTCGGAAGCCAGCTTGCAGCAGCACTTGGCGGACGTGGCCGACGCCGGCGGCGGCAAGGTATACCCCGGCTTCAGCCCGGGCGCGCTCAGCTCGGCCTTCGACGAGATCATCAACGGTGTCCGTTCCTGCGTCATCGACCTGAGCGGCGAAATCGCCAAGGGCAAGGAGTCGACGGGCGTCATCACCCTCGACGGCGACAAGCTCGGCCTCGACGCTCCCGACGGCTGGAAGGTCAATTCACCGAGCCAAATCGAGCTTTTGGGCGCTGCCTGCGACACCATCAAGAGCGGCGAGCACGACCTCAATATCAACTTTCCGTGCGAGTCGTTCGAGCCGGTCGTGCACTGAGCGGCAGCGCAGTTCCTGTGCTACCGTGGTAGCACAATGAAGAAGCGCGGCGGTGTCACCGAGAAGATCAGTATCTCACTGAGCCGAAGTGACCTCTCTTCCTTGAAGAAGCGCGCCAAGCGCTTGTACGACGGGAACGTGTCCGCCGTCATCGCCGAGCTCGCTGCGGATGCGGCGTTGCTCGAAGGCATGCACGACTTGGTCGGCTTTCTGGGAGGGCCCTCGTTGACGGACCGCGACCGCAAGGCGATCGATCGGCAATGGCAGAGGCGGTTGCCCAAGCCGCGGGTGGCAAAAAGCAAGACCGTCGCATGAAGAACGGTATTACGTTCGACACGGGGGCGCTCATCGCGCTCGAGCGGCGAGGCCAACGGGCGCGGCAGGTCTTGGAGAGGGCAACGGAACAGAAGGTTCGCATCACGGTGCCCGCGGCTGTCATCACGGAGTGGTGGCGTGGTCGAAACGACATACGGGAGCGCATCCTCGCCGCCGTTCGCGTCGAGCCACTTTCGGACCAGCTGGCCAAGTTTGCGGGCGAAGCGATCGCCGCCGTCAAAGGCGCCACGCCCATCGACGCAATCGTGATGGCCTCGGCCGCTCAACGCGGAGACGTCGTCTACACGACGGACATTTCCGACCTCAACAAGCTTGCCGCCCATTTCCCAGCCGTACGCGTGCTGGGCATCGGCTAAAGCGGCCTCGGCCGCCTTGCCGCTGCGCCCGCCGGCTCTGCTGACCGGCGTTGCCGGCTACTGGCAGTACGAGGTCATGTCTTCGTTGCCGCGGGCGGTGCCGCCGGTGAACCCGCTGAGGATGCACAGGGCGGGGCTGCAGTCGCGGTAGCTGTGGCAGCCGATCAGCTCCGTTTTTAGGCAATGCTCCACCACGCAGCCTTCTCCGGGCGCGCAGTCGCTGTCGGCAGTGCAGGCGCTGCATTTTTGGTCGATGCAGGCTAGCGCCAGCCCGCAGTATTCGGTCTGCTCGCACGGGGGGCCGTCCAGCAGCACCGGCATGCCGTCCCACTCGTTCGGGTCCCGCGGGTGGTAGACGGGCTTGGGGGCTTCGTCGCAACCTTTGCCGCCGCAGGTCGCGAGCTCTTCTTGGCGCGCGGCTTCAGCCTGAAGAATCTCGGCGTCGCTGAGGGCACAGTCGTACGGCTCGCCGTACGGGCTGTCGACGTAACAACGGTCGCCGTTGCGCAGCACGGTGTCGCACAGGCCGCCGTTCACGCACTTGGCGGAGCGCACGGCGGCGTCGCGGCCTTCGGAGACCAGCTGCGCCACGATGCTGTCGGCCTCGCGCTGGCAATCGGCGTCGACTCGGCACTCGGCTTCGCCGATGGAGCCGGTTTGCCCGTTTTCGGAGCGGGGGCCGCTGGATTCACTGCTGCCGCCGCAATTGGCGGTGGCCAGCAGCGCGAGCAGGCCCAGGGGCAGCCAGCGTAGCCGCGAGCGGCGCGGGGGCGCGAGCACCGTCGAAGTCATAACTGGAGCATGGGCTGCAGCGCCGAACCTGTCTAGAGCAGTATGCAACATACAATAGGTCAAGATATGGACTTAATGCTGTAAACTGTCATACATGAACTACGAACGCCTGGCTTCCGAGCTGGTTCGGCAACTGCGGGGCGCGCGCTCACAGCCCGCGCTCAGCCGTCGCTTGGGCTACCAGGCGAACGTCGTCTACCTGTGGGAGAGCGGGCGGCGCTTTCCGCCGGCGAGCGGGTTCTTTCAATTGGTGGCTCGCTCGAAGCGCGACCCCGCGACGCTGAAAGGTTGGTTGGGGCCGACAGCGCCGCTGTTGCAGCCGAGCTGGTCAGCGCGAGAGACGACGCAGTTGCTGCAGCTGCTGGCGCCCGGGCTGCCGCTGAGTGAGCTTTCGCGCGGGGCGGGCGTGGATCGCAGCACGGTGGCTCGTTGGCTTTCGGGGCGCACCGAGCCGCGTCTGCCGGTGTGGCTGCGGCTCGTCGACAAGGTGGCGCATCGCTTGGTCGAGCTGGTCGAGCTGGTTTGCGACCCCGCCGCGCTGCCCGCGCTCTCCGGCTTGTATCGAGATTTGAAGGCGCAAGAGCGGCTTGCCTACGACGCGCCCTCCAGTCACCTGGTGATGCGAGCGCTGGAGCTGACGGCGTACCGGGCTTTGCCGCGCCATCGCCCCGGCTTCATCGCCGCCGCCACCGGGCTCACGCTCGAAGAAGAAGAGCACTACCTGGCCGCGCTGAAGCAAGCCGGCCAAGTGCGTCGCGACCGCGCCGGCCTGTATCGCGTCGCGCGGGTGCTCACCCTCGACACGCGGCGAGATCCCGAGCGCAACCGGCGCCTCAAACGTCACTTCGCCACGGCCGCGTTGGAGCGCCTGCCCAAGCTGCCCCCCGACGCGCGCAGCCTCTTTTCCTACAATCTGTTCTGCGCCTCGCGCGCCGACCTAGAGCGCATCCGCGAGCTCCACATCGAATACTTCGAGCGCATGCGCCGCATCGTCGCCGAATCCAAAGAAGCCGACCACGTCGTCCTGATCAACCAACAGCTGCTGCTGCTCGACGAGTGAACGGAACCCATCCTGGGCTGCCAATCCGCAGCCTGAATCGCAGAAGCTTCCGTGGCGGCGAAAGGCCACCTCGCACGATCGAGATTTTTCACAGGGAGGACGGGAGGACGGGAGGACGAGAAAGAGGCGAGATTTTTGGGGCTCGCGCTGCCGCCAGCGAGTCTGCAGCAGCCTACCGCTGCCGCCATTGAGCCTGCAGCAGCGTCGCGGGCTCAGTCCTCCAGCCTTCTCTCGAGGGAAATATTTTTGGTTTTGGTCCTCCAAAAACAAAAATGCGTTCTCGCCTCCCGTCCTCCCGTCCTCCCTGTGAAAAAATCTCGGAGGTTCTCGACACGACCCGCCAGCAGGGCAGCAGCCCGAGGCGTTCGCGCAGGGTGGCCTTGAGACGCCACGGGAGTTTCTGCAAGGGATCTGCGGCGCGGCAGCCCCAGATGTGATGAATCCTCAGGGCCTGCGGCGCGGCAGCCAGAGAAGGTTGAACGTCGACTAACCGCTGACGACGCGAACGAAATTGGCTTTGCCGGCGTCAGGGCTGCCAGAAAGCGTCGGCGGGGATGGCGAAGTTCAGGGCTTGATTCAGGTGCTCGCGGCCGACGAGGACGAGGGTGGTGACGCCGACCAGGTTGCCGCGCGCGTCGAACAGGCCGCCGCCGGAGGAACCGGGAGAAATGGGCGCGGTGGTTTGCACGTAGTGCCGCTCTTTGGCGTCGCGCCGGCCGGAGATGATGCCGTTGGACAGCGTGAGCTCGAGGCCGACGGGTGAGCCGAGCGTGTAGACAGGCTCGCCGACTTCCAGGCTGTCGTAGCTGCGCACGCCCACGACTGGTTGCGCCATCAAGCCGTCGCCCGTGACGATGCAGCGATCGCTGGCCGGATCGGCGCGCACCAGGCGCGCCGGCCATTGCTGCTTGTCTTGCTTCAACGACAGCTTGAGCGCGCCTTCGACCACGTGGCAGTTGGTGACCAGCTCCGTGGTGGAGACGGCGACTGCCGAGCCCTGGGAAACACCTTCGCCGCGCGTGGCTTCCAGCTTAAACACGGAGGCGCTCAGCTTTTTGAACAGCGCGCGGCCGTCCAGCGCCCCTTCGCCGACGCTGGTCGGCAGGGCCGCGTTCGCGCTCCAGACGGGCCAACCGCCGCTAGGAGCCAACATGCCCCCGGTCGAGCCCTCGCGCGGAGGCGCTTTCCAGGCCATTTCTTCCTGGAACCGATCCATGAAGTCGCGCACCTTTTGCACCTGCTCGCGCGTCAACGCCCAGCGTTCTTTGCACAGCCGGAGCGCGATCTTCTCGGCGGCGCCGAACTCGTTGATCAGATCGCGCCCTACTTGCACGCGATGCGACAGAATGTCGCCCTTACGCGTCGCTACCGCTTTGGGGGTCGCGATCACCTGGCCGTTCAACATCCAGTCCAGGTTGCACTCGTCGACGTCTTCGTTGGTTTCTTGGCGAACGATCTTGAACTGAACCACGTTGGCGAGCTTGTCCGGCGTGGCGGTGATGCGTAAGAGGGCTTTGTCGTCGAGCACCAGCTCGAGCTTCATGACCGCGTCGTCGCCCTTGTTTTCGATCTGCACCTCCGACGCGAAGGCTTGGCGCCGACGTGGCGGTGGCGCATAGCTCACCTCGCTCGACGAGCGGTCTTCGTTGGCGGTTTGGATGGCGCACACTTGCTCGTACGGCCCGACGCACAGGTACGTGGCTTCTCGCCCGCAGCCTTTGACCTTGTAGCGACCCGCCGAAGGCGTCTCTTCTGCGACGGCGTCGTTGCAGTTGAAATCACTCGCGAACGCGGCCTGCGCGTTCTGCCCGCCGCAGCCGGCGTAAACCACGGAGCCTGCCGCCAGCACCGCCACACTCAGCCGCCCCAACCAACCGAAACCTGCCATGGAAACCCCAGAAAACCACGAAACGCGGGCCCTGTGAACGAAGACCTGCACGCCGCACGAAAGTGAGGTCGGAACCGAACCGACTTTCAGTTTGAGCGAAGCGGAGTGCGAGCTACGGGTAGAAGTTTTGGACCACCCAGAGCTCGCCGCTCGGCAAGGTGGTGATGCCGCAGGAGACGCCGCGGTATTTGGCGTCGGTCATGTTGGTGTAGTGGCCGTGGGAAGGGCCGGCGCCGGGGCCTTCGGCGAACATCATCGCGAGGCAACGGTTGATGACGTCTTCGGGGGCGCCGGGCCAGCCGGGGCACTCGTTTTGGGCGCGCTCGCGACATTGGCCAAAGGCGCCATGGGCGGTGCGCGACGCGGCGTCGGCGCGGGCTTGGGCGTCACCGCAGGCTTCGGCATCGCTGCGGCGCGCGACGGGGGCGATGCCGACGCGGGCGCGGTACTCGTTGGTGCGCTGGACGCAGAGGTTGCGGGCGGATTCGAGGGGGGAGGAGGTGGGAGCGGGAGCGGGGGCGGGAGTGGGAGCGGGGGTGGCGGCGGGCACGGGCACGGGCACGTTTACGGGCACGTTTACGGGCACGGGGGAGGGGGGAGCGGGAGCGGGAGCGGGGAGGCAGAGTTGGCCGAGGAGGGTGGGGGCGCACTGGGTGCCGGGTTTGCAATCGGCGAGGTTGGTGCAACCGCCGCAGCGACCACCGAGGCAGTGTGCGAACGGGCATTGCGCGTCGTTGTCGGTGGCGCAGAACAGGCCGAAGGCGGGCGGCATGGCCGGCGCGGTCGCGGCGGGAGCGGGCACGCCGCCGGGGGCGGGCGTCGGAGCGGTGCCAGCAGTGGTGGAGGCGGGATATTGAGCTGCGCCGGGCGGGGCTTCGGCTTCTTGCTTGCAGGACACGAGCGCGAGGCACGCGAGCGCGGCAAACCGCCGAAGCGCGGACACGTTAGCGGCGTCGCTCCGCGCGCAGCCGCTTTTCTTCTTGGCCCAGCTCGCCGATGACTTCCAGGGTGCGGTCGGCGATGCGCTGCTCGGTGCGGGCGCCGGCGGGCTCGTCGAGCAGGGTGCCAAAGTCGATGGGCTTGCCGAACACGACGTGAATGTCTTGGCCGGTGCCGTCGAAATTGCTCTCGATTTGCCGCGGAAAATCGTTGATGAGGCCGTTGATGAACACCGGAATCACCGGTACCCGCGCGCCCTGAATGATGCGACCGACGCCGCGCTGCGCGGGCAAGAACGTGTACGGATCGTCGTCCTTCTTGCGCGTGCCCTCGGGGTGGATGCCGCAGAACATGCCGCCGCGTCGCAAGAGCCACGACAGCTCGTCCAGCGACGTGGGGTTCAGGATCAGCTTCTTCCGCTCGCGGAACAGCGGCGGGTACATGGCGAAGAAGCTCATGGCGCCGTTCACCAATAACCCGAGCGGGTTGTCGTAGAAGAACGTGCTGCGCACCGGGAACACGATGCGGTGCTTCAACCCCCGCCGCACCAAATCGCCGAAGATGACGTAAAGATCGAAGAAGCTGCGGTGGTTCGAGACGAGGATGTAACTTTGACGTTGCTCCAGCACCGGCAAGCGCTCGATGCCGTGCATCTGCCGCAGGTTCTTGGTGCAGTGGTGGATCCAGGGCGAGCCGACCGAGTGCTGCAGCCCGCGGATGGCGCTGTCGACCAAGCCGCGCCGAAACGTGCCGCGCACGAAGCGGATGATGGCGCGCTCCGACAGTGACAGTCGCTCGCGGCCGGTTTCGGCCAAATCGGGGCGCTCGAGAAGATCGGTAGTCACCAGCTGCCTTAAAACGAGCCGGCGAGGGCGGCGCCGAAGCTTCCGGGCCCGAAGCTACACGACAAGCGCGGGCCCCGCGACTGCTGGCGCGGCAAGGCCGCGTATTCATGCGCGCTTTCACCGGTGAGCAGAATGACGACGCCGGTGACGAGCACGGCCGCGCCGACCCCGATGCCGACGTAGCCGATCACGTCTTTCTTCTTGGCGTCGTCGTAGGCCGACTGCTTGTCGTCCACGTACGCTTGGCACTCGGCCGGCGTGTTGACGGGGGCGCCCTCGGCGGCGAACACGTTGCAGTGCGGCGGCGTGCTCTCGGCGAGCGCGGTGTTGGCAGCGTTGAATTCTTTGCGCGCGTCGCTCTTGCTGCCGGAGTTGATGGCCAAAAACGCCGCGCCGCCGCCGGCGATCAGCGCGCCCGCGCCGATGCCGATGAAGCCCCAGGTGCGGTGCAGGCTGACGTTGGCGTCGTGAGCGGCGCGAGTTTCGGGCGTGGGCTCGAGCTTGCCCTGCAGCACGTTGTCTTTGCCGCCTTCGACGTTCACGTCGCGCTCGAAAGGCAGAAAACCGGCGGCCTCGACGCGCACGCGATGGGGACCTTTGGGCAACCGCACCGGGCCGCTGTACGGACCCAGGTGCTCCTGGTCGACGAACAGCTCGGCGTTCTTGCGCCCGACATCGACGGAGAAGAAGACGCCTTCGGTCGCCAGCGCTTTGCTGTCGATGGTCGGATCGAGCGACACCTCGCCGGTCGAGCCCTCGCTCAAGTCGAGCTGCGTTTTGGCGGTCACGTAGCCGGGGCGCTTCAGCTCGACGTCGAGGTGACCGGGCGGCACCGACAGCGAGGTGCTGAGCGGGGTTTTTCCGGCCGATTTGCCGTTGATGAACACCTCCGCGCCCGCGAGCCGCGAGCGCACCGTCAAGTTGGCGTCGCGCGTGGCTTCGAGCCGCGAGAGCTCGAAGCTGAGCTGAGCGTCGGCGTTGCCGGCGACCACGACCTCTTTGCGAACGAGCGCGTAGCCTTCGGCGACGGCGCCGACGACATGCGTGCCGGCCGAGACGCGCAGCGGCGCCGTGAGCGGCGTGGTCGCGACGTCGACGTTGTCGATGCTGATGTGCGCGCCGGCCGGCACGCTGGTGATGCTGAGGCGACCGATGCGTGCTTCTTGATCGGCGAGCGTGGTTTTGGCGCGCTCGTGCTGGGCGGGCGAGAGGCTGGGGTCGTTGACGACTTGCTTCAGCGCGTCGACCGCGTCGACGGGGCGGAACATGGCCGCATACACCAAGCCGATGTTGTAGAGCACGACCGGGTTGGGCAGGGTGGCGTACACCTGCTTGAACTCGGCGAGGGCGCCCGCGTTGTCACCTTCGTCGAAGAGCGTGAGCCCGCGGTCGAAGCGTTTGGCGGCTTCGGCCTTGGCGGTGGGGTCTGGCTCGGCCGCGCGCGCCGAGGGAACCGAAAGAGTCGCGAAGCACAGGCCGCCGAGCAGGGCGGCGGCGAAGCGTCGTTTGCCGTTCATTTGAAGGGATTGTCTTTAGCGAGACCGCGTTCCTCGGCGCGACCGGGCTTGCCGGTCGAAGCCGAAACCGGCGCCGAGCGTAGCCCAGGTTGGGCCGAAGCGGCCGCCGACGGCGCGACGGCCGGGGCCTTGGCGCTGGATGCAGGCGTGGCGGCGCCGGTTGCGGGCTG
>JBEQSW010000203.1:0-8007 GCA_040348565.1 Myxococcales bacterium | reverse complement strand
ACGGGGCTATCAAAACCGAAAGGGCCGGGCATGACATTCGTTCTCGTGGTGCTGCTCCTGGGGGTCGCGTATTGGGGTTTCAAGAAATCGAGCGCGAACGCGGAACTTCACCGGCACAACTCGGCGCTCGCCGCGGAGCGCGCGGCCCTGCACGCCAACAACCAAGCTCTTCACCAACACTCGCTGGCGCTTCAGCAACAGATGCAACAGGTGGCGGCCGAGAACCAGCAGCTGGCGCGATATCGTGCAATCGTGGACGTCGAGCGGGAGGTCTATCAAATGCGTGCCGCGATTGTGGCGGAGAGCGCAGCTGCCCAGCAACAAGCAGCGGCTGTTGTCGGCGGGGCCCATCAGCAAGCTGCGGCCGTCGTCGCTGACGCTTACACGAAAGCCCAGGCGATCGCGGGCGATGCTCTCGATGCGAAGCGAAACGTGGAAGCGTACCGGCTAGAGGCCCGCGCGCTGAAGAACGTCATTGAGGGCTATGGCGACCAGTACCTGATCGCGACGGATACCGTGCTCGATGGGCTTGCGGAGACGTTCGGACACGCCGAGGGCGGTGCCAAGCTGAAAGAATGCAGACAGCGCAGCAAGGCCATGGTCAAGAATGGGCAAGCCGCGACATGTGACTATGTCGAGCCTGAACGCCGGCAAGCGGCCGTCGAATTCGTCGTCGACGCTTTCAACTGCAAGGCTGAGACCACCTTGGCCAAGGCAAAGGCCGACAACTTCGGGACCCTTCGCCAAGAACTGGTCGATGCCTATTCGATCGTAAACATGAATGGCCGGGCGTTTCGCAACGCCCGCATCCTCAACTCGTATGCGGATGCTCGCATCGAGGAGCTTCACTGGGCGGTAGTCGTCCACGAGCTCCGCGAGCGTGAACGGGAGGAGCAACGTCGACTAAAGGAACAGATCCGAGAGGAGGAAAAGGCCCGGCGAGAATACGAGCGGGCCCAGAAGGACGCAGCGAAGGAGGAGGAAGTGATTCGCAAAGCCATGGCCCGGGCACAGCAGGAAATCCTTCAGGCCACGGATGCGCAGCGGTCCAAGTACGAGGCGCAGCTGCAGGAACTGGCGCTCCGGCTCCAGGTTGCCGAGGAGAAAAACCAGCGCGCGTTGTCGATGGCGCAGCAGACGAAGCGCGGGCACGTCTACATCATCTCGAACGTCGGATCATTTGGAGAGGACGTTTTCAAGATTGGACTCACACGCCGGCTCGAGCCGCTGGATCGAATCAAGGAGCTGGGAGATGCGAGCGTGCCGTTCGAGTTCGACGTGCACGCGCTGATCGCGAGCGACGACGCGCCCGCCCTGGAGCATGCGCTTCACCGGCACTTTCTGGCCGCGCAGATGAACAAGGTCAATCCGCGCAAGGAGTTCTTTCGCGCAACGCTCACGATGATCCGCGCCGAAGTCGAGCAGCTCGGAATCCAAGTAACCTGGACGATGGCCGCCGCCGCGGCTCAGTACCGCGAATCACTCGCGATCGAACGCGCCATCAAAGACGACCCGGCAGCATACCAGGCCTGGCTCAAGCGTCAGCTCGTGCTCGAACGTCTGGCGGTCAACGACGCCGACGAAGATGAGAGCCGGGAGGCGGGGCCGGTGGCGGTGGCTGCTGTAAACTAGCGGGGCAGCGTTCTCGGTGCGCGCACATCCCGCGCGGCAACTAGACGTCGATTGTCGCAAGACTGACCCGCTCGCGCGGTGCGCGAGCACCGAACGCGACGCCGGGGCAGGGTGCTGAGGGGGTAGTAGGACGACGGTGGCGCTCGGTATTTGGAACACACCGTGCGGCTAGGCCGGGATGTCGACGTACGCCGTTGACGCGTGCGGGGTCGGGAGCTCGATACCCTCGGCTTGCATGCCTTCGAGGTGAAACGAGATGGCGTCGGCGATCTCTCGCTCAACGTCGGCGCGGCTTTGGGCCGTCGCGACACAACCCGGTACGTCGGGGGAGTAGGCGGAGAAGCCGCTTTCCGTTTGCTCAACTACGACGAGGTATTTCATCGAGACCTGCTTGTTTTAGCACACTCGCCAGGGTGCCGGCAGCAAGGTCGTCGCCGGGCTTGCCGGCGATCGTCACCAGGCCGGGTTTTGTCGCGTGCTTGAACTGGCGATGTGAGCCGCGCTGGCGGACCTGGAACCAGCCGTCGTCCTGGATGAGCCGTATGACGTCGCGTACTTTCAACCCCTGCTCCTCAGTGATCATCTAGCAGATTTGGGCGGCGACGGCGCGAGTGCGCAGGCTCCGTCGCCCCGCTGCCGAGTGAAAGTATTGTCAGAGCTATGGAAAATCTCGCAGCCAATTTTCCCTGATTTGCCGGCTATGACTAACAATATAGCCGGGCGTTTCTTGGGTCGCTGGTAGCGCGTCGTTTACGGTGCCAGACGTGAGTCGCGCGATTCGCCTTCGGTGGGGCGGCGGCATGGCTGCCCTTTTCAGCTTCAGCCGAAAGTACGCGCGCGCCTCGCTTTCGAGGCGAAGATGCGAAGTCTGCTACGTGTTGCACGCGGTCCCAACGAGCCTGACCAGCGGCGGCCAGCAGGTCCGTTGCTGCCCGCACTTCTGACGCCAGCAGAGGTTGCCGCCTGGCTCAAGACAACGATCTCGGCGGTCTACGCGAAGGCCGAGCGCGGCACGTTGCCCGGCGCCACGCGGCTTGGGCGGCGGCTCTACTTCATCCGCGCGGAGCTGGTAGCCTACGTCGAGCAAGGTCGCGTGTCGCAGTCCGGAGGCCCGGGTGGCGGCACGTAAGATCGACGGAACATGGTACGCGGATTTTCGATTTCAACATGCGGACGGCAGCGTGGAGCGGGTGCGCAAGCGCTCGCCGGTGCAGTCCAAGGCGGGTGCCGACGAGTTCGAGCATCAGCTGAGGACCGCGCTTCTAGCGCCGACGCACACAACCAAGGAGGTGCCGACGTTCGCGGCCTACGCGGACGAGTTCAAGAAGACGTACGTGCTCGCGAACAACAAACCGTCCGAGCGATCCATGAAGGCGAGCATCCTGAAGCATCACTTGCTTCCGGTGTTCGGCGAGATGCGGCTCGATGCGATCAAGATGCATGCGATCGAAATCCTGAAGGCGGATCTGCTCGCCAAAGGGCTCAGTCGCAAGCGGGTGAACAATATCCTGGCTTGCCTGGGCAAGATGCTGCGCTACGCGCACGAGATCGAGGTGCTCGAGATCGTGCCGCGGGTGAAGCTGCTCAAGGTCCCGCAGCAACGGTTCGATTTTCTGACCTTCGAGGAGCTGTCACGGCTTGTCGAGGCGATGGGGGACGACCCGGAGCGGTTGGCGCTCGTCCTGCTGGGCGCCGAAGCGGGGTTGCGGCAGGGCGAGACCATTGCGCTCGAATGGGGCGACGTGGATCTGGTCGCCGGGCTGCTGACCGTGAGGCGCTCTTCCTGGAAGGGCGTGATCGGGACGCCGAAGAGCGGGCGGGAACGAAAGGTTCCGCTTACCGGCCGACTGCGGGCGGCGCTCAAGGCCATCAAGCACCTGAGATCAGAGCTCGTGCTCTGCCATCAGGACGGCAAGCCGCTCACCCAATCGGCGATCGAGGCGGCTCTGAGGTTCGGCTGCAAACGCGCCGGGCTTCGGAGCATCGGCTCCCACGTGCTGAGGCACACCTTCTGCTCTCACCTCGCAATGCGGGGCGCGGCGCCGAAGGCGATCCAAGAGTTGGTCGGCCACAGCACGCTCACCATGACGCTCAGGTACATGCACCTGGCGCCGAGCGCGCTCACGGAAGCCATCGACCTGCTCAACTTTGGGCAGCCGGTGGGCAGTGCTTCGAGCGGGTCTTGTTGAAGTAGCGAGAACGTTTACGAAACAGTTGCGGAGAGGGAGGGATTCGAACCCTCGGTACGGTTACCCGTACACATGATTTCCAGTCATGCACCTTCGGCCACTCGGTCACCTCTCCTGAGCCGCGGCGAACCGAGTGGGGTCGCCGCGGGGTGTCGCTTCGCACGGCGACCGGTTGAAGTCGAGGTGCGGGCGAGGCTTTTTGGCTGAGAGCCGGCTCGCGCCAGCGGCGGGTGGGCTGAGCCACCCAGCGGAGAGAGAGGGATTCGAACCCTCGGTACCCTCGCGGGTACACCTGATTTCGAATCAGGCACCTTCGGCCACTCGGACATCTCTCCGCGGCGGACTATGTCTGCCGAGGTGGGGTCTGTCAACGAGAGATCGGGCACTTTTTCGACCGCTTTCGGACGCGGCGCAGGGCCGCTTGGCGGATTGCGGACCGGCCCAGATCCGGAGGATAGTCGCGGGCATGCGGCTGTCTCGGCTTGGGCTCGTGCTCGTGCTGCTTGGCTCTCGGAGCGCGCTCGCGCAGGTGCCGGCGGCTCCGGCGGCTCCGGCCGCGGAGCCCACGGCTCCGGCCGCGGAGACGCACGCTGATGCGCCTGCGCTCGAGCCGCCTCCGGCTGTCGCACCGGCTTCCGCGCCTGCGTCTGAGCCTGCGCCTCCACCGCCGGCGGCTCCCGCGCCTGCGCCCGCACCGGTCGCAACGCCGGCTCCCGGGCTCACGCCGTCGCGGGTCGAGCCACCGTCTGCCGTCACGCCCGCCGCCACCCAGTCGCCGGCGCCGTGGCAGCGCGCGCACTCGCCTCTCACCCTCGAGGGTAGGCTCGGATTTTTGCTGCGGCCGGACAGCAGCGCCGGCTTCGATCACGAAAGCAACGTCGGCGCCGAGCTCGGTCTCGCGCTGTACATGGAGCTGAAGCACAACCTGGCTGCCGGGTTGGAGGTCGAGCGCGCGTCACTGGGTCGTGGCAGCGCCATCAACGGCCTGGACAGCGTGAACATCGACTACAGCGTCTCTTCGGCCATGTTGGGCCTGCGCGCCTACGCCAAACGTACCGAGCTCGTCGACCTGTTCATCGGCCTGCAGCTTGGCGCGGGGATTCAGGGCGTTTCAGCCAGCGGGACCGCGAACAACGGCGGGCTCTTGCAAGCCAGCGCGTATCGCTGCGGCGCTTCCGACACGCCCGCGTTCCAAATTGGCGGCGGCATCGGCGCGCGCCTCATGCTGTCTCCGCGCTGGGGTCTCACCGCCCGCGTCAACGGCACCGGCCGTCGGCTCACCAGCGACATGGTCGAAGACTGTGCCCAAGGCATCGGCACCGCCACCACCGTCTCGGCCGGTCTGGGTTTGGGCTACGACTTCGACCTAGATCCTTAACGATGCTCGGCTGACGACCACGCCGGATTTTTGGGGCGCCTTGCCTCGACAGCCATCGAGTGCGGCCGATCGACTTTCGGAAAAGGCTCGACGCCGCCGCCCGGGGCTGCTCGAAATGCGGGCATGCGAAAAGCGGCGAAGCTTGGGGGCCCGGGTATCATCCTTTTGTTGGCGACGGCGGGTTGCAGCGCCGACGACGGCAAGTCGGGGAGCAGCCCGTCCGACGGGGGCGCGGCCAACGGCGGCGCGGCTAGCGGTGGCGCGTCGGACGGCGGCCCCGTCTCGGGCAACATCGAGTACCTGGCGTTGGGCGACTCGATTGCCTACGGCGAGAACATCTTCGTGCCCGACACCAAAGAAGCGCGGCCGAACGGCGACGCTTTCGTCGGCTATCCCGATCTGATCGGTCCCGAGGCGTTCGAGGGGCACTACGCCAACCTGGGTTGTCCGGGCGTCACCACCGCCAGCTACTTGTCCTTGGACGGGGTGGACAACGGTTGCCGCGCCTTTCAGGAGAAGATGGGCTACACGCTGCACGTGCCGTACACGGGCACGCAGGCCGACAAGGCCCGCGAGATCTTGCGTAACAACCCGATAAAGCTCGTCACCATCAGCTTGGGGGGCAACGACTTGTTGCACGCGCTCAACGAGTGCTCGGATCTCACGCCCGATGATTCGGGCGCGGCTTTACAATGCGCGATCGCGGCCCTTCCGCAGCTGCTCACCGATGGTGCGGCGAACTTGACCGAGGTCGTGAAGCAGATCCGCGAGGACTACGATGGGGAGCTGGTTTACGTGAACCTGTACTCCAACTACCCGTCCACCGAGCCCGCCACCTTCGCGATCAACGGTTGGAACGGGAAGATGGCGCCGGTGTTCGAGGATGCAGACGCGGAAATTGCCGACGCTTTTGCGGCGTTCCAGGCGGAGGCCGAAGCGGCCGATGGCGACCCTTGCGCGGCCGGCCTGTTGGTCCCCAACCCCAACGAGGGCGAAAGCCCCGCCTGCGACGTACACCCGTCCGAGAAAGGCGCACGCTTGCTGGCCGACACCATCGAAGCCGTCCCCGGCTTCGCGCCCTGAGGCGAGCCACGGTCGCTGGGCCCACCAGGAGCCCTAGCTGGTTTCTTGCACCGCCTGTTCACGGAGACGTTCCGCGCCCAGCGCCACGCGGCGACAGTGCTCGAGGTAGGCGCGTTCGTGGACGCCTACCAGCTCTACGACGCTCGACCAAAGCCAGCTCGGTGCCTCCAGCCAACGACCCGACGCATTTTGTAGCTGCTTTCGCCAGCTGCGCTTTTCTTCCTCGTTCATCTGGCGGGCGTGCGCAGCGCCGACGACGCGAGCAAGAGCGCGAGCCGTCGCGCGGGCCTCGACGTCGTCGAACATTTCTAGCTCGATCTTGAGGTCCTGCGGCATCAGCTCGCGCACGAACACGTCGTGGCCGGCGACGTTGCCGAACAGCATGCGTTTGCCGAGCGCGGGGGAGAGGGCGAGGGCACCGCGCACCACCCGCTCCCCGGGGTGGGCAGGGATTAGCTCGCTTCCGGCCGCTGGCGCGAGGGGCGCGATGGCTTCTTTGATATCGAGCAACGAGTAGCCGCCCTTGCGTCCGCCGTGACCCCCGACCTGGATGAGCGCAGCGCACCGCCACAAGCCGAGTGAGCTACAGCCTTTTACCCAGTAAGCCGCGTCCAACACTCGGATCTCGGCGTCGTCGTCGCGAGACTCGAGCGCGGTCACGAGCTGGCGGACGCGCTCTCGATCCAAGAACCGATCCACGTCCTCGCGCTCGGCGGGGTCGAGCGCAAGAAAGCGATCTCCTAGAGGGAAGCGCGGTTTTTTGCCGAGCCTTTCGCGGTGAAGGTGGCGCCACTTTCGGCGCAGGGCCTCGCGTACCACGAAGCGCACGGCCGCGCTCTCGTTGAGCTCCGCTTGCTCCGGCGCGTCGACGAGCGCATCGAGGTAGCCGGCCATCAGCTCTTCGATTAGCCGCGCCGTCACCACCCCTGGCAAGTCCGAGCTCCTGGCCGCCATCGCCAGCGATAGACCAAGCCGCACCAAATCGTACGCGGGATTGCCTGGCACCGATTGGTCGAGATCGCGGAGCTCGACCTCGATGCGCTCGTCGGAACGCGCGATGGGGCCGAGGTTGCCCACGTGGGCATCGCCGCAGATCCAAACCGTCGGGCCTTCCGGGATGGCGCGGCCGGCGCCGCTCGCCAACCAGTCGTAGAAGGACTTCGTGCTGCCGCGGACGTAGGCGTGCGCGTCACGCGCCATCTTGAGATCGCGTCGTTCGTGCAGCGCACTCAGGCGCCGCAACTGCGCGGCTTCGGTCGAGGTTCGAGGCATGTTCTTCATCGACGCGTCTCCAAGCACGAGCTTCTCCGGCAAGGCATCTGGCTCATCGCCCCGCCTCCAAGCGCGACAAGTCGGCCAACAGATCTTGAGGGGCGCGGGTGGGCACCAGGGGGCCGGCGGCACCCAAATAAGGCCACAAACTTTCGCGAATTTCGGCCGGCAGAACCGTGTCCAAGTACTCGAGGGCGGTGCCGCGATAGGTCTCGTCGTCGTGATAGAGGGCTCGGAACGCCATGCGCAGCGGCTCGCGTTCCAGATGCAGGGACAGAATCGTAAAGACGTGCTCGAGGCCGCGAGTTACGCGATCGCGCATCAAGCCTCCCATCAGCGCTCCAGGCTCGTCGTCGCCGTTGTCGTCGTCGAACTGGGCGAGCGGACCCTGGAGTATTTGCTTTCCGCTTTCGAGCTCACGCTGAACCGCCGCGAATACGATTTCACTCGAGA
>JBEQSW010000198.1:0-2689 GCA_040348565.1 Myxococcales bacterium | reverse complement strand
CGAGCCTCGGCCGCTCAACGCGGACGAGCTGCGACGCATGGCCCCGGCCGTGCCCTTCGAGACAGCGCTGATCGGCGCCTGCGCGGAGCAAGGCAAGCTGCGCATTTGGGGGGTAGCGCACTCGGGGCCGGCCTGGCTTGCGCCCACTTGGGGTGGTCGCAGCGTGGTTCCGAATTGGACCTACGATCCCATCATTCACGTGACCGCGCCAGGGCACATGGCGGTCCGTTGCGCGGGGCACCTGATCGGAGCGATCGAGCGCGGCCTGGTCGTCGACGCTACGCTCGACGTGTTCGAGTCGAAATGGTTGCCGGCCATGTTCGAGCGTGAGCGCGAAGACGTGCGCGCGGCCCACGCAGCGCTGCAGGCAGGCGCGGCGTCGCCCACGACGGTCGAGCATTCGCTGGTCGGCAAGGTGGGCCAGCAGATGTTGCGCCGGGCGATTCAGCTCGTGCGCGGCGCCCACCACGGCGGCCTGATCTTGGTAGTGAACGACACCGGCGCAGGCTCGCCCGATTTGCGCGGCATTCGACCCAAATACACGCTGGCGCAGGACGAGCCGTCTCATCGTTATCGCACTTTGCTCTTGGAAATTTTGCGCGCCGTCGCCGAAACCACGACCAAGGCGTCGGTGGGCTGGGCCGATTTCGCGTCCAATGAAAGCGCGCACTTCGCCGCCCTCGAGCAAGAAGTGTTCGAGCTGAGCCGCGTCCTCGCCAACTTGACCGCCATCGACGGGGCCCTGGTGCTGGACAAGCGCTTCGGTGTCATCGGCTTCGGCGCCGAGGTGTCGGCCGAGCTGCCCACCCCGGAGCGGGTTTTTCGCGCGCTCGACGCCGAAGGTCTCGAGCGTCAAGCCGAAGCCATCGAAAACGTCGGCACCCGCCACCGTGCCGCCTACCGGTTCGTCAACGATCACCCCGACGGCTTGGCGGTCGTCGTTTCGCAAGACGGTGGCGTCAGCTTCGTCGCCAACCGCGCGGGGCAGGTCGTGTTTTGGGAGCAATCGGTCAGCCCGTAGGCCAAGCCGTTTGGCGGCTTCAGAACGCGCCCGCGAGGCCAGCGCTGACGAGACGCACGCTGCGCGGGCTTTGAGTCGTGTAATACGACGAAGAGCGGAGGTAGGCGTGCGTGTCCGTCGTGCCCGGCAAGAGCTGGGGCAGGGGCACGCGCGCTTCAAGGTCGAGGACGTGCTGGACGATGGGCTGGCACGTCAGCCGGCAATCCAACTCGAAAGCGCGTTCGGCGCTGCCCACGGTCCACAGTTGAAGCGCGGGCGTGCGTAGCCACAGTGATTCGGCTCGAAAGAGCCGCAAGGGTCCGCTGGCATAGCCGTTCACCTCGGTGCCGGTGAACGAGAACTTCAATGGCACGATCGGCCAACTGAGCCGCAGCTCCGGCACGGGCGGCAGCATTGCCGGAGACAGCAGTGCCGACCTGAATGGCGGCGCGGGACCTTGCTGCTGTGCGCGTGCCGAAGGCGCCAACGCGAGGGCCATCGAAATAACGAGCGCTGCCGATTCCCAGCCGGTGCGTCCCATGGCCGAAAGCTAGCACCCGCGGCGCTGTGGGCCAGGCCGCGACCTGGACTAGGCTGCGACGCCCATGAGCAGCCGCTTCGTTCGCTACGAGCTCTTGACTACCGACGTATCCGCCGCGCGCGCTTTTTACGGCGAGCTGTTCGGAGCGGATTTCTGGGGCACGGATTTTACCCTCGCCGACTTGCCCGAACCGGCCCGTGCGCGCGGAGCCAAGCCGCACTTCCGCGGCCATTTGCCTGTCACCGACCTCGAACGCACGCTCCAGCCACTGCTGGCTGGCGGTGGCATGCAATTGGGACCAATCGTGAACGCCCCCCGAGGAGCCCGTGTCGGCCTGCGCGACAAGTTCGGCGCCATCTTGACGCTCACGGCCGAAGCCGTGCCATCCCCCCGCCCGCTAGTTGCTTGGCATCTGCTGGCAATCGACGACCACGAAGCCGCCTTCGCGACCTACTCGGAGCTATTCGGCTGGCGCCCCACCGGCGTCGCCGATCTCGGCCCCCAGCGGGGCCAGCACCAAATGTTCGGCTGGGACGAAACCGGCGCGACCGTCGGCAGCATCTCCAACCTCGCGCGCCAGCCTCACATCCACAGCCAGTGGCTCTTCTACTTCGGCGTCGTCGACGCGGAGCGCACCGCCGCTCGCGTCACCGAGCTCGGCGGCTTGGCTTTGCCGAGCATCGCCGGCGCAGACGGCGCCGTCATGACCGCGTGCGACGACGGACAGGGCGCAGCATTCGGGATTTATCAGGCCACCAGCTAGCCCGTGGGGCGTCGCTACTCGGACTTAGCTTCGGGCCGCCGGCACGGATGGCCGTATCAGCCCGCCGCACCCCGGCCGTGGCAAGACTGCGTTTCGAGGCATGTTTGCCGCGAATTGCCGAAGTTTGCGCGGAATTTATTGGAGATCGGGCTGGCACGGGCGTTGCTGAGAGGGAAGGGTATGTTCCCCACGGTGTTCCTGGCCCTGCCCTTGTTGTTGCCGATGTCGAATCCGGTGATTGGGCCACGGAACGACATCGTCACGTCGGTGGCGTTGACCGCGACCACCACGTCCGAAAACCGCGTGGCGTCGTCGGCGGCAAGCGGACCGCTCATCCCTCCGCTATACACGGGCGCCGACGGTGGCTTTTCACTCCTGCTCTCGC
>JBEQSW010000181.1:0-2812 GCA_040348565.1 Myxococcales bacterium | reverse complement strand
GGTCAGCGGGCACACCGACAACGTCGGCGAAGCTCAGAAGAACATCGAGCTGTCGCAGGCACGCGCCGCGTCGGTGAAGGAATACATGGTCGGCAAGGGCATCGACGCCGGCCGCATCGAAACGCGCGGAGCCGGGCCCAACGAGCCCGTGGCCGACAACGCGACGGACAAGGGTCGCCAAGAGAATCGGCGCATCGAGTTCAAGCTGCTGCAAAAGTGAAAGAATTAGACTCCGAGCGCTGCCTTGGAGTCCGGCGAAAACAAGTCGGAGGAGTAAATATGCGAACAACAGTTATCTGGTATTTTCTTAGTCTGATGGCGCTCGCTACTGGCGGGCTCGTGGCAGGTTGCGACAGCGACGCGAAGATCGCGAAGAGCGCGGCCGGCGAGTCGTGCGACAAGACGTCGGACTGCAACGATGGCCTCAAGTGCCTCGAGGGCACCTGCTACAAGTCGTCGAGCACCAGCAACGGCGGCAGCGCCAACAACGAAGGCGGCGACGGCAACACCGCCGGCACCACCGTCGTCGGCCCCAAGCCCCCCGTGCTGGGCGGCGAAGGTGAAAGCTGTACCAAGCGCGCCGATTGCGAAGACGGCCTCGCCTGTCTCAGCCAGCGCTGTCAGAAGGACGGCGGCACCATGGGCATGGGCGGCGAAGGCAGCGGCGGCCCGACCCTCGGTGGCCCGGGCGAGACCTGCGGTCTCACGTCGGACTGCGGACCGGGCATGGCGTGTCTGCCGAACGGCATCGCCGCTCCGGTAGATGTCCTCGCCATCGGCTCCAACAGCGTCGGCGTTTGCACCCTGCTCGACAGCGGCCTCGCCCCCAGCGGCAAGACCTGCGGTCACGAATGCATCGAAGCGGCCGATTGTTGTGAGCTGCCCCTGGCGCAACAGACCGCGACCGGCGCGGCTTCGTGCTCGGACTTGGCCGACTTGGTCGCCGCGATTCCGAACTGCGCCACCGCAGTCGGTGTCAACGGCGTCATCTGCCTCGCGTACAGCGCCTACTGCGACGACCAATGCGGCAAGAAGGGCCCCTGGGCGTGCGAAGCTGGCGCCTGCGTCTACACGGCGAAGTGCACCAAGGCGACGCAAGTCGTCGGTGGCTGCCCGGCCTACACGCGCGGCGGCACCGCGATTCCCGCGTGCGACACCAAGACGAGCAAGTGCGCGCCACCTGCCACCGAGGTCGCCGGTTGCACGACGGATGCGAAGTGCCTGAACGCGACGGTCGCTGACCATCCGACCGACACGTGCACCGCGGACGAGTGCGTTTGCGACAAGCCCAGCGGTGGTTGCTACCGCAAGTGCAGTGAGAACACTGACTGCGCAAACGGCTATAACTGCGACGACACGACCTCGCTGTGCGTGCCAATCGGTGGTTGCTCGACCGATCTGCAGTGCATCCAGCAAACGCGCGACATCCGGGCCGTCTGCACCGATGGCACCTGCCACGTTCCCTGCGCGCACGACATCGACTGCAACCCGGGTGGCTTGACCAACGGCGCGTTCAGCGCGGTGTGCGGTCCGGACAAGACCTGCCAGGCTTTGGGCTGCAACTCGGATGACGAGTGCGTCAACCAACCGCTCGCGGGCGGGCTGCACTCGTTCTGCGACACGCCTGCCGTCGGCACGGCAACGTCGACGCCGATTTCGGCCATCACCGACTGACGCGACGCGCGTAACCGTCCGAGCGATTCAGCTCGGGCCGTAACGCTGAATTGGCCCACCTCGGCAACGTGCCAGGGTGGGCCGATTCGCATTTGGGGGGCGAGCAGAAGGCTTGCGCGAGGCCGCCTGGGGCGAAGTCGGTTTGTGACGACACAAATTGAGGCCGAAGCGCACGGTTGGGCGCTTTTTCCTGGTTCCCGGCCGCGCGTCTGGGTATTTCGTGGCCGCTCAAATGGCGAAGAATCTTTCTGATATCGGCCTCGTGGGTCTGGCCGTCATGGGCCAGAATCTGGCTCTCAACATCGCGGATCACGGTTTCAAAATCTCCGTGTACAACCGCACCACCGCGACCACCGACAAGTTCGTGGCCGAGAACCCCAACACCCCCGGCGGCCTCGTCGGCTCGACGACGCTCGAAGAGTTCGTAGGCTCGCTGTCCAAGCCGCGTAAAATCGTGATCTTGGTCAAAGCGGGCGGCCCGACCGACGCCGTCATCGACAGCCTGCTGCCGCTGCTCGACAAGAACGACATCGTGATCGACGGCGGCAACGCGCTCTGGACCGACACCATTCGGCGCGAGAAGGCGCTCAAGGAAAAAGGCTTCCGCTTCATCGGCTCGGGCGTCTCGGGCGGTGAAGAAGGCGCGCGCTTTGGTCCGTCGTTGATGCCGGGCGGTGATCCGGCGGCGTACAAGGTCTTGGAGCCGATCTGGAACGCCATCGCGGCCAAGGTCGACGCCAAGACGGGCAAGCCGCTGACGGGCGCGAGCCCGGGCAAGCCCATCGAGGGCGGCGTGCCGTGCGCCACGTACATCGGCGAAAACGGCGCCGGCCACTACGTCAAGATGGTGCACAACGGCATCGAGTACGGCGACATGCAGATGATCTGCGAGGCGTACGACTTGCTGCGCGGCCTTTCCGGCATGAAGCCGTCCGAGCTGTCGGACGTGTTCACCAAGTGGAACAAAGGCATCCTCGACAGCTTCTTGATCGAGATCACGGCCGACATTTTGGGCCAAAAGGACCCGACGTCGAAGAAGCCGTTCGTCGACATCGTGCTCGACGCCGCCGGCCAAAAAGGCACCGGCAAGTGGACGAGCGCCAACGCCCTCGACATGGGCGTACCGGCACCCACGGTG
>JBEQSW010000177.1:0-14518 GCA_040348565.1 Myxococcales bacterium | reverse complement strand
GTCGCACTGACAGGGGAACGCCACGGGCCGCGCGTGCTCATCGTCGAGGACGAGCGCGTCGTGGCGACGCACGTGGAGCGCAGCCTCAGAGACGCCGGCTACGTGGTGACCGGCATCGCCGCCAGCGCGGTCGAGGTGGCGAAGCTGGTTGCCAACGTGCCGCCCGACATCGCGCTCGTCGACATTCGCTTGCGCGGCGGTGGAGAAGGCTTCGAGATTGCGGAGTGGCTGCGCGTCGACAACGACGTACCGGTCGTGTACATGACCGCGCACACCGACGACGATACCTTGCAGCGCGCCGCGCGCACGGGCGCCTACGGCTACGTGGTCAAGCCGTTCACGATCGGCGAAGTGAAGAGCGCCCTGCAGGTGGCGCTGTACAAGCACGGCATGGACCAGCACTTGGCCGAGCGCGAACGCTGGTTCTCGACCACGCTGCGCGCCATTGCCGACGGCGTGACCGCCTGCGACGCCCAGCAGCGCGTGACCTTCATGAATCCGACGGCCGAGCGCATGTTGGGTTGCTCGGAGGGCAAAGCGCTGGGCATTACGGTGAGCGAGCTCTTGGGGCGGCGCGGGGCCGCCATCGATCCGGTGGCGCAGGTGTTGGCCGACGGCGTTACCGCGCCTTTTACGCTGGAAACCGAGCAAGGCGCGGGCGGTCCGGCCCTGCTGGTCGAGGGCACCGTGGCCCCCATCACCCACGCCGAGCGCGTGCTGGGCGCAGTGCTGGTGCTGCACGACGTGACGGAGCAGCGCCGCCACGACGAGCAGCTGGCGCTCACCGATCGCTTGAGCTCGCTCGGTACGTTGGTGGCCAGCGTCGCTCACGAAATCAACAATCCGCTCGCCTACACGCTGGGCAATTTGGGGTTGGCGGGCGCGGAGCTGGAGCGCATCAAGTCGCGCATTCCCGATCCCGATGCACAGAGCACGCTGGAACGGGTGATCCGCAGCCTGCGCGACGCCGAGGAGGGCGCTGGACGCGTCGCCAACACGGTCAAAGAGCTGCGTGCTTTCGGGCGGATGGAGGAGCGCAGCAAGCGCCCGGTGGACCCGCGCGCCTGCGTGGACTGGGCGCTACGCCTCACCAGCAACCAGCTGCTGCACCAAGCACGCCTGATCACCAACTTGCGCGAAGTGCCGAACGTGCTGGCCAACGAGCTCAAGCTCTCGCAAGTGGTGGTCAACTTGCTGACCAACGCCATGCAAGCGCTCACCGGTGAGCGCGAGGACAACGAAGTCCGCGTCAGCACCTGGACCGACGAGACCGGTGCCGCCGTGATCGAGGTGGAAGACAACGGCCGCGGCATGTCCGAAGAGGTGCAGCGAGCGGTATTCGAACCGTTTTTCACCACCAAAGCCCCCGGCCACGGCACCGGTTTGGGTTTGAGCATTTGCCGGAACATCGTGGCCGGCTTCGGTGGCGAAGTGTCGGTGGAGAGCGAGCCGGAAAAAGGCAGCCGCTTTTTCGTGCGCCTGCCCCCGAGCAGCGAGCAGACGGCAATGAGGAGCGAGCCGCCCGCGCTCGCGCCCGCGGCGCCGCGTTTGAGCTCGCGCCCACTGCGGACGACGCCGCACGTGCTGGTGATCGACGACGAGCCGATGATCCGCTCGCTGTTGACACGCGTGCTGTCGAGCTATTTCCAGGTGACCAGCGCCGACGGAGTGCGGGCCGCGTTGGCCGCGCTGAACGAGCAACCGACCTTCGACGCCATCTTGTGCGATTTGATGATGCCGGGCGAGTCGGGCATGGATTTTTTCGCCGTCGTGCGCCGGCTGTACCCCGACCTGGTGCATCGCATCGCGTTCATCACCGGCGGCGCAGTCACGCCCGACACCAGCAAATTCCTGGAGACCGCCGCGCGCCCCGTGCTCAACAAACCGTTCGCCCCCGACGGTCTGGTGGCGCTCGTCGAGCAGCTGGTCGGAGCTACTCGGGCAGCTTATCCATCTTAGGCACCGCCTTCTGGAACTCTTCGGCGAACCACTCCGAGCTCTTGGCCTTGGACAGATCGAGCTCGAAATCCGGCGCCGCTTCCGGCTCCAGTTTCTGCAGTAGCTCGATGATCTCGCGCTTGGCCAAGCCGAGCCCGTCCAGCTCCGCCGGTGACAAGTTACCCGGCTGTGCCACCAAGCCGCCGTCCTTCACCTGCACCAAGCGCCGCAGCGCGTCGAGCTCCATCCGCGACACGCGCGCGCCGCACACGTCGTAGTCGATCCAAGCTTCGTAGCTGTGCGGGGCCACGCGCTTGAGCATGCCGGCCAGCACGCGGCCATACTCCTGAATTTCCCACTGCGCGTGGCGGTCGACCCGCAACTTCAGAAAGTGCAGGAAGTTGTGCAGATCGATCTTCCAGTACCACTGCGTGTACGTCGAGAGCGGCAAATCGATGCGCGCCAGCTCGCGCGCCATGTCCGCCGACGTCATCTGCTCGTAGGCGTCGCGGCTCAGCCGCCGAATTTCATTCCAACGCGCGACCGATTCCGCGTACTGCTCGGGCGAAACCGGCGTGCCGCTGCGGCCCTGGTTGTTGGTGCGGCTCTGCGTCTGCAGTTGCTCGGGGCCAGGCGTGTAGAACAGCATCGGCATCAGCGAATAGCGCCCCGAATATTCGTTCACGCTCGCGGCACGATGGCGAATCCACTGCCGCGCGATGAACATGGGCATGCAGCAGTGAAACTTCAGCTCGAGCATCTCGCTCGGGGTCGTGTGCAGGTGGCGGCGCAGGTAGCGCAGAAGGCCGCGCGTCAGGCTGGCCTTGCGCGTGCCGTAGCCGTAGCTCACGCGCGCGGCGCGCTCGATGCATTCGTCGGTGCCCATGTAGTCGACGAGCGCGACGAAGCCGTGGTCGAGCACGGGGAAGTAGGCGCCGAGAATCTCCTCGGCACCAGGCGAAACCGGACGCTTGCTGGACATCGGGGCCGACCGTAGCAAGGACCGCGAATGGATGCACTCGGCAGCGGTGGCGCACCAGTCCCGATCCATGGAAGCAGCCGCGGGCCAGCGCGGCTCCAGGGAAGGGTTCGGGAGGGAGGGGGCTCCGGCGGTGCTTCGGGCAAGGGGCGCGGCCATGCTCGCGCGCGCTCGGGCGCGGGTCTCGGCAGGAAGCCGTAATCGGTCACGGCTCGTGCGAGATCGCCCCACCGAGCCGTCCCTACGCTCGTGCTAACGCGGCCTGGTGCTTCGAGCGCTCTTCGATACTCGCAACCAATCTGCTCGACCAGGCGAGCCGCAGCGCGTCTTCGCCGCTCAGGGAGGCGGCGAGCAGCCGGCGCCGTCGGCGGTGATGTAGTACTTGCGCTTGCAGAGCTCGGGGATCACACTGGTCAACGACTCTGCGCTGAGCGGGTTGCCCTGGAGCTGCAGCTCCGGGTGTCCGGTCCAAGTGCTCTGCAGCAGCGGCGTAAGGTCGGAGATGTGCGCCTTGCCGAGCGCAAGGACGCGAATCAATGGCAAGAGGGCGACGGCCGCGACGTCGCTGATCGGGTTTTCGCTCGCCGAAAGCTCGCTCAGCTTGGGGCAAGTGGAAAGCGGGGACAGATCCGTCACTTGGGCGCGGTTCAACGATACGACCTCGAGCGCAGCGCTTTCGCGCAGCGGTTCGAGCGAAGCGACCATGGTGTCGTCGACACTGAGGAGTGAGAGCGGTAGCCCGCGGAGCGGCGCCAGGTCTTGGAGAGGCCCGCCGTTGAGCGAGACCTGCCGCAGCTTCGTGAGCCCCGAGAGCGGCGATAGATCGCTCAGCTGGTGATTCGATACGGCGAGCACCTGGAGGCTCGTGGCGCACTCCAGGCCGGAAAGGGAGGTGACGCCCGCCGACTCCACACGCAGCTCCGTCAAGCTCGCGAGCGTGCTGTCGCTACTCCGCAGCGCTTGGTCGACCGCCGCCGCAAGCACGGCCGACGCGAATCGAGGAGCAAGGCAGGGCGGCGCTCCACTATCAGGCGCGCCGCCGCTCGCGTTACCAGGCGCGCCACCGCTCGCGTTACCAGGCGCGCCGCCGCCCGCGTCAGGCCCCGCATCAGGGCCGGGGCTGGCTTTTTTCACCGTACCGCCGCAGGCGAGCGCGAGGACGGCGAAAAAGAGCCAGCTCATCCTCATTTCGGGACGACTTCGCCGGTGATCGGGAACGAGACCCCGCCCACCTTTTGGCCGCTGAGGATTTCGGAGAGGTCGATTCGGTAAGTGCCCTCGACGTTCGACGGCAAGCTCAAGTTCATCCGACCCGTTCGCAGGAAGCCCGCGGGAACCGTGACCGGCGGCAACGTCACGTTGCAGCGCGTGAAGCGCACCGAGAGCTGGCCGCCTTGTTGGGAAACGACCGTGCCCTTCGTGCCCGTCCAAGCCGCAGCGAGCTGAGCGTCGAACACGTCCAGGCGAAGCTCCATCAGCGAGTTGGGGTTGTTGGCAGGAAAGCCGTTGCAGCGCGCTTCGATGCTCATTGGCTTCGACCCGGGACCCGGGTTCTGAATGCTAAACGAAGTCGTCGCGATCTGCACGTTCCGCTGCGCGATATTGTTGTCGTCAGCCACGTGGAACAAGTCCTGCGTGAGCGGGTCGGTGGGCGATTTGATCTGGGCGAGGAGGCAGCGATGCCCATCGTTCACCGTTGCTTCCGCAACGCTCGGAATATAGGGGAACGGACCCACCAGCTTGGATTCGAACGGTCCTAAGGTGACCGGGAGCGCGGTCGCCGGGTCGTTCAGGAACCCAGCGGTAATCGCCGTCCAGTCGGTGTTGATCAGGTTTGGGTTGGCGCTCCGCACCTCGACCGTGTAGCCGTCGAGCGTGCCGCACGAAGCGTTGTTCACACCGATCCAAACCTCGTAGGGCACCCCCGCGACCAACGTATCGACGGGCGTGCCGTTCTTGCCCGCGCCGGCCGGCACGACCACGATGTCGGGGCTCGTCCAAAATGGGCGACCTCCGAGCGTCGACGGTAGCTCGCCTTTTTCCTCCGCGTTGTCGCGAACGTACGCATCCTTGAAGGTATGCGCGTCCAGGTTGTGATTGTTGACGACGACGGTGCGGCTCACCGAAACCGCGTTGCCCGCCTCGTCGCTGCCTTCGGCCGTGATGCGATACAAGCCGTCCGCCGCGGCGGTCGAGTCCCACGAGCCTTCCTTGCCCCACGAGTTCGTCAGGACCTCTGCGTACTGCTCGCCGTTGATGGTGTCGCCAGCGCAGTGATTGTCGACGGAAGACGTGTACTCGGAACACGAGAGTGCGGGGGCGAAGAGCACGTGCGCGTAGACCGAGGTGCCCGATGCCGAACCGACCTCGATCGCGCCCTCGTCTGCCCGCGTAGAGTGCTTGTAGAAAAGCTGGAGCCGAGCCTCGGGCGTCGTCGGAGCCCCGGGGCAAGCGGTGCCGCGAACCTCGCCAGGGCACTCGAGCGTCGCTTGGTCGAAGCGATACCAGATGGCCTCCGTCGGCGGCGTCGCCGAGTTCACGCGCTCCACGCGGTAGCGCGCCGAATAGATGCCGATCGACGAAAAATCACCGCTCAAGCCGGCCGGCACGGGATCGCTCGAATAGAACGAATCTTTGAACGCCGCGATGATGTCGAGCTTGCCCGCGTTCTTGAGCTCGTTACACTCACCCGTAGGAGTGACGGAAGTCGTGGTCGTGTCCTGCGTGAACCACAGCTGCTGACCGTTCACGGTTTGGGCGATCGGTCGTTCATCGTCGATCAGCGCGACGCCGCTGGCCTCGCGCGGCAGCGCGCCGAGCGGGTGCACCACGTCGAAATTCTGCTGCGAGTCGATGACGCTGAAGTGCAGGTGGTTCCAGTTCGGAAAATCGGTGATCTCGGACAGCAGCTCGCCGGCGTTGTAAGCGGTGGTGGCCGGCAAGACCAGATTGCCGAACTGAGTGCCCGCCGCTTCGCCCGGCGCGTCATGGACGGCCTTGCGGAAGCGCGACTTGTAAGTCTCCGCTCCGCTGTCGAGCCGCAAATGGCTGTAATAGTAGACGTAGCGACCGTCGGTGCCCTTGAGGTACACGCGACAGTTCGTCGCGCTCAGGCAGGTGTCCATCGTGAAGTTGGCAGCGATCCAAACGTTGCCCGGCGCCGCGGTATAAACGAGGTCCCCGAGCACGCCACGGATGTCCGTTCCCGCATGCAAGTAGGGGCTGCCCCCATACTGCTGAAATTCACCCAAGGTGTTGCCGATCGCAGGCCGAGGCGGAGTCACCCCGGGCCCGCCGAGCACGCCTGGCGTCGGCGACTTCTCCCACAGTGGCCAAAGCACGGAGTTTGGCGGCTCGAAAGCCTGGGCCGCCGCGCTCCACGAAAGCGCGACGGCGATCGCCGCTGCGCGACTGGTACCCCTTGAAAAACGCTGCTTCATCACAGCCCCCTTTCGATGTCGTAAAGACTGAGACCCGAGCGCTCCCGGACCAAGAATGAATTGCCGTCCGGCGCTGGAATCACTCCCGGCCGGTGCGCTTGCTCATCGGGCGTGGTCACCACTTGCGCTAGCAGCTGTCCGCCATCGTCGAAGACGAGCACGCTCGCGGTGGAATCTGCGGATTTTCCGCCGCAGAGCAGCTCCCCGCGCGAAGAGATGGCTGCGCTCGAGACGAAAGCGAACGGTAGCGGCGTGCTCGCGAGCAACGCCCCGTTGCTGAACACGTAGGCCGTGTGCTCGGTGAGCGCCGCGGAGCGGTTGCCGTCAGCCGCCATCGCCAGCTCCCATATCGGCCCGTCGACGTTGACGACGGGCAGCACGCTCGAGCCGCTCACGTGCCTGACGCTGCGATTGCCGGGCAGCTGCACGATGATGCGCGAGGCGTCACTCGAAGCCTCGAAGCTGCTGACCGCCCCGTTGAAACGGAAGCTTTCGACCCCCGCGAGCGAAGCGCGACGCAGCGACGTGGCGTCGCTATAGACCAGATTTTGTGCCGTGACGCGCGACACTTGCAGCCCGGTTGCGGTGAACGCCGTCGAGCTGCCGCTCGCCGCCACGAAGCGCGCGTTCGTCACCCGCGCCGCTTCGAGGCCTTGCTGCAGATCGGGCCAAAATACCGTTGTGCTCCCGGGAACGAACTTAGCGTATCCGAAGGGCACACGCGGGAACGTGCGAATGGGCGCACCGGACGCATTGAAGAGCCGCACGTCGCTTGCGTCGTAGACGCCGAAGGCGTTGCCGGCCGGATTCAGGAAGAGGCGGGTCGCGTTGGCGTCTGCAAACAGCTCTGAGCGGACGCCGGAGCCGTTGATCGAATACGCCCGGTGATCGGTGACGGCGAGCACGCTGCCGTCGCTGCGCACCGCGGCTTGCGTGATGGGCTGGGAAGCGCTGTCGGCCACCGCCCAGCGCTTGGTGAGGGTGATGCCGAAGGGGAAGTGTGTGACCTTCGTTTCAGCCTGCACATCCACGTCTTTGCCGAAGAAGGCTCCCCGGTGCCCTTCGCCGCCGACGGTTGCGAGGTAGATTTTGGCGTTGGGCGCGACCAAGGTGCCGAGAAACGGCGTTTCCACGTTGGCAACGCTGGTTCCGAAGTACCCGAAGAGCACATTGGCGATCCGGCCGCCATTCTCTTTCAGCTCGCCTTTGACGCTGAAGCTCGATTTTACATAGATGTAGATCGGCCCCTGCGCCTTGTTCAACCAAACCTTCGACGTGGGTTCGGTCGAAAGGGAGTCGAAGTAATAGGTGCCGGTCGACAGAAACAATTGTGAGCGCGATTTGAGCGTCGCGTCCGAGTAGCGTCCGGGCGCGAGCGTCCGCGTCAGGTCCGGCTCCAAGCTCACCGGGCCCGAGTTGTTGCTGTCGAAAGTAACCGTGCGCCGCGTTTCGATGGGCGTGATTGCGACCTGCTCCTGGCGCAGACCGTCGACGATCACGTTGTTCTGCGGCTGCACGGTGCCCGACGTTTTGAGGAAGCCGAATACGTGCGCTCGTTCGCGCGCGACCACGCTCGGCCGCGACCACGTGCTTCCCAACTGAGTGTCGGTGCCGAGGTTGGTCGACGTCAGACCCATGTTTGAAACAACGGCAAAACCGCCTGTTTTCGTGAGAACTTGGACGCGATCGCCGAGCGCGAGCGCGCCATTCGCGGCGATCGCTACCTCCGAGCTTACCGCGCCCGGCGGCAGCGCAACTCGGAGCTCCAGCGCTTGCGTCACCGCTTGACTCACGACCCCCACCGACTCGTGCGGGCCCGACTCCGATTGGCACGCGACCAACGTCGCAAGAAGAACGAACCACCACCCTCTTCCAATTGATTGGTCCACGCGACCTCCCTTGCGCCGCATACTGCCTGTGCCGATCACGCCGCGTCAAGTGAAGGATGCGTTTCGGCGCGTAGGTGCGCGTCATCGCCGTCGCGCGCGCAATCAGTCGCACCGTCGGTCGGAAGCGTGCCGGCGCCCGAAGCTCCACCGTGGGCGCCGCCCGTTCCGCCGGTGCCGGCGGGTGTCCCGTGGGCTGCGCATCCGAGCGTCACGAGAACGAGCGCTACCGAGCCTGGCAATGAAGGCCCCGGGCTCGTCGAAAAGGACCATCGAGTCACATGGTACGGGTGATCGCCTAGCGGACTCGAAGGCGTCGAGCAGAGAAGCGTAGCGCTCGCCCGAAACGAACGACGCGACCGGCCCACGCAGCGCGGCGCCCGCGGCGATCACCCGCGCCGCCGAGCTCGGGACAAGGCGTATTTCCGCTTGGGGGAGACGCGGCCGCCGGCTGGGCCTGGAACGAGGGGGCGATCGCTGCTACACCGCCGGCCCATGCGCATCTGCCTGCTTGGAGCCACTGGTCTGGTCGGACGCGAGACGCTCGACCTCGTTGCGCGCGCTTGGCCCAGCGCGAGCCTGTCCCTGTACGCGAGCCGCGATCAAGAGCTCAAGCACGGCGACAAGACGTACCAAGTCGATGCCGCGCCCAAGTTGGAAGAAGAGAGCGCGCCCAAGGGTGATCTGGCGTTCGTGGCGCTGGATGACGACCACAGCAAGCGCTACGTGCCGCGCCTCCTCGCGCTCGGTTACCGCGTGATCGACAAGAGCAACACTTACCGCGCCGATCCCAAGGTGCCTCTGGTCGCCGCCGGCGTGAACTCCGTGCGCGTCGACGAGTCGGTGCGGCTCGTTGCCAACCCGAACTGCACGACCATTCCCCTGACGTTGGCGCTCTCGCCGCTGCAGAAGGAGTACGGGCTCGAAGACGTGACCGTGAGCACCTACCAGGCGGTCAGCGGCGCGGGCATTGCCGCGCTCGACGGCTTTCTGGAGGCCAGCAAGACCGGCTACGCCTCGCTCGACCGCCTGGGCAACGTGTTCGACCCGAAGGCGTACGCGGGCAACACCGTGCCGCACAACGGCGGCACCGACGACAGCGGCTTTTCTTCGGAAGAGCGCAAGCTGATGTTCGAAGCCAAGAAGATTTTGGAGCTGCCGGAGCTGGGTGTCAGCGCGCAGTGCTGCCGCGTCGGCGTGGCCGTTGGTCACTATGAAAACGCTTGGGTGACCTTCGCCAAGCCGGTTTCGCTCGAGCGCATCGCGGCTTTGCTTTCGGACAAGGCGAAGACGCCGTTCGTCTCCTTCTTGCCCGGCGCCGCGGGCGAAGGCCTGTCGGCGTTGTACTCGGTCAAAGATCGCGACAACGCCTTGGTCGGCCGCCTGCGGCCCGACGCCCGCGACAAGAGCGGCCGCACCGTGTGCATCACCGTCGTCGGTGACAACTTGCGGCTGGGCGCGGCGACCAACGCGGTGCGCATCGCCAGCCGCTGGTTCAAGTCCAGCGATCCCGCGTTGCAGGCCTAACCGCCGATGCGTCTCGCGGGCCTGCTCGCTTGCTCGCTGGGCGCGCTCGTGAGCTGCTCGCGAGCCGTGCCGCAGGCGCCCAGCACGGCGCAAGCGGTAGCGGTGACGAGCGTGCCCAAAGCCGCTCCGGCGCCACGCCTCTTTCCGCCCACCCACGGCCCGGGGGCAACGGAGGCGGGCGTCGAGCACGACGGCTCGCGTCGCCTGCTCGCGTTCGGCCTGCGCGTCCTCGAGCACCCTGACGGCTCGTTGGACGTCGGTGACGAGCTGCTGCCGGCGGCGCGTGGCGCCCGTTTCTTGGAGCTCCCCGAGCGCCTGGGAGGCGGCTTCTTGTTTTGGATCCTGTCATCGAACGGCACGTTGCTATATCGCTCGGCGAGCTGGACGGCCGCGCTACAGCCCCTGGCGCAGCTGGATTTCGAAGTCGAACGGCTGGTGCCCGGCTTCGATCGCTTGCTGATCTTGCCCCGGCGAGAAGCCGACTACCGCGCCCTCGATCTCGAGACTGCCCAAGCGGTGCCACCACTCGGCTTGCCGCCCGCGCCCGCGTACGGTCCGATGGCGTTCGTCGACGGCTGGTTCGGTGCGGTGCAGGTTCCGCTGCGAGGCGTGTTGCTCAGCTTCGACGCCGGAGCCAGCTGGCATCCGCTGTCGTTGCCGGTCACCAGCTTCGAGCCTGCCGGAGAGTCGCTTTCGTTGGCTACGCCCAACGGCGACTACTCGTTGAGCGCGCGCGGCGCGCTGTCGCACGTGACCGAGCGCGACGAAGCAAAAGTGAGCGAGGCCGCCCGCGCCGAGTTGGCGCGCCTGCTTGCGGCCCGCGATGTCGGTAGCGACCACGGCGCCGAGCCGCTGCTGCAGGTGGCCGCACTCTCCGGGTACCCTGACGGCCGTGGCGGCGCTTTCGTGGCTGCCGGTGGCACCCTCTCGCGCATTTCCTTGGACACCGGGCGCGTCTTGGAGCGGCGCGAGCGCGCCTACGTCGGCGCCGGCGAATGTTCGGGCGTGCGGCTGGGCTCGGGCGTGGGCTTCGTCTGCGGGCAGGGCCAAGAATCGACGCGGATTTATCAGGTGGCGCAGCCGCTACAGCTCCGGCTCGTGCTCGAGCTGCACGGCGCGCGCGTCGTCAGCGACAGCGGCAGCGGCACGCTCGTGGTTCACGGCGGTTGCCGCGCGCGCGGCGACGCGCTCGAGCACTGCATCGTCGCTGCGCCGGCCACCGCCGCTCCGCGCGAGGTCCGCAGCCGCAACGAGCGCGAGCGCGTCGTGGCTTTGGCCGACGGTCGCGTCGCGCTGCTCACGCCGCCGGCGCCGGGCGAAGCGGGGTCGCTCACGCTCTGGCAAGCTGGCGTGTCCAAGCGCGTTCCGCTCGCTTTGGCGCAGCGCGATCCTCGGCACAAGGCGTTGCTCGAGCAAGGCGTGTGGCTCGACGGCATCGTCGAGAGCAAGCCGGGCGTGCTGTCGGGCTGGGTCGTGGGCGCGGGCCCGTTTGCCGGCTTCGAGCTCACGCTCGACGGCAAGCTCACGCTTCGCCGAGTGCAAGACAACGCCAGCCACACGTTGTTCGCCGGCGTGCGCGCCCTGGTCTTGGGTGAAAACGGTCTGGCCTCGGAGACGACCGACGGAGGAGTGGAGTGGCAAGCTGTCGAGCTGCCGCCGGAGATCGACCTGAAGTCGGCGCGCGCCTCGGGCATGCGCCAGGGCTGCTCGGCCGTGGGCTGCGGTTTTGCCGGCTTCACGCGCGTGGGTTATTTCGACGGGCGCGCGGCGCGCAGCTTGGCGACGCCGGCCGCGCCTCCGCGCGTCGGCTTCCCCGGCCCCGGCGGCTCGCGCTGGTTCTTGCACTGCGCGACCACCGGTGAGGTCAGCGCGCCCGCTTTGCCGTTTCGGCCGGCCACGCCGCTCAGTGGTCGCCGCTTGCGCCACGCGCCCGCCGGAACGCCCCCCGACGAAGCTCCGCTCGCGGCGCTCTCGCCGTTCTTGGAGCAGCCGGCGCCGTCTTTGCCCGACACCTTCGAGGGCGTCGATGCGGGTACGGAGCCGTACGGCGTCCAAATGCGCATCTACGCCTACGGCCCGCGCGGTGGAGATTGGACCCGGACGGGGTCGCTCAGCATCGCCTTTGCCGATCGCTTCAGCACCAAGCCCGGGGTGCAGGTGACCGCCGCCGCCCGCAGCCCCTGGCCGGACGCAACCAGCGCCGCGGATGCGCTAGGCGCCGAGCCCAGCACGAACGCGGCCGGACTGGCGGCGGCGCTCGATCCCTCGGGCAGCTCGGGCGGGCTCTTGCTCAGCTCGCGCGGGGCCATCGACTTGTTCCTGTTCGAGGCGGGACACGTGCCGGTGCAGATTCCGAACGTGGGTCGGCTGGGGCTGGGCGCGCGCTTTTCCGGGATCGTGAAGACGAAAACCGGCGTATTCATTGGTTCTTACGACGAAGGCTCGCGCTCGTTTCGGGTTTATCGCGTGGTCGGGCAGGACCTCGAGGTCGTGCTGGAGGTCACCGACATTCCACCGCCGCGTGGGGCAACCGCCGAGCTGGTGCGCAGCGCCGCCGGAGACGCGCTAGGTATCTGGATCCGCAGTACGGGCTGGTTCGTTCACCCGTTGGACTTGGAGAATGGCGTGGTGGACGCGCCCTACGTGGTGACGCCGCTGCAGCTTTCGAGCATGCCACCGGTGTGCGGAGACGGGACCGAAGGATTCTTGCTGACCGCCGGCATCTCCCCGGAGCCAGGTGCGGAGGCTCCGCCCGGTATGGGCGTGCGTGGATTCGAGGGGCGCTTCCGCGTTTCCGCACGGGGCGTGTGTGTCGATGTCCTTGCCGCCCAGGGCGAGGCCACCGGCGGTGCGCTCAAGACCAATGGCGCCGCCGCGCTGCGCGCGACTGGCCGCCCGACCGTGATCACCACCTTGACCGAGCGGAAGCCACTCGGGCGCCGCGTGGAGCTGCGTTGCTCGAATTGAGATGCCGGCGTCTCATTTCGAAGTGCGTATCGCAGTTGAAATAAGTCTCACCCCCGGAAGTTAAGAAACGCGAGGGTCAACAGTGACCGCGTTGCACGCCGCCCATCGCATTCGACTGCGAAAGCCGCAGCTTTGTGGAATATTTTGCGAGCCGCGGCTCGGACCGAGCGCGCTGCAATTCTGGATTTAGGGGTTTGATTTTCTGAGGACCTGCTGCTACTACATTCGTGTCCGCGCAGAGTGAGGCTGTCCCCCCCCCGGCCCCTTTGCGCGGACACTAGTTTTGTCCCTGCGCTGCAGAGGTCGACAGAAACGCACTACACGCTCTCCCGTTGGCACCAGACCCGGGTCTTCGTGGCTCGCGGGACCATCGCAAGCAACCCGCCTGCCAAGTTCAGGTTTTGACGAGGCTTTGGCGAGCACGGGAGCGGAGCGTACTTGAGTACGTGAGCACCCGCGCGCAGCCAAAACGAAGTCAGAAACCTGAAATCGGCTGGCGTCGTGACTAGTTGGAACGAGACTACCCCGCTAGCTGCGGTCGAGCTTCTTGGCCATGGCCTCACCCAGCTCCACCGCGCGGCGGGTTGCGGCTTCGACCGCGTCAATCAACGTGCGACGGATGCCGCCGGTCTCCAGCGTGTGCAGGCCGGCGATGGCGGTGCCACCGGGGCTGGTGACCATGTCTTTCAAGCGCCCCGGGTGCTCGCCCGTTTCGAGCAGCAGCTTGGCGGAGCCGTAAACGGTCTGGGCCGCCAGCAATAGCGCGGTGTCGCGGTGCAAGCCGACCTTCACGCCGCCGTCGGCCAGGGCTTCGATCATCACCATCACGTAGGCGGGGCCGCTGCCGGAGAGGCCGGTGACGGCGTCAATCAACGTTTCGTCGAGCACCACCGAGCGCCCGATGGCCGCGAACAGCGCCTGGGTGACGTCGACGTCCTCTTGGGTGGCGCGCGAGCCGGCGGCAATGCCGGTAGCGCCGGCCAGGGCGATGGCGGCGGTGTTGGGCATGGCGCGCACGACGCGCACGTGAGCTGGCAGGCGCGCCTCGAGCGAACGGATCGGCACTCCCGCTGCAATCGATACCAGCAGCGTGTCGGGGCTGAAGGCGTCGGCCATTTGGTCCAGCACGCGGTCGATGACCTGCGGCTTGACCGCCAGCACGACCAGGTTCGATACGGCCGCCAGCTGCCGGTTGTCGCTGAAGGTCTTGATGCCGTACTTGGACGACAGCTCTTTCAGGTGATCGGCGCGCACGTCGCTGGCCACGATCTGGTCGGCCGTCACGCTCTTCGAGGCCAACAGGCCGCGGATCAGCGCGCCCGCCATGTTGCCGGCGCCCAGCATGCCGATACGTTGAGATTTCATGCGCCGAAGCTAACTTAGGAAGCCCAAGCGAGCCAGGACTTCGCGCAGCTCGAGCGCGTTGCCGGCGCCGTAAACCCGCTCCGGCAACGAGCGCGCATGGTGCTCACGGTCGAACCACACCGCGCTGGCGGAAGCGCCCAGCGCGCCCTGCACGTCGGCTTCCCAGGCGTCGCCTACGTGCAACAGCTGCGGCACGGTGACGCCCAACGTCGCGCAAGCGTGGCCGAAGATGCGCGGATCCGGCTTGTCGATGCCGAGCCGTCCCGAGTCGACCACGACGTCGAACGCATCGGTCCAGCCCAGCTCGTCCACCAGCTCGGCCAGGTGCCCCTCGGAGTTGGAAATGACGGCGATGGGCGTGCCGCGCGCTTTGAGCTCGCGCACGAGCTCGATCATGCCGGCGATCGGCCGCCGCC
>JBEQSW010000139.1:0-6233 GCA_040348565.1 Myxococcales bacterium | reverse complement strand
GCCAGCTCCAAGCTCGGCAACCGCTGATTGGCCGAAAGCCGGCTTGCCAGTACCTGATCGATCGACGGATTGGCGGCAAAGTCGTTGGGGGAACCGGTCTGCTTGCTGCCGGTCAAGAGCGCGACCAAGCCCGCCTGATTTTGCTCGCCCACCGCACACGTCATGTCGATGCCGTCGACGACCATGATGTGAGGCTGCACGGGCGCGAGGGGCTGCAAGATCGTGCTCAAGGTGAAGTCGGTTTCGGTGCCGGTCGGGCGCCAGTTGTCGAGCACGGTGCCACCGGGGGTAAAGACGCCGACGAAGCGCCGAGCCGGCGTACCGGCGGCTCGTACCGGCCGCTCTGGCGCCATGATCTCCAGCCACGGCAGCGCAATGGCGATTCCCCCCGCGCCTCTCAGCACGGCCCTCCGATTCAAGCGAAATTGCGGCATAGCGTCGTCCTCACCACCTTTTGCCCTCGCAGCGGGTCATAGAGTTAGTGGCGACAGCCGGTCGGATTCTCACTGACTTTGAAAGGGTCGGGGGGCGGGCGCTGCCATTTGCCGCACTTTCCGGGAAAGATCGTGTGGACGTGCACTCGTCCCCTTGCTGATGCGCCCCGCTCCTACCCCCGAAAGGTTAGAAAAATCGACCAGGGCGCGGATCCTTTGCCCGCTTGGGGACCTCTCTAGGGGCATGACCACATTGAAGGCCGCTTTTTTCGTGAAAAACGTCCCCACCTGGGAGCGCGTGGTACGGGTCGTCGTGGCCGTGACTGCCGCGCTCGTGTCGCTGAATGCCTTCGCCGCTCCCTGGGGCTGGCTGATGGCCGGCTCGGCCCTGGGTTTCGGAATGACAGGGCTTTTCGGATTCTGCCCTGCGTGCGCGCTGGTCGGTCGCCGGCTGTCCAAGCAGGGGTGAGCGATGCAGGATAGGTTCGACCTCGGCTTGATCGAAGCGGCGCGCGTGGGTGAGCCGAGCGCGCTCGAGCGTCTGCTGGTCGAGTGCCAGCCCGAGCTTCGACGCTACGCGCAGCGCAGCTGTCTGATCAGCGACGTGGACGACGCCGTCCAAGAAGCGCTGATCATCGCCTCTCGCTACTTGAGCGGTCTACGGCATACGCGCGCCTGGTCGCGATGGATGTTTCGCATCGTCCGTCGTGAATGTCACCGCATGGCGCGCGTCACCCTCCGGCGCGACCTGTGGGGCGACGGCGACGTCGATGCGTTGGTAGCTGTGCGTAGCCAAGACGAGCTGCGCCTCGATCTGGCGGCAGCGTTCGAGTCGTTGCCGCAGCAATACCGCGAGGTGTTGGTGCTGCGCGACTTCGAAGGGCTGACGATCGGCGAAATGGCCGAGCGCCTGGCGACCAGCGCCGCGGCCATCAAGGGGCGTCTCCACCGCGCTCGCGAGCTTGTCCGCGAGTATCTGCTAGCGTCCGGCGACTCGGAAGTCTCCGCCCATGAGCTCGACCACGACCGCGTCGCCCCGCCTGCCGAGGTTCTCGCTGGGAGCCGCGAGTCTTCTGCTCGCAAGCTGCGCCGGTGGCGCGCGCCCACCCACTCCGACGGCCGCCGCGGCAACGGTTAGCGACCCTCTTGCGAGTTGTCCGGCCACCAAAAGCGAGTCGCGTCCCCGCCTGCTCGGATGTGGGTTCATGGCACCAGGAACGCTGCCCAGCTTGGATGACTTCAACGATGGAGACCTGTTGCTTCGTCCCGTCGAACAGCGAGTGGGCAGCTGGTACAGCTTCACCGATCAGACCGCGGGTTGTGCCAAGCTCAGCGTCGAAAAGGGCGATTCGTCGTCGGCGCTCCACTTCACCGGCGGCGGCTTCGACAAGTGGGGTGCTGGCTTCGGCGTCGCTCTCGCCTGGTCGCTCGCCCAGGGCGGCCTGTGCACCTACGATGTCTCCGCCTACTCCGGCATTCGCTTTCGCGCTCGGGGCAACGGAACGCTCCGCATGACGTTCACCAGTCGCGAGTCGATCTTCCAGAGCGCGGGAGGGGACTGCCCCGATTCCGAAGGCTGCTACGACGAGCCAGGGCGCGATATCCCTCTTTCTGCCGACTTTAGAAGCTTCGAAGTGCCGTTCTGCTCACTGAGCCGCCTGGGATTCGGCTCGCGCCCGGGGCCGTTGAATCGGTCCAGCACGACCAACCTGAGCTTTCTGGCCCATACCAAAGGCACGTTCGACGTCTGGCTGGACGACCTCGAATTCATTCCGTGGCAGGACGGGCAAACGCGCGACTGTCGCGCCGTGTGTCCCGCCGACGAGCTGCCGCTAGGAATCATTCCTCGGCCCGGCGAGACCTCACTCGATCAGGAAGCAAGCCACGTTCGCTTGTTCACCTTCGAGCAGGCCACGAAGGCCTGCGGCTCCGTAACCCGTCGCTACCTGAGCTACATCCCGAAGTCACTCGGCCCTCACACCGATGCACCCGTGCTCATCGTGCTGCATGGGCTGGGCGCCGATGCCGAGACGATGCGCACGTACATCACGCAGAAACGCTTCGAAGCGTTGGCCGATCGCGACGGCTTCATCGTGGTCTACGGCAACGCCGCTCCCGGAGCCGGCACGGTGCCCGAGCGTCCCAACGGGGGCGGCTTCCGCAAAGACTCGAGCGGACAAAGCCAAGTCGACGACTTTGCTTACCTGCAAAAGATCGTCGATGATTTGGTCGCGCGTGCGGCTATCAGTGGGAAAAATCCCGTGTTCCTGAGCGGGTTGTCCGACGGCGGCGGTCTCACCCATCTCGCCGCCCTTCACGACCCGAGTCGCTACCAAGGCATCGCAGCCGTCATGCCTTACCCGGGGTCGCCCGTCGCGGTGCCGCCCACCGGTGGCGCCTTCCGGCTCCGACGCGCGTTGATCGCCTATTCGCTCACTGACCCGGGCATGGCCCCCGGCTACGCTACCCAGCTCGCTCCGCTGGGGCCGGCGTGGGCGGCGGCGCTGGGGTTGAGCCATGAAGAACAGAGCGCTCCGCACAAGACCGCGCTCCCCGATTTGGTGAAGGAAGGAGCTGCATACCGCGGCGCAGCTCCGAATGCCCTACACACGCGCGACAGTCGAGCTGAACAGATCGACTACGGCAAAGACTCCGCCGCGGCGCAAGTTCGCGTCGTGCGATTCGACCACTCGGGTCACCTGTGGCCGACCAGCAACCCGCCCGATCGCGAGCAGGAGCTGGCCGAATTCGGTTTCCGCAACCAAGACCTCGACATGAGCGATCTCATCTGGGATTTTTTTCGCAGCAGTCTCTGACCCGCGCTCCGCCGCATTCGATTGGCTCAGAGCGTGTGACCGCGCAGCACCGGCCAGGCGATGCTGGGGTCGCCCTGTTGTTCCGTGCCGTCGCGCGTGCACAGGAGGACCTCGGCGCCGCCGGCGCAGCCCGTGTACGAAGAGCAACCGCTCGCGTTCTCGGGTGAAGGGCCGCTCGTGCAGTCGTCGATCTCGGCCCACTTCGCGAACGACGCTTTGGCGCCGAGAAAAGTCAGCGGCATGCCGGGTACGAGCGACGACGCGCCGCCGGCGTAGGGCACGCGCGGATCCGCGGTGCTGCGGAAGGAGACGACGGTGACCGGCCGCGACGGCAAGCAATCGGTCTCGTTCTCCACCAGCAGGTCGAACGCGGCCGGCGCGACCGCTGCGAAGATATCCGCGGCGTGACAGCCGAGGTAGTGAGCCATGCCACCACCGGTGAGGACGCCCACGGCGTGCACGCGCGTGCTGTCGATGCACGCCAGCGTCTGGACGTGGGCGACGACCGCGCGCGCGAACGCCACGTCGTCGGTGTCGGCGACGCAGCACGGCCCCACGTTCCAGCCGGTGCCGGCCGGACCACGCCGACCATCCGGGAACGCCATCACGACCCCTTCCGGATCGAGCACCGCGGGGTAGGGGGAGCTCGCCCGTTCGCTCGCGCCGGTTTCGCCGATGCCGTGGAAGTCGACGACCAGCGGCGCTGGGCGCGTTGCGTCGTACGTGGGCGGCAAATGCAAGACGTAGCTGCGACTCACGCCGTCCACGAGCACGGTTTGCGGCCAGTCTCCGGCAGGTCGGGCGGGTGCGTCGCAGCCCATGGTGGACGTTGCCGAGCCTCCACCAGCGCCAGCGTCGCCTCCGCCGCTGCCGCCCGAAGCACTGCCACCGGTTGCGTCTCGGGTTATTGGAAAGAGATCGGCGCCCGAGCACGCGCTGGCCGAGCAAAGCAACGCGGCTCCGAATAGCCCGCGCCCAAGCGTCATAGCCAGGCTCCGACGGTGAGGTTGGCGACGAGGTTCGGGCGACCCGTGCTGCCGATCTGCTCGTCCACGACGTGGATGGACACATGGGGCTGAGTCAGCTGCACGTGACCAGTCAGGGTCGCGTAGTATCTGCTCGGCAAACGCAGGCGCGCGCCGGCCCCCGCATCGAACAGCAGCGACCATTGCGCGACGTCGTGACCGCGAGCGGGCGACTCCGCCGCACCGGCGAGCGCCGTGCGCGACACGCCCGCGGAAAGCGCGAGGTATGGTCGGATCGCCGAACCAGCCGTCGGGCAGTAGCAGAGTCCCAGCGCGCCATAGCCCTGCGCCACCCGCACGGTGCCGGACGCGGCCCGTAATTTCGGCTCGGTGCCCCAGCCCGACACCGTCGCATGCACGACGAGCAAGGGATGGGCGCGCCAGTCGAGGCCCAGCACCGGAAGGAGGGCGGGACCGACGCGGTCGAGCCCGGTGAGGACGCCCGCGCCCAGCTCGACTCCGGCACCCTCGACGCTATCGCGCGAGGGTTTCACTGGCGCTGGCTCCGCGGCAGGGGGGCTGGCGCTCACCGGGCCCGAATCCGCCGGCGGCATGTCGTCGTCGCGCGCGCGGGCCTTGGCGGCCAGATCCGTTTCGAGGTTGTAGGAGCGCAGGACCTCGATCGCGCGAATCGCCAGCGTCCCCGCTCGATCGGGCGTGTTCGGATCCGGGAAGACTCGCGCCACGTGCGAGCGCCACGGCGAACGCTCGAAGATCCACACGTCCACGGCTTCGGGCGCCTTCTCGCCGATGACCTCGATCACGGCGTCGATGTCGCTAGCCTCCGCCGTGCGCTCGAGCCAGGCGCGACCATCCACCCCGCCGAGCTCATCGGTCGTCGGACGACGGAGCAACAGAACGCGGAGGCGCAAAGCAGCAAGCTCGCCGCGCAGCCGGTTGGTGGCCTCCGACAGAGCGGGCGAGGAGGCGCCGCTCAAAATGGCGACGGTCACGCCGTACGCCTCGCTTCCACTCAGCAAGACCAGGCAGAACACCAGCGCCGCACCGAGGCGCACCACGAGAGCGCCCGCCGGCCCGCGGCGCAAGCGTCTCACGCGGTTCACTCCTCGACACTCAACAAGGTTCGCGCGGCCCCGGCGTAGCTGCCATGGGGAAAGCGCCGCAGGTACTCCTCCGCGATGGAGCGAGCGCCGCTTCCGGACTCGTTCACCAGCGTCATCTTCCGCCCGAGCGCTTCCGCGGCGTAGGTGCCTCCCGGAGCCCGGCCTAGGTACTCGTCGTAGTATTGGAGCGCCTGCGCGCGCCCTCCGGGACGAAGCTCGGAGACTCGCCCCAGCAAGAAGATCGCTTCCGCAGCGCGCGGCGAGCTCGGGAAGCGGCGACGCTGCGCCAGTAGCGCGGCCCTCGCCACGTCCAAGCGCCGGCGGTAACGCGCGGCGTCGGCCAGCGCGAACAGGTCTTCGCTCGTCGCCGCTTCGAGCGTGGTCTCGATGCCACCGGCTTCGGCCTCGGAGATGATTCGGTCCCATTCACCGCTGGCCAAGGCCCCACGCCACTGCCGTGGTCGCGAGCTTACCGCAGCCGCGGGAGGATTGGCGGTGCCACCATTGGCGCTCACCTTGTTGTCGTCCGTCGGCGCTGGCGCCGTGGCAGCGTCCGCGGCTGAGCCGGCGCTCGAAACCGTCGGCGGAGCGACGTTGGGCGTACGGTCCTCGACGATCACGGTCTCCGCCTTCGGCAAGCTGACCCTTAGCTTCTGCCCGGGGTGCACGACGAAATCGTCGCCCACCACCGGACCACTGACGACGACCCGGCCTCGTCGCAGCGTAAGCTCGAAGAGCTCGCTCGTGGGATCCCAACCCACGGTGAAATCCGTGCCCTTGACCGTGACCAGAAACGGGCCGGACTCCACCGACCAGTGAGGCTCGGGCGTGGGCGTGATCTGCAGCGACACCGAGCCGCGTTCGAGTAACAGGCGCGCGCCGGCCGTGCCGTCG
>JBEQSW010000120.1:0-14592 GCA_040348565.1 Myxococcales bacterium | reverse complement strand
TCCGGACCGAGCAGCGACATGCGGTTCCAGTTGTTCTCGTCGTTGCCGCTCTGCACGCCGAGCTCCAGGCTCTTGAGCTTGGTTTGGGTGCCGATGACTTGGGCGATGCGCTGATCGACCGATATGCCGTTGGCCCAGCCCGCGGTGCTGCCGTCGCCGCCCTTGAACGCACCCGGGTTCAAGGTTTGGCCGGTGAGCATGCCTTGCATGCCGTTCTTGTGACCGTCGCCGCCTTCACCGGTTTGGTCGACGCCGTCGATGATCAACAGCTTCTTGCGGAAGGGCTCGAGCGGCTTGAGGATGCGCGAAAACTCGAAATCGCTTTCGCCGCCGGTCGGAGTCCAGGCGCTGGGAATGGTGCCATTGGGCGTGAACCAAACGATGAAGCGCTTGGGCATGCCGGCCGCGGTGTAGCCTGGCATCGACTGACCGAGCGCAGCCGTCGGCCGGCCCATGATCTCCAAAAACGGCAGGCCCAGCGCGGCGCCGCCCGCGCCGCGCAGCAGGGTTCTGCGACTCAGGCGCTTCATGGCACCACCGCCTTTCGGTACAAAAACGCGTCGGTTTGGGTCAACGCCAGGACCAGCTGTTTGATGTCGTGATCCGACGCTGCGAATTGGGTCTTGGTGCGCTCGAGGGTGCACGCATCCTCGACCGTTTCGCTGCGACCGAACGTGAAGCGCGCCCACTCTTTCATCATGCAGTCGCCGACCTGCTCGCTGGTGGCCAGCTTGTCGGCCAGCGCCGCCGCGCCGTCGAAATCGCCATCTACGTCGGTCAGTACGAGCTTGCCGGTGGCGTCGATGGGCAGGTTGTTTTCGGTTTCGCGCCAGCGGCCGACGGCGTCGAAGTGCTCGAAACCCAGGCCGAGCGGGTCCATCTGCTGATGGCAGGCCGAGCAACTCGGGTCCGCGGAGTGCTGGCTGAAGCGCTGACGGGTGGTGAGGCTGGGGTTCAGCTCGGGCGGGGTGATGACCAAATTGGCCGGGGGAGGTGGCAAGAACTGACACAACAGGTTTTCGCGCACGAATTTGCCGCGATGCACCGGCGACGTTTGCTGCGGCTTGGATTGCAGCGCGAGCAAGCTGCCCTGGGTGAGCAAGCCTTTGCGCTGCGCCGGATCGGTGGCCACGAGCGTGAAGGCATCTCCGGTCGGGGCGGCCAGGCCGTAAAAGGTGGCGAGCGCGTTATTGGCGAACGTGTAGGACGCCGTCAGTAGGGTCTTGAGCTTGCCGCCGTCTTCGAACAACACGTGATCGATGAAGGCTTCGGTTTCTTGCTGCAAAAGGGCCGGAACGGCGTCGGTGTAGCCGGCGTAGAGCGCGGGATCGCGATCGATGGCGGCGACCTGATCCAGGTCGAGCCATTGGCGGTGAAAGCTCTTGAAGGTGTCACGAGCGCGCGGGTCGGTGAGCAGACGCTGGGCTTGAGCCAGCACCTGTTCCGGGGTTTTCAGCCGATCGGCAGCGGCTTCGTCCAGCAAGACCTGATCCGGCATCGAGCCGCGCAGCAGGTAAGAGAGGCGCGTCGCCATCTCGTAGGACGACAAATGCAGTACTTGGGGCGCGGCTTCGTCGGCGCCGAGCTCGGGCCGGTACAAGAAATCCGGCGATTGCAGCAAGACTTCGATCACCATGCGCACGCCGTCGAGCGCGGTGGTGTTGGTTTGGCCCCAATCGTAGACTTTGCGCAGGCGTGCCGCTTCGTCGGTGGCTAGCGGCCGACGGTAGGCGCGCGAGCCAAAGCGCTGGATGAAGCCGTCCACGCACGCGCCATCCGTTTCGCTGCAACCCAAAAGAGCGCCGGCGTTCTTGGTGGCACGCTCCGCGATGCCTTCTGCGGCCGTTTTGTAGGCTTCGGCGAGCAACGTGGTCACGGTCTGCGCGTCGGCGATGTTGTTGAACCCGAGCGCGTGCGCCTCGGGCGGAAAATCCTTGCCCGGCTTCGACGTGTCGCCGGCAAGCTCGGCCACGGTGTTGTCGTATTCCTCACGGGTGAGACGCCGCAGCGGCGACGGTCCCGGATTCAAGCCCGTGCCCAGCTTTTGACACTCGCTCTTGGTGTCGAAGCCGGGACCGGGCGGCGTCGAGGCGCTTCCGGCCGAGCCCGGCGGCACGTCGCGGTCGAGCGCGCCTTGGATGTTGCCTTGGCAACCCGCCAGCGCTCCGAGCAGCAGCCATGAGCCAATCGTGCGAGCAGGCATGCGACCTCCGGGGCCAGAGCTGTGAGACACCAGCCAAGTGAGTGCCGCCCAGCGTCAGCTCCCATGAGCGCTCAGGGACGTTTCTGCCGTTTTCTCACCACCAGAAGACAGCCCAGAGCGCAAACTTCCCGTCGCGCCGGACCCGCTTCACGCTCGCTGCATTTGCCGCCGCAAATCCCGAATTTTCCCGCACCTCCGCCTACATTCCTCACGCGGGCCAAGCAGCGGCTCGGGCCGAGAGCGCGCTCGCACAGGGGCGAACTACCGCGTCAAAGACCTGCCGAGCTAGCTGAGCGCTGCGAGCCGGCGAGAGCACGCCGTGAGCCCGTAGCTCGGCTTCGGTGGCCGGCTCTGCTGAAGGATGGATCATTAAGCTCGAGGCCAGCCGGCTTTCGGCTTCGCGAAACGCACGCTGCACGGCGGACCGCAGCGCCGAGCCGCCGAGAGACAACGCCCAACGCAGGAAGCGCCACGAGAGCTCGGCGTGCCGCGCCTCGTCTTCGGCAATACGCGACAGCGCCGAGCGCAAGAGTTTGTCGGCGGCGTGGCTCGCGGCTTCGCTGGCTTCGATGGCGGCCAGCGTCTCTCCCACGCAGCCTTCCAGCACGGCACGCATCACGATGCCTTCCAAGCTCGAGTCTTGCAAAGCGCCGGTGACGTCCAGCTTGGCGGGGCCGAGCGCTTGCCCGGCGTAGGCCGAAGCCAGCGCGTAGCAAATCCGAGCGTGCGCTGTTTCATCGGCGAGCGCATCCGTCGCTGCCGTCACCAGCTCGGGCGGCGCGCCCAGCGACAACAGCTCGAGCACGAAGCGTGCGAATGCCGCCACCGAGGCGTGCTCCATTTCGGCCTGCTGCCGCCAATGCGAAGTCAATGTGGCGCGCAGGCCCTCGGTCAGACCGGCTGTCGAAACCGACAAAGATGGCTCGCGCCAGGCGGAGCTGGGCTCGCTGCGAGCTGTGCGCGGCAGGTCTCCGATCAGGAATGGACGGCCCGGTTCGACGCAACGGCTGCAGCGATGAACCGGCGGTTCGTCCGCAGCTGCGATTAGCCACATGCACTCAGCGTGATTGGCATCATCGCATGGACATTCGGGATTTGAACCGCACTCGTCTTCCGGGCTCTGGCAGGCGAAATCCAGGGGAGCACCGGGGCACACGCGTTTCTCGAGGCCGACGCAGAGAAAGCCCGCCTCACAGCTATCGTCGCTCGAGCATCTCGACGAAGCGCACGTTCCAAAGCCCATTTCGTCACATCGGCAGATGCTTGAGACGTTGTCGATTGCTGCACAATCGCCGTCCACCAAACAACCACCGAATGCGTCGGTCGCCGCCTGGCACGCGCCGTTGCCAATGCGATGAAGCATCCCATTTTCGCACCGCTCGACCCCCGAATTGGGCCCGCCGTAGGGCTCGGCGTTCAAACAAGGAAACCGATTGCTCGCGCCCGGATCGGGTGGCGGCTGCTCGCACATTGCAGCGCCTCCGGATCCGCCACCGCTCGTGTTGAGCACGCCCTCGGCGTTGCCTCCACACCCACACGCAACGCCCGCGACCCCAGCCGCCGTCAAGAACCGCAATGCCCACTGGCCGAAGCGCGAGCTAGGCATCGTGCGTCACCTGATCCATGGGTTCCCCGAGGCTATCCGGTTTCATTTTTCGATTTTCGAAAAAGCTCGAGTTGGGCTTTCACTCCCTGAGGCGTGGCATCAACCAGAGCTGGCCGTAGGCAGGACCAAAGCGCACGCCATGGCCTCGTCTGCCACTGGTCATCGCCGAGCAGAACGAGGGGCCAGCAGCCGAACCCTTCCCCTGGCGGAAAACGTGGGGTAGAAGGCCATTCCCCTTCGAAAACCGCGGAGAAACAGGTTTCTTGCCCGGTGTCCCCGAAGGTTCTATCCCCGAAGTCACGATCCTGCTTAAAAGAAAGCCATTCAGGCGGGTAGCTCAGCGGTAGAGCTCTGGTTTTACACACCGGCTGTCGCAGGTTCGATCCCTGTCCCGCCTACTGACGACGACACGACGCACGAAACCTCAGCCACGAGAGACACCATGGGCCTTTTAATCTTTCTCGTCTTCGGGTTCCTCGTGGGGTTGATCGCGCGGGCGCTCATGCCGGGCACGCAGCAGATGGGCATCGTGAAGACGACGCTGATCGGCGTTGCCGGGTCGTTCATTGGCGGGTTGCTCGGCAACCTGATCGCGGGCAACTCGTTTTGGCATCCCCAGAGCGCGGGTTGGATTGGCAGCGTGCTCGGCGCCATCATTCTGATGGCGATCTTGGGGCGCCGTTAGTCCCCGCGCGTGAGCGTGGGCGAGCCTCGCGCGGTCTAGAACATCTGTCCGGACGTGAGGTACGCGCTGATGGGGTGCGCGTCGGGTGAGTAGGCGACGTCGGCGCGGAGCACGAACGAGTCGCCGGCGAGAAGGCGCAAGCCGCCGCCGGCGCCGTATTTCAGGCCCAGGCCGGTGCCGTCGAGCTCCGGGTGAGGGTGGTAGTCGCTCCACAAGCGGCCGCTGTCGAAGAATGCGGTCACCCCCAGCCAGTTGGTTTTATCCCAAAAGTGAAACGAGAAGAGCTGAGTGCGGAGCTCGGCGTTGGAGAACACCTTGATCTTGCCCCAGTAGCGCTGGGCGGGCACACCGCGGATGCCTTTGCCGCCGCCGAAGTAGGTGTTGTCGTAGCGAGGCAGCTCGTAAAATGGTGGATCGCCGAATAGGAGATCGGTGGCGACTCGGCCCGCGAGCGTCACCCGGTCGCGGACCACCGGGATGAAGGCGCTGGCCGAACCGGTGAAGCGGCCCCATTGGTAGGGCAGCGAAGGAACGCCACCCGGCGCGAAGTCGGCGCGGGCGGTGATGTGCACGCCGCTCTGCGTCTTGGTCTCGTGGTCGCGCGTATCCAACCCCAAACCCGCCGAAAACCAAGCGACGCCGTGCTCGGACGCGTCACGCAACACCTCACGCTCGTAGTCGGTGCCACCCTTCATGGTTTGCGCCAACAGGGTGTCGTCGGCGACCGAAACCCAGTTGTGGGTGTACGAAAAGCCCCAAATGGCGTCGAGAGACTTGGTGGCGTGGAGCGTGGACAGCCAGCGCAACATCGGGTGGGTGCGTTGGTGCTTGTAGAAGCTGTCGGTCGGCTCGCGTCCAGGTTCGAGGCGAGAAGCGTTGCCGAGCCCGTAGAACTTCAGTGTGCCCTCGCGCGTGTACGCCAGGCGTAGCTCCACCTCCAGCGTATCGCGGCGCACGTGTGGAAAGCGCAGCAGCAAGTAGTCGTCGAGCAGGGGGATCTGCAGGCCGCGCGGGTCGAGCTGGTTGCCTTGGTCCGCCGGCTTGAACGTGATGGCACCGGCCGATTCGATGCGCCAGAGATACGGCTTGTAACCCTTGGGGGTGCGGGCGTACGAAAGCATGTACCCGCCGCCGAAGCCGACGTCGCTGTCACCACCGACGACGGGCACGGCCGTGAATTCGTGCGGCGCGGCTTGGGCCCGCCCGCAGCCCAACCAGCCCACCAGCAACCCCATTGCCACCCGCCAAAGTGCCCCGAGCGCTACCGAAGCGCTACGACGCCGCGGCGGTGTTTTAAGCGAAAATCGACACACTCGGCTCGCTCAAGCAAGAACGTAGCCAGCGGCGTCTGCGGCTGAGCGCAGCGGCGTCGCGGCTAGCCGAGCGAAGCGCCGTTCGTGCGAATCACTTCCGCGTACCAGCGAGCCGAGTCTTTCGGGGTGCGCTGGAGGGTTTCGTAGTCGCAGTAGATGAGGCCGAAGCGGTGCTTGTAGCCGTGGCCCCACTCGAAGTTGTCGATGAACGACCAGTGAAAGTAGGCTTCGATGGGCACGCCGGCCGCGATGGCGCGCGCTCCCTCTTCTAGGTAGCGGTGGGTGAAGTCGATGCGCTGGGCGTCGTGCACCTGGCCGTCTTTGGAAACCCAGTCTCGGCATGAGATGCCGTTTTCGGTGATGACGATGGGTTGGTTGTAGCGCTCGTGCAAGAACTTGGGGCCCCAGTACATGGCCTCGGGCGTGACGTACCACTCGAAGGCGGTGAGCTTGGCGCCCACCGGCATCGTGATTTCTTCTGGTTGCCCGTCGGCGCCGGCGCGCACGTATTGGCCTTGGTAGATGTTGACCCCGCAGAAATCGAGCGGCTGGTGCATGAGCTCGAGATCGCCCGCGGCGGGTTTGGGCGCGTCTTTCCCGAAGAACTTCAGGCCGTCTTCCGGGTAGTGCCCGAGGAAGACCGGGTCCATCCACCAGGTGTTGGTCCAGGCCGTTTCACTGTCGACGCTGAACATCTTTTTGCGAGCGGCCGCGATGTCGGCGGCGGAGCTCGGATCGAACGGCATCTTCGACAGGGCGACGGGGGCGTAGCCGATGCGGCACGGTTGCTTGCTGGCGGCGCGGATGGCCTGCACGCTCTTGCCGTGGGCCAGGAGGGTGTGGTGGCCGGCGAGCAACGCTTCGCGGAACGCCAGCTTGTCTCCGGGGGCATGCCTGCCCTCCACGTGGCCGGCGCCGATGTACACCTGCGGCTCGTTCAGGGTCATCCAGTGCTTCACCCGGTCGGACAGGCGAGAGACGACGTGGGTCGTGTAGTCGGCGAACCAATCAGCGCTGTCGCGGTTGAGCCAGCCGCCGCGGTGGTACAGATCTAGGGGGAAATCCCAGTGGTAGAGCGTGACCCACGGGGTGATGCCGGCGGCCAAGAGGGCATCGATCAGGCGATCGTAGAAATCCAAGCCCGCGGCGTTCGGCTTACCGACGCCCGTTGGCTGAATGCGCGGCCAGGCGACGCTCAAGCGGTACGCCTTCAGGCCCATCTGCTGCATCAGCCCGACGTCTTCGGCGTAGCGGTGGTAGTGGTCGCAGGCGACGTCGCCGGTGTGCCCGTTCCAAACCGCGCCCTGCTTGCGACAGAACATGTCCCACACGCTCGCGCCGCGCCCTCCGTCGTTGACGCCGCCTTCGATTTGATACGAAGCCGCCGCTGCGCCCCACACGAAATCCTTGGGAAACTGAGCCATCTGTCTGCAGCTTAGCATCCAGGATAGCGACTGGAAACGGTTCCAGGTTTCGAGCATCGAAAAACACAGAAGGCGCAAAGTTGCGGTCTTCGCAGCAGGAAGCGGCTGCTTCTGCGCGCGAAGATTCTGCTGCTCGCCTGTGCTCCGCAAACCCCGCACAGCAAAACGCCGTTCACGATCGACGTGAACGGCGTTTTGGACGAAGCGGATGAGCTCAAGCCCCGCCGCTCGTGCTTAACCCTATCTCCAGTTCTTGCCAGACCCGAACTGAAGCTTCGTACGATCAAAGCTGTCCGAGTTTTTGTGCATCAGCACCTGGTACGTGAACGCCGAGCCTTGCTCGCCGATCAGCGCGGACCAGTGCAGGAAGAAGTACCAGAGGCGGTACCAGCGCTCGCCGTAGGCCTTGATCACCTTCTCCTTGTTGGAGACCCAGTGATCGCGCCAGGCGCGCAGGGTGATGACGTAGTGCGGGCTCATGTTCTCGACGTCGGTGACCTCGAAGCCGCCGTCCTCGGCCGCGCGGATCATGCCCGACAGGGTCAAGCTCGCGTCGGCGCCCGGAAAAATGTAGCGGTTCATGAACAGGCCCCAAATCAAATCCTCGGGGCGCAACGTCAACGCCGAGAGCGGGTTCTGCGGGTTGTACAAGTTGCGGATGCCGGTCCACTGCAGGACGAACAGGCCTTCGTCGGCCAAGAGCTCGTGCACCTTCTGGAAGTAGCCGACCAGGTTCTTGATGCCGACGTGCTCGACCATCTCCAAGCTGACGATCTTGTCGAACTTGCCGGTGATGTTGCGGTAGTCGCAGACCTCGACCTTGGCGCGGTCGGCGACGCCATACTTGTTGATGCGGTCGGTGCCGAAGTTCACTTGCTCTTGGGCGAGGGTGACGCCGTAGCTACGCGAGCCGAACTCCTTGGCGGAGCGGGCGACGAAGGTGCCCCAGCCGCAGCCGATGTCGAGCAGGCTCTCGCCGGCCTTCAGCTGCAGCTTGTTGCAGGCGCGATCGATTTTCCGGTACTGCGCTTGCTCGAGCGGCATGTCCGGGGTCTCGAACGAGGCGGCCGTGTAGACCATGGCCTCGCCCAGGCACCACTCGAAGAAATCGTTACCGCGGTTGTAGTGCTCGCCGACGATGCGGCTGTCCTGCGCCTTGGAGTGAATCGTCACTTCCGGCAGGAAGTTCGTGAACGCCCAGCGGATGTGCGAATCCGTCAGTCGAAACGACATCGTCTCGTGACGGGTCGCGAAAAAATCGTTCCACTTGTCCTGCGGGATATCGAGCTTGCCGTCGATGTAGGCCTCGTAGACATCGGAGATGGGGACTTTTTTGCCCGACCATTTCCGACCGAGGACGGCGTCTTCGAACACCACAAAATCACTAACGGTATTTCTGCTCATAGGCGGCCGGGCGGCTTCGTAGAGGAGTTTGCGTCTCGCAACAAGCAAAGAGGCGCTCGGGCCGGTCGTTCCCGACTGGGCCGAAACCGTTCAAGCGGTGCCGCCGAAGGCCAAGAACCCTGAAATTTCAGCGCGGCCCGGAGGCCCACAACCCCCGAATCGGTGGGAATTGGCCGACGAGGCCGCTCGCGGCACTCGGGCCGGGCCGGCTAGGCGCCTGATATCGTGGCACAAACCTGCCATCGTCCCCGAAACCGGCTAGGCTGGCGGCATGGAAGTACGCGGAGGCTCCTCCTCGGCAGCCCTGTTCGAAATGTGCGGGCGCTTCAAGAAGGCTTGGATCAAGGGGGGCTTTAGCTGGGACAGCCGGTTCTCGTGCGTGGCGTCGTCGTTCAGCAGTGAGCTGGACGGCGAGGCGCGCGCCGTCGTGACCCAATACTTTCCCAGCGAATGGACGATGAAGACGGTCGTGAACGCGCCGCCTCAGGTGCGCGAGATCGCCGAGAATACCGGCGGCGTGCGCACCGACCAGCGGCTGTTCACGGGAGACACCAGCGGCCGGCTCGTGGTGTTCGGCTTGTGGTGGCCGTGGGGTGACGAGACGACCATCTCGTTCCGGGTCGGCATCGGCGGTTACGTGCTGGAGCCGGACCTGATGCGGCTGCGCGAAGCCTTCGGCGCGCTGGACTGAACGCCCAGCGCGGCTTCGCTCAGAGCAGCGACAAGATAGCTTCGAGCGAGGCTCGAGACAGCGCCATGAAGCGCAGGCCGAGCTCTGCCTGCGAGCAGCGCACGACCTCGCACTGAATGGTGACCGACGGGTGATCGTTGCCGAGCGAGAGCTCGAAACCGACGACGCTGCCGGTCGGGATGCGCGCGTTGGTGCGGACGGCGGCGCCGCCCATCGACACGTTCACGCATTCGGCGCCGTGGCGCTGGTCGTCGGTGAGGAGCCAGGCCGGCGCGCCGACGAGCACGCGGTGGTGGTTGCGGCGCTCGGGGGCGCGGCCCGAAACGTCCGGCTGAGTGCCAGAGTGGCGGCTGGTGCTGCTCACGATGCCAGGGAGGAAGAGCAGAAAACATGCCAGCTGCGCTCGGGCTCCGGCGCCAGCGAGGGGGGCCAATCCAGCGAGGATTGTGGGCTTCCCGGCTCTGGGCGCCGTGCAAACTTTGCAATGTTGGCCAAAAATGAGCAGCCGAGGGGAGCTTGGAGCGGATCCTGCTACACCGCCCCCCGTGAGCCTCGTTCAGCTGCGCATTCCGGGTAAAGCGGCGCCCCCCACGGCCCGCCGCGGCTTTCTGCCCACGACGCGCGCGGAGATGAAGGAGCGCGGCTATGCCGAGCTCGACATCTTGATCGTGACGGGGGACGCCTACGTCGATCACGCCGCGTTCGGGCCAATCCTGATCGCGCGCTTCTTGGAGGCGCGCGGCTACAAAGTCGGCGTCGTGGCGCAGCCGGACTGGCGCACGCCCGACGACATTGCGCGCATGGGCAAGCCGCGGCTGTTCGTCGGTGTGAGCGCGGGCAACCTGGACTCGATGCTGAACAAGCTGACGGCGCAAAAGAAAGTGCGCTCGGAGGATCAGTATTCGCCCGGTGGCCGCACCGAGATGCGACCCAACCGCGCCACCATCGTGTACTCGAACCTGTGTCGGCAGGCGTTTCCGGGGACGCCGATCGTGCTCGGCGGCATCGAGGCGTCTTTGCGGCGCATTGCGCATTACGACTACTGGTCGGACTCGATTCGTCGCTCCATCTTGCTCGACGCCAAGGCCGACTTGCTGGTGTTCGGTATGGGCGAGCGCGCCGCGTGGGAGATCGCCCGGCGGCTGGACGCCGGCGAGCGCGTCACGGACTTGAAGGACGTTCGCGGCACCGCGCACGTCATCGACGACGTGGAAGAGTGGAGTCGGATCGCGGCTTCGCCCAGCAAGTTCGTGCCCGACGGCTTGCCGGTGGTGTTGCCTTCCTACGAAGAAGTGCTGGCGAGCAAGCGCGCGTTTTCGCAGATGTCGCAGCGCTTTCAGGTCGAGACGAACGCCGCCAACGCGCGGCCCATTCTCCAGGTGCACGGCAAGCAAGCCGTCTACTTCAATCGCCCGGCGCTGCCGCTGTCCGAGCAAGAGATGGACGCGCTGTACGATTTGCCGTTCGAGCGCGCGTCGCACCCCAGCTACGGCGGCGAAAAAGTGCCGGCTTTCGAGACGGTGAAGGAGTCGATCGTCACCATGCGCGGCTGCTTTGGGGGGTGCACGTTTTGCAGCATCACCGAGCACGAGGGCAGGGTGATCCAGAGCCGTTCGTCCGACAGCGTGGTGCGCGAGGTGCGGGCGCTGACGCGCATGGCCGGCTTTTCGGGGATGATCAGCGACGTCGGCGGCCCGACCGCGAACATGTACAAGATGACGTGCAAGGACGAGCGCACCGAGAGCGCTTGCCGGCGCTTGTCCTGCGTTCACCCAGGCATTTGCAAGAACCTGGTCACCGATCACCAGCCCGTGATCGACCTGCTACGCAAGGTGCGCGCAGTGCCGGGCGTGAACCGCGTGTTCGTGGCTTCCGGCGTGCGTTACGACTTGGCCGAGCGCAGTCCCGAGTTCGTGCGCGAGCTGGCGGCGCACCACACCGGCGGCCAGCTGTCGGTGGCGCCGGAGCACAACAACCCGCGCGTGCTCGAGAAGATGAAGAAGCCGGGCATCGAGAGCTACGAGCGGTTCGCCGAAACGTTCTGCCGAGCCAGCGAAAAGGCCGGCAAAGAACAGTATTTGATTCCGTATTTCATCACCGGTCACCCTGGCTCCACCCTGGCCGACACGGTGGAGCTGGCGCTGTATTTGAAGCGCAAGGGCATGCGGCCGCGCCAAGTGCAGGACTTCATTCCGACGCCTATGTCGATGGCGACGTCGATGTACTACACGGGGCTGGATCCGTTCACGCAGGAGCCGGTCCACACCGCCCACGAGCTTCGGGAAAAGCGGCTGATGAAGGCGCTGATTTTCTATTGGGATCCGAAGCAGCAGCCGCTGGCGCGCGAAGCATTGCGGCGCGCCGGGCGCGGCGACTTGATCGGGCGCGGGCCGCATTGCCTGGTGCCGCCCGAGGGCGGCTCGTCGTTCCCCTCGTTTGCCGGGCGTCCTGCCGCGGCTCGGCCTCAGAGCTCGGCGCGCGCCGACAAGATGCGCCGCCTGCGCGCCAACAAAGGGAACAAGCGCCCTTCGTAGAAGCGTCGCAGGTTCTTGCGACTCATCGCCGGCAGCATCTCGTCGCCGATCAGTTTTTGGCAGTCGGCGGCCAAGCAGAACAGAGTGAATACTTCGGCCGCCGAGAAAATGCGGGCCAACAACGAGGGGACGAGGCCGCCCGGGTGGCCGGGGTCGCCCCGCTTCACGACCAAGCCCCGAAATTCGCGGTAAGTCAGGCGATCTCGCGGCTGGTGGGCGTGCGGTGCCAGGAACAGCTCCTCGAACGCCGCTTCGTCGAGCTGTCCGCCCTCACCGAATACGCCTGACTCGAACGGATGCTTGCCGCGGGCAATGTCCGGAACCGAAACGCTGAGCGACGGCTTTCTGCGCGTCAGAAAACCGAGGAAGCCATTGATGACGAGAGCCAGCGGCGCCGCCAAAAGCCAGGGCAGCCCGAGATCGGTCATGCCTTTCAACGTTTGCTTCGGCGTGACGCCTTCGTCGTGATCGGGATCGAAGTAGCGCGCGTGAAGCTCGAGCGCGCTGCGCTTGCGGCCTAGCAGCTTTTCCGGTGCCACAGTGTGGGAGACTAGAGCGACTTCCATGTGCGGGGGTAGGCTCGGGCGCCGACCTGGTCCGCGCGTGCCGCTGTCACCAGAAAGCCAGTAGGAGATTTTGCGAGGCCGTGTGGCCGGTGTTGATTGGCTCGGCCGCGGCGGCTAGCGTGGGAGCCTATTTTGGCCACAAAACTTGCGCTGAGCGAGTTCAAAGGCAACGACCGCTTCATCATCGAGGGCATCCTCGGCGAGGGCGGGATGGGTGTCGTTTACCGCGCACGCGACTTGCGTCGCTCGTCCACGGTGGCGCTGAAGACCATGACGCGCCTGGACCCGTCGGCGCTGCTGCGATTCAAAAAAGAGTTCCGCGCCCTGGCCGACATCGCCCACCCGTCGGTGGTGCAGCTGTACGAGCTGTTCGCTGAAGGCGACCAGTGGTTTTTCACGATGGAGCTGCTGGAGGGGACCGACTTCGTCAGCTTCGTGCGCGGGATCACGCGCGTATCCGGTGCCCAGCTCACGCGCACCGACTCGGGCTCGATTTTGCGCCCGCTGGTGTCGAGCGCGCCGACCATCGAAGCCTCGCTGCTGGTGACGGAGATCGATGGCAGCGCGCTTCTCGCCATCGCCAACAGCGGTGAGCAGGTCGGAGACGAAAACCGGTTGCGCGAAGCATCCATCGGTCTTTTGGACGGCGTGCTGGCCATCCATGCCTCGGGTCGTCTGCACCGCGACATCAAGCCCTCCAACGTGATGGTCACGCCCGAAGGGCGCGTGGTGCTGTTGGACTTCGGTGTCGTGGGCGAGCTGGGCAAGGGCGGGGAGCGGGTGGAAGATCTGGTGCTGGGAACGCCGGCCTACATGGCCCCCGAGCAAGCGCGCGCGTCGCTGGTGGGTCCGCCGGCGGATTTCTATGCCATCGGGGTGATGCTGTACGAGGCTTTGACCGGGCAACTTCCGTTCGACGGCGCGCCCGAAGAAGTGCTGTACGCCAAGCAGCAAGGCCGCCCGCGGCCGCCGAGCGAGATCGTCGACGGCGTGCCGGCCGATTTGGGCGCGCTGTGTCTGGATCTTCTCTCGCCGTCGCCGCAAGACCGCCCGGAAGGGCCGGAAATCCTGGATCGGTTGCGGGCGGCCCGGCCCGGAGACGGGGTGCGCATTGGCCGACGTTCGTTACGGCCGTCCACCACCACCGGTTCGTCTCGCGCGTTCGTGGGGCGCGAAGCCGAGCTTTCGGTGTTGCGCCAGGGGTTGCGGCGCGCGTCGCGGGGCGAAGCGGTGTTGACGTTGATCTCGGGCGCGTCCGGTATCGGCAAGACGACGCTGATTCAGCGCTTCTTGAAGGAGGTCGCGCAGACTCCGCGCACGCTGGTGCTGTCCGGTCGCTGCTACGAGCGCGAAGCGGTGCCGTTCAAGGGCCTCGACAGCGTGGTCGACGAGCTGAGCCGTTGGCTGTCTTTGATGCCGCAGCAAGAGCTGGGCGCGCTGCTACCCACCCACACCGCCGAGCTGTTGCGCGTGTTTCCGGTGCTGCGCAGCGTGCCGGCGCTCGAGCGACGCAGCGCCACTCGCCCCGAAACGGCCGAGCCGCAAGAGCTCCGGCGGCGCGCGTTCATGGCGCTGCGCGGCCTGCTCGGCGCCATCGCCGACGACCGGCCGCTGGTCGTTCACATCGACGACCTGCAGTGGGCCGACGTCGACAGCGTGGCCTTGCTCGAGCAAGTGCTGCACGCCCCGGGCGCGCCGGCCATGATGCTGGTCGGCAGCTTTCGCTCCGAGGCGCTGGGCAAGAGCGCCGCACTGACCGAGCTTTTGGGCTTGGTCGAGCGGCTTTCTCGCGGCGTCACCGTCGAAAGGCTGGAGCTCTCGCGGTTGCCGTACGAAGACTGCGCCCGGCTGGCGGCGTTGTCGCTCGGCGATCGCGCGGAGTCGTCACCCGACGTGGTGCGACGCATCGCCGAAGAGTCGCAAGGCCTGCCGCTGTTCGTTTCGGAGCTTTCGGCTTGGCAGCGCACGGCGGCGGCCGACGAAACCAGTGGGCTCATCTCGCTCGACGCGGTGATTCAGGGCCGCGTCGACGAGCTGCCGGCGGAGGGGCGCGCGCTGCTGGAGGTGCTGTGCATCGCCGGTGGCCCGTTGCCGATCCGGATTGCCGAGGCGGTGGTGGGCTTGAACGAGGCCGAGGCGCTGCGGGCGCGGCTGCGGGTCGCCAAG
>JBEQSW010000102.1:0-20633 GCA_040348565.1 Myxococcales bacterium | reverse complement strand
GACTCGCCAACCGGCGGCACTTTCAGCTCAATGGGCATCTTCTAGAAACCTCTGGAAATTTCGCGGCTACTTTCGACCCCTGAGACCTGCTCGTCAACTGGAAGCGACCAAGCAGCAGCTATCAGGACCCAGATTTTTTCACAGGGAGATCGGGAGATCGGGAGGGCGAATTTGGGCGCCGCGGCGTCCCCACGACAGCGTCGCCTCGCGCGGCTCCTTCACAGCGACACCACGAATCGACGCCATCGTCGCGACAGCTCGGCGCCCAATCTGGCCCGTTCACGATCTCCCGATCTCTCCATCTCCCTGTGAAAAAATCTGGGGCCGTTAGGAGCCGTTACGGTTAGGCGAAGGCGCGTTCGAGGAGCTCTTGTTGCTCCAGCTTGTGACAGGAGGCCGAGCCGGTGGCGGGGCTGGCGGATTCGGTGCGGCAGACGCCCGAGAACGGGAAGCGCCCGAACATCATCGAGCCGTGGCGCACGCGCATGTGCCGCCACGCACCCATGTTTTCCGGCTCTTCTTGCACCCAAACGAACTGAGTCCCGTCGTCGAAATGGTCGACGGCCGCTCGCAGCACCCGATCGGGCAGCGGATACAGCTGCTCGATGCGCACGATGGCGACGTCGTTTCGCCCCAGCTCCGTGCGGCGCTTCTCCAGGTCGTAGAACACCTTGCCGGTGCACAAAAGCACGCGCGAGGCTTTCTTCAACCCGCGTAGATCGGGGATGACGCGCTGGAAGCCGGCGCTGGCAAAGTCTTCCAACGGGCTCACGCACTGGGGCAAGCGCAGCAGGCTCTTGGGCGTGAACACCACCAATGGCTTGCGCCACGGGCGGAGCACCTGACGGCGCAAGACGTGGAAGTACTGCGCGGGCGTCGTCGGCTGCACGACCTGAATGTTCTCTTCGGCGGCGAGCGCCAAAAAGCGCTCCAGGCGAGCGCTCGAGTGCTCCGGCCCCTGCCCTTCGTAGCCGTGCGGCAGCAACATGACCAAGCCGGACAAGCGCTTCCACTTGTCCTCGGCGCTGACGATGAACTGATCGATGATGACCTGGGCCGCGTTGGCGAAATCGCCGAATTGCGCTTCCCACAGCACGAGCGCGTCCGGCCAATCCAGGCTGTAGCCGTACTCGAAGCCGAGCACGCCGGCTTCGCTCAAGACCGAGTTGTAGATCTCGATCGGCGCTTGATCGGGCGCCATGTGGCAGAGCGGCATGTGGGTGTGGCCGTCCTGGATGTCGTGCAAGACGGCGTGACGGTGGCTGAAAGTGCCACGCCCGCAGTCTTGACCGGTCAGGCGCACGCGCGTGCCTTCGGTCACCAGCGACGCGAACGCCAACAGCTCGGCCATGCCCCAGTTGAGCGGCTTCTCGCCGCTGCCCATGGCCCGGCGCTCGCCCAACAGCTTTTCGATCTGGCGGTGCGGGTGGAAATTTTCCGGCAGCTCTTGCTGACGCAAGATGAGCTCTTGGCAGCGCGCGCGATCGACGCCGGTGTCGACGTCCGGCACGTCGTTCTCGGCGCCGCCGCGGTAGCCCTTCCAATAGCCGCCCAACCAATCTTGCACGCGCACGTAGTCTTTGCGGCGCGCCTCCGAGAGCTCGCGCTCGAGGTGCTCACGGCGCTCGACCGCGATCTTGTCGGCTTCTTCGACCGTGATTTCACCGAGCTTGGTGAGGTGGCCCAAGTAGCCTTCGCGCACGCTCTTGCGCTCGGCAATGGCGGCGTACAGCAGCGGCTGCGTGAACGACGGCTCGTCGCTCTCGTTGTGGCCGTGCCGACGGTAGCAATACATGTCGATCACGACGTCGCGCAGGAAGGTGTCGCGGAAGTCCATCGCCAGCCGCACCACCTGGGCCACCGCCTCCGGATCCTCGCCGTTGACGTGGAAGATCGGGATTTGCAGCATCTTGGCCACGTCGGTCGCGTACGTGGTGGAGCGCGCCTGCGAAGGCGGCGTGGTGAAGCCGATCTGGTTGTTGATGATGACGTGAATGCTGCCGCCGATGGTGTGGGCGTCCACCTGGCTCATGTTCAGCGTCTCTTGGATCACGCCCTCGCCGGCGAAGGCCGCGTCACCGTGGATGGTGAAGGCGATCTTCTTGGAGCGCGTGAGATCTCCCGCGCGGTCTTGCTTGGCGCGCGTGCGGCCGACCACCACCGGGTTCACGTACTCGAGGTGGCTGGGGTTGAAGCACAGGCTGAGGTGCACCTTCTTGCCGCTCTCGGTGACGAAGTCCGAGCTGTGACCCAGGTGGTACTTCACGTCGCCCGAGCCGTAATAAAGCTGCGGGTCGGCGTCCTCGAACTCGCGGAAGATCTCGCGCGGGTTCTTGCCCATGATGTTGGCCAGCACGTTGAGGCGGCCGCGGTGCGCCATGCCCAGCACCACCTCGTCTACGCCGTGCTCGGCGGCGCGATCGATGGCGAAGGCCAAGAGCGGGATCAAGCTCTCCGAGCCGGAAAGCGAGAAGCTCTTGGCGCCGACGAACTTCTTCTGGATGAACTCCTCGAAGATCGAGGCATCCGTCAGCTTGGTCAAGATGCGCAGCTGCTCGTCGCGTGACAGCTGGATGCGGTTCTCGGAGCCCTCCATCCGATCTTGCAGCCAGTTTTTCACCTTCAAATCGTCGATGTGCATGAACTGCACACCGATGGAGCGACAGTAGGTGTTGCGCAGGCGCGTCAGGATTTCGCGCAGGGTCAGGCTCTGCGCGCCGAAGATGGTGCGGCTCGAGAACTTGCGATCCAAGTCGTAGCCGCTGAGCTCGTAGAACTCGGGATCGAGCTCGGCCTGTGTCGGCCGCGGCAGACCGAGTGGGTCGATCTTCGCGATCATGTGACCGCGCACGCGGTAAGCGCGAATCAAAGCGTCGACGCGGTCTTGACGAACGGCGGCGTCGGACACGCCGCTGACTAGCCCCGCGCCGTTGTTGGCGACGTGACCGTTCGCGCCGTTCACTGCGCTCGCGCCGTTGACGGCGTGACCGTTGGTGGCGCCGTTGGCTTTGGCGGCACCGTTGGTGGCGGGCGGATTGAAGACGCTCGCGGGGCGAAAGTCGGGCCCCAGCTTTGGCGTCTTCGCGAAGGCGCCCTCCTTGCCCAACGAGTCGAAGTAGGCGCGCCAATCCGGCGGCACCGCGTTCGGATCGCGGACGTAATCGGCGTACAGCCCCTCAGCGAACAACAGGCTCAGCGTGCTCGGCGAGCCTTCGGTGATCTCTATGGTCATGGTTGCGGCTAAACCCGGCGGTTTTTTCCCCCCAAGCGCCGGCCTGGTCAAGCGAAACGGCCGCGTTTTAGTGTTCTAAACACGTCACGGACAGGTTTCGGGACTATTTCCAACCCGGCCCGGCGAAAACTCCAGCAAAAGCGGGAACGGGCGGCCGCCAAGTCCCCCCTCCTTTCAACCCCTCACTTCAACGGGGCCGGCGCGTGCGGGTGGGAGGAGGACCGACACGCAGGTAGCCCCCGGAAAGGAAGCCGTACATCTGCTGGGTGAGCACCTCGGCGCTCTCTTCCGAAAAGCCCAGGGTGACGGCTTGGTAGAGGAGCTCCTTCAGGGCGCCAATCGTCAGATAGGCGAGCACTCGCGGCTCGCCCTCGTCCACGATACCGAGCGCCTGTCCGTCCTTCAGGCTCTCGGTAAGCAGCTGCACCACGGTGTCGTAGAAGGTGAATAGCTTCCGGTCGAACGCCGGGTCGATGCCGACCGCATCCGTGAACAGGATTTTGGTCATGCTGCGTTCCATGAGGCATGTCGCGATAATCGCGCGAATGTTCTCACGAACCTGGTCGACCACGGGGCGCTGGGCGTCGTCGGTCACGATGCGCACGATCGCCATGGTCAGCTGCGAAGCGAAGCGATCGATCAAGTCGGAAAACACCGCGCGCTTGTCTTCGAAGTAGAGATAGAAGGTGCCGCGCGCCACGCCCGCCTGAAGCGCAATGTCGTCGATGGTGGTTTGGTGGTAGCCGCGACGCGCGAAGACGTCGCGAGCCACGCTCAAGATTTGTTGGCGCCGCTCCGACTTGGGCAGGGCCGTTTTCTTCACCGCAGCCTTGCTCCGCGCGCGCTTCGGTGAGGTGGCCATGTAGGCGAGCATCATAGCCAGAAAATTAGCGTCGCCACAGCTCAAGTCCTGCGCATCCGCGCCGTACCGGTGCGCATGACTCCGTCTCGTTCTTCCCGCTCTCTCGCGTCGCCGGCGCTTCTGGCCGCAAGCTTTGCTCTGTGCGCTGCATGCGCACTCTCGCCCAGCTCCGCGCAGGCAGCGGCGCCCAAAACCGGCGTGGTGGCCGGCTCCGGAACCAGCGCCGGTGGCGTGTTCACGGCCGGGCCCAACGGGGCCGAATATCAGTTGCCCAGCCAGGCGCGCCTGTCGCTGCGGCCCGGCGCGTCGGTGCGCGTATTTCCGAAATACCAAGAGCTGCAGCTCGCGCCGGGCGCGAAGACCACGACTTACAGCTTTGCTCTCCTACAGGGCCGGGTGGACGTCATCGTGCCGGCGAAGCCGAAGAGCGCGGTGCTGTGCAGCGTCGGCAAGGTTTCGGCGGTGGTGAGCGCCGGCCAGGCCGCCATCACCACGCACGGCGAGCAGACCACCATCGCTGGCGTCGAAGGTGACGTGCGCACGCTGGCTGCCGACCACTGGACGACGCTCACGCCCGGCACCTTGTCTCATTTCACTGGCGAGCACGGCAGCGCGCCGGAGCCGGTCGTGTCGGCGCCGACGTTGAGCGCCGGGCAACGCTTGTGGTTCTCGCCTGGCGACCCGGTTGCAATCAGCGGGTTCGCTTTCGCCAAAGTCCCCAACGCGCACCACTACGAGCTGCGCCTGCGTGCGACCGACGGCGCCGTGCAAACGCGCACCGTCACGGGTGGCACCCGCCTCGACGATCCGTTCGCGCCCGTGCTGCCCGGTCAGTACGAGCTCAGCTTGCGCTCGGTCGACAGCGAAGGCATCGCGGGGCGCTGGTCGAAGCCGGAAGGCCTGAGAGTCGTCGGCGTGAGCCTGCCACCCGGCGGCTACTCCGCGGGCGGCGACATCTTCATCGGCAAGGGCCAGGAAGTGCACTTCTCCAACACCGACGGGCTCGAGATGACCTACGAGGGCGCTGGCCGCTACGTGCCCGCTTCACAAGCCGTATCGCTGTACCGCGGCGAAACCACGATGGTCAGCTTTCGCGTCCCCGGCTCCGTGTATCCGACGACGGCGCGCCTGCGCCCGCGCGGCTTGTACGCGCACGTCGCGCTGGGCCCGAGCCGCGCGGTGTGGCCAACCGACCAAGTGCAGATCGCGGTCGAGCTGCGCAGCAAGGACGGAGAGAGCGTGCCGCAGTGGCTGGAGCTCAAGACCGAGGTGAAGCTCGGCATCGAGCCTATCGAAGTGTCGTTCACGCGCGACGGTAATCGTTTAATCGGAACGGTGCCGCCCACCGACAAACCTGGTCCCTGGGTGCTGCGCGTAGAAGTGAAGGATCAGTTCGGATCGCTGTTGGGCCGTGATTTTCTGGAGATCGCGAAGGCGCCGCCGCGGCCGCCGGCCAAGACCTCGAGCGCGCGCGTCGCCAGTAAATAAGCGACAGCGCCGCGTCAGCGCGCACTTCTAACCACGTTGCCGCGGGGAGCCGGCTCTGAGAAACTTCCCGCCGTGCTCCCGAGCCCGCATCGATTCGGACTCTCGGCGCTGGCGCTTTCGGGCTTGCTCGCGGCGGCAGGCCTAGCGTTCGCGCTGTGGCCGCGCCAAGCACCGGCCGCGCAACGGCTGCACGCCGTGACGCGACCGAGCGCGCTCGCGCTGCCACGGGCGACGGCGGCGGTCGAGCCCACGCCGCACGAGGCGACGCGCTTCGAGCAGCTGCGCCCGTTGCGCATCGAGAACCAAACCACCCGCGAAGCGCGCGAGCTCAGGCTGTACGACGCTAGCGGACGGATCGACGAAGCCGCCGCGACCGAGCTCGACGAGCTCTTGTGCGACGCGCGCGATCCGAAACACCACGAAGCCGGGCGTATCGACCGCCGCACGCTGCAGCTGTTGTTCAAAGCTGCCTATCACTTCGACAGCCACGAGGTCGAAGTGGTGTCGGCTTACCGCAAGCCGGGCCGGCGGCGTGAGGGACCGCACGGAACCGGCGCCGCCATCGACTTTCGCCTGGGCGGGGTCAGCTCGCGTCTGCTCGCCAGCTACCTGAGAGAGATCCCCCGGACCGGTGTCGGGATTTACACTCATCCCAAAACGCAGTTCGTCCACCTCGACAACCGCGAGCACAGCTTTCACTGGATTGACGCCTCTCCGCCACGCCGCCACTGGCGCGAGAAGTCCATCGGTGGTCGCGATTTGGAAAAACGCGACGCCCTCTATAATCCCGCGCAGGATTGGCCGTAGCTCCACCTACACCGTCACCCTGAAGGGTACCGTCACCCACTTGGGTAGAGCTTTTGCCAGCAGAGGTGAAATCCAGGAGAGCGCTCGCGAATCGCGAAGCGTGCCTGAAACCGATGCCACCACAAGCTGTTGCCCTGCCACCCCCCTGAGCCTCATCATGCCCAGCGTTCTTCTTTCCTTTCCTCAAGCGGATCATCGAGATAGCAACATGCCCCAAGCACCCGAGTCCCGCTCGGAGTCAGCCAGCCCGGACAGCGAAGCCCCGCTGAGCCACGAGAGCACTCGAAAGCGCGCTCGCAACTCCGAACCGCCGCCGCTCGATTACACGGAGCTGGATGGCGGCTCAGGACGAGACGTCTTCTATCGCCCCGACCGCTACCTGCGCGCCGACCTGGGTTTGGTGCGGGTCAGCGTCGAGGTGTTGGTGCAAGGCCGAGCCCACACCTGCGAGCTGTTCGACGTCTCGCAGAACGGCGTCGCCTTCGAGTGGACCTCCGAGCACCAGCTGGATTTGGGCGACGAGATCGACAAGCTGGTCGTGCAGTTCGACGATCACGAGGCCTACGCCGGCTTGGCCCGCGTCAGCTCCGTCCGCCGCCTCGGCGCGACCACCATCGTGGGTGTGTCGTTGATCGACACCCTGATGAACATCGAAGACGTGCTGCACCTGCGCGACGTGAAGGCGTGGGTCGCCGGCACCGCCTCGGACAAGCTGCGCGCTACCGAAGCGCCTTGGTACGTGCCGGGTCTGCACGGGTTCAAGTCGCTGGTGTCCGAGCTGCGGCTGTTCTTGGAGGACGGTCAGGCCCAATTGGCCGAGCTCGAAGCCTCGCTTCCTTCGCACATTTCCCAAGGCGGCCAAGGCTCCCCGGCGCGCGACGCGCTGATCGAGCGCATGCGCGACGGCTTCTCCTCGGACATCATCCGCTTGTCGAACGAGATTGACGCCGCCACTCGCGCCGCCACCCGCCACGAGTGGGACGCTTTGCGCGAGTTTTCGCAGCGGCAGCTGCACCCATTGCTGATGCAGTCGCCTTGGATGCACCGCGCGCGCCACAAGCCGCTCGGTTACCCCGGCGACTACGAGCTGATGAACGGCCTCTACGGCAACCATTTCAACGGGCCAACCCTGTTCGCCAGAGCCGTGAACCTGGCCTTCGTGTCGACGCCGGCGGCGGAAGCCGTGCGCACGCGCCGCGACTTGATGAAGCAGAAGCTCAACCTCGCGCTCGATCACGCCACCCCGGACCGCCCCGTGCGCATCTTGTCGATCGCGGCGGGGCCGGCGCAAGAGGTCTACGAGGTGCTGCAAGAGCGCGCCGAGATCTCGGGCCAGGTCGAGATCGTGTTGTTCGAGCAGGACCGACGGGCTTTGTCGTTCGCTCACGCCAGATTGAGCCGCGTCGTCAGCCGGCGTTGGCAGGGCAAGGTCAAGGTCGTGCTGCTGCACGATTCCATCAAACGCCTGCTCTTGGGCTCCACCGTGTTCACCACCGGCGGCGAATACGACATGGTCTACGCCTGCGGTCTGTGCGACTATTTGCAGCGAAATACCTGGGTCAAGCTGTGCCGCACGCTATACGGCACGGTCGCGCCCCAGGGCACGCTCTTCGTCGGGAACATGGTGCCGAGCAACCCCAGCCGCTGGTTCATGGAGCTGCATTTGGACTGGGCGCTGGTGTATCGCGAGCACGGCGAAATGCTGGAGCTTGCGCGCTTGGGCGCCCCCAGCGCACGCCTGGCCATTTGCGAAGAAGCGACCGGCGTGAACCCCTTCGTAGCGCTGACGCGAGACTGAACCGTGAGTAGCGCTGGACCCAGCAGTCGCCCCGTCGGATTGGACGACGCCTGGGCGGCCTGGCAGCTCCAGCGCAACACTCGCGGCATGCGCAGCCTGCTGTTCATCGTCGGCGCGCTGTACCCGCTGTTCGGTATCCTCGACTACCTGACGGCGCCCAAGGAATGGCTGTGGCTCCTGTATGGAACGCGCGCGGTGATCACGCTCATCACGTTTGCGATGTTCCGCGTGATCCAGCTGCAGCTCTTCCGCCGTCACTCCAACTCGATCTCGGCCGCGTACATCGTGCTGATCTCGCTCGGCATCAGCATGATGACCGTGTTCATGGGCGGCCTGGGCTCCCCCTACTACGCGGGCCTGTCGCTGGTGATCGTCGCGACGGGCCTGCTGTTCGTCTGGCCAATGGCGGTGGTCTTGCCCACCCACGCCACGATCGTCGCGTCTTTTCTGCTGCCCAACCTGATTTTGGCCCGCGGCGCGGAGCCGTTGACCAGCGTCTCCAACCTGTTTTTCTTGGTGTCGACCGCCATCATTGCCGGCACCGGTCAGGTGCTGGTGTTCGGGTCGCAGCGCGAGCAAGTCGCCAACCAGCAGATCATCGAGGGCACGCGCAAGAACCTGGAGCTGGCCAACCTGGAGCTGAAGAAGCTCGACAAGTTCAAGTCGGAATTTTTTGCCAACATCACCCACGAGCTGAAGACCCCGCTCACCATGGTGCTCACCTCGCTCGAGCTGTTGCTCGACGGCGAGCTCGGACACATCTCCGAAGCCCAGCGCTCCACGTTTCAATCGATGCAGCGCAGCGGCGCCAAGCTGCTGCGGCTGATCGGAGATTTGTTGGACTTGAGCCGGCTGGAAGAGTCGCGGGTGCGTCTGCGCATCGCCGAGCACGATCTGGCCGCGTACCTCAAAGAGCTGGTAGCGGAGACGCAGCTGCTGGTGCAGCGCAAGGGCCTGACCCTGAGCTTCGACAGCGACCAGCCGTCAGCGCTGGTTTGGTGCGATCTGGAGCGGCTGGAGCGCGTGTTTTTGAATTTGCTTTCGAACGCGACCAAATTCACCGACGCGCCCGGCACCGTGCAAATCTCGCTCAAAGACCAAGGCCCGGTGCTGTTGGTTCAGGTCAAAGACTCGGGGGTGGGTTTCCCGCCCGAGCTGTCGGAGCGCATTTTTTCGCGTTTTTTCCAGACCGACATGGGTAAGACGCGCCGCTACGGCGGCACCGGTATCGGCCTGTCTCTGGCCAAGGATTTAGTCCTTTTGCACGGAGGCACCATCTGGGCGTCCAGCGAGCCTGGTCGAGGCTCGGTGTTCAACGTGCGGCTGGTCAAAGACCGCGAGCATTTCAATCCGGACGTGCTCGACCGGCGCGCCTCTGCCAGCGTCCAGAGCGACGGCAAGCGCACGGCCGACCGCGGTATCGCCGATTGGCGCTTCGGCGCCGAAGCCAAGTTCCGCTTGCTCGAGATCGACGAGGTGACCGAGCAGCGCGTGGTCGACCGCGACCCGGACGAGCTGCGGCGCAGTCACACCGTGCTCGTCGTCGAAGACACGCCCGACGTCATTCGCATGATTCGCTTGTCGCTACACCACGACTTCCGCGTGATGGCGGCGACCAACGGCGCTCAGGGTCTGGAGTTGGCCAAGAAGCATCACCCCAGCATCATCGTCACCGACCTGATGATGCCAGGGATGGACGGCCTCGAGCTCACGGAAAAGCTGCGCAAAGACCCGCAGCTGAGCCACATTCCAATCGTGATGCTGACCGCGCGCAACGAGGTCGAGTCGCGTATTTCGGGGCTGCAAGCGGGGGTGGACGCCTACCTGGGCAAGCCATTTTCGACCAAAGAGCTGGTCAGCACCGTGCGCTCCCTGGTGCGCCAACAAGAGCGCACGGCAGATTTGGTCTTGTCCCAGAAAATGGACTCCATCGAGACGATTGCCGGCGGCTTGGCCCACGAGATTGGCAACCCGCTCAACTACGTCAAGAACGCGCTACAGCTCGTGCAAAAAGACACGCAGCAGCTGATGGACGCGGTCAAGCAGGACGCCAAAGCCGGGGAGGTCGACGTGGACGCGATGGGGCGTCGAACGCAAAAGCTGTTCGACGTGGCCGAAGGCGGCGTGCGCCGCATCGCGGCGACCGTCGACTTGATGATGCGTTACAGCCGCAACGGTTTCAGCCGAGTACACCAGTCGCACGACGTCTACGCGGCGGCGCTGGAGGCGCTCAACGTTCTCCTACCCAGCCTCGGCAAGCAGCTCCAGATCGTGACCAGCTTCGCCGGCGAGCCGTTCGTCGACTGCGTCCCCGAAGAGCTGAATCAGGTGCTGTCCAACCTGATCCAAAACGCGGCCGAAGCGGCGCCGGTCGAAGGCGGACGCATCGAGATCAAAGGCTGGAACGAAGACGGCTTCTTGCACCTGAGCGTGCGCGACAACGGCACCGGCATCAGCCCCGAGAACGTGAGCCAGGTGTTCAATGCCTTTTTCACCACGAAAGACGCGGGCGCGGGCATGGGCCTCGGTCTAACCATCGCCCAACGGGTGGCGCGCGCGCTCGGCGGGTCCATCACGGTGCAGAGCGCGCTGGGCGAAGGCACCGTCTTCACCCTGCGCGTGCCCAGCCTGACCGCGACGCTAAAGCGGCAGCCGTACGATGAAGCTGGCTCCGCCCAGCCGATCGTCGCGGCCCGCGACTAAGCTGCCGTCGATTTCTTCGACGATGCGGCGCGAGATGGCCAGGCCAAGCCCGGTGCCGACGCCCACCTTGCTGGTGAAGAACGGGTCGAAGATGCGATCGATGTCTTCGTCGGCGATGCCCGGCCCGTTGTCGGCCACCTCGAGCACGGCCCACGCATCCTCGATGCGTAGGCGCACGCTGATGACGTTTTCGCTGCGCGGGCGCATCGAGATCGCTTGCATGGCGTTGACGATCAGATTCAGCACGACCTGACCGAGCTTGGTCGGGGACGAGCGGACCTTGGGCGCGCAGGTAACGTCCAGCTCCAGGGACGCGCAGCGCATCAGCTCGCCCGAGACCAGCCGCAGGCTGAGCCGCAAAACCTCGGCAAAATCCGTCGGTCTGAGCGCGCCGGAGTCGCTGCGAGTCGGCATTTCGATGCCGCGCACGATGTCGACCACCCGATCGACCCCGGTGCGAGTATCGGTCAAGCTGGCTTCGATTTCTTCGAGCTGATTCTTGATCGGGTTGCCACCGCACTGCTCGGCCAACCGCCTCAGCTCTTTTTGAGCGAACGACAAGCTGTTGGTGACCCACATCATCGGGTTCTTCATCTCGTGGGCGATGCTGGCTGCCACCACGCCCAGCGCGTACACCCGCTCGGTCTCGCGCAGCCGCACTTCCAACGCCGAAAGCTTGCGGCTCATCGAGTACACGTCGAGCGCGTCGGTCAGCTCGGCGCGCAGCTCGTCGGGCTCCCACGGTTTGCGTAGGTAGCGCCGCACCCGACCACGATTGATGGCCGCCACCGCCGCTTGCACGTCGCTGTAGGCGGTGATGAGCAGGCGTACCGTGTCCGGATACTCGATGCGCACGCGCTCGAGCAGCTCTACCCCCGACGTCCCCGGCATGCGCTGGTCGGCGACGATCACGCCCACCTCTTCGCGCCTCATCCAGGCCAGCGCGGCCTCCGCCGACGAGGCGGTCAACACCTCGAAGTCGCCGGCGCAGGCGGCCTCGCAAACGATCAGGTTGGCTTCGTCGTCGTCGACGAACAGGACCTTGACACTCATAGCGCGGCCTCGTCAGCTTCAAGCTCGATGCGGGACGCCGCAACTCCGCCCACCCCAGGCGAACGACTCGCGTCACCGATCCGCCCCCGACAGGAGCGGACGGCTTGCCAAGCCGCGGAGACGAAGACTCGTGACATCTTGTGCTCAGGCAATTTCAATCGACTAGCGTAGCCCAATAGGGGCACCACTCTGCAATACCGTGCTGTTATTAACTCGGCCGGTTACGTAAGCGTCCGCGCGCGGGTTCGTCATCACCCCGACACGCTTGGCTGCCACGTCGCCGTTCGCCTCGAGAACATTGCAAATCTGCAACGCACGCGCGGTGCAACCTCGAATTGAAGCACGTGATCGACGACGCCCGTCGACCTGCGACTAGTGGTCGCAAGCGAGCATGCGCGACGGGCGCACACGCCCTAGAGCCGTGATTTTAGGCCGGAAATCGCTTCAGAAGCCGGCGCCTACCGTGAACACCGCCATCGTCCAGGGGCGCGTGCGCTCGCTGCCGATGGCGGGCACTAGCAGCAACGCGCCCAAACCGAGCCGCGCGTCCGCGTCCTCGATCGGCAGCTCGTACTCGAGAGCGCAACGGAGGGAGCCGGCCCCCACGCTCTTGCTCCGCCCCAAGACGCCACCGCGCAGGAAGCTCGCGCCCGCGCCAACCACGGGGTGAAGCTCGGCGCGGTGCCGAAAGTCGATCCAGAGCTCGGCGGAATAGCTCGACAGCCCTTGCTCGCTCTCGGCGCGGAGCCAGGCCGCCGATAGCCGTGCTCCCACTGCCCGACTTCCAATGTCGAGAGCCGTGAACAGACCGGGCCCTGCCGGCTCGAGCAACATGGCGGGACCGACGTGAAGGCGGAACATGGACGCCGAGCCCGACGGTTCCCAGGGGTCGACGCCAGGCTCGGGCTCGCGCGGACGCTCATGGCGCGAGGGCTCCTCCGGTCGATACGGGGACTCCGGCGGCTCCGAGAATTCGGCGCGCGCTGGGCGGGCCAGCAGTACCGCGCACGATGCCAACGCAAGCGTGAAGGCGTGCAAGGAACGGGGGCGGGGGCGGCGAGGGGGCGAGCTACGCAGCGACATGCCCCCAAACAACGCGAGCGCGACTCCCACCTTACAGCCGACGAATCGCGCAAAACCACCCCCACTTCACGCCCACCCACCCACCTGGGGTATCGGAGCGCGCAGCTCAACCCGGTTGGTTGTCCCCAATGCCGCGTCATCGGGGCGATTGGGTCCAATGCGTTTCCTGTTGGGGCGGGCGCCGCCGCCTCACCCAGCGAAAAAACGAGCCCTTTCGCCACTGACGCTCGTGTCACCGCAGGAAAATAGCTGAAAGGCTTGATTCTGCGGACCGGGTGCGGGCAGACTGACGCCCGTGTCAGTCTCGGGTCCCAGTTTTCGGGGCCCCGCTTCCCGGGATCCAATGAGCATGACGGACGGTCTGGTTATCGGCATGGACGTGGGGTCGACGACGGTGAAAGCCGTGGTCATCAATCCGGACAGCAAGGAGATCCTCTGGTCGGACTACCAGCGGCATCACACCAAGCAGCCCGAGAAGGTGCTGGAGCTGCTGGAGGCCATCATCGCGGCCTTCCCGGATCACCCGGCGGAAAAGTTCCGCATGTTCGTCACCGGCTCCGGCTCCGGCCCGCTCGAGAAGCCGACCGGCGCGAAGTTCGTTCAGGAAGTGAACGCGGTCACGCTCGCGGTGGAGAACAAGCACCCCGACGTGCTCAGCGTGATCGAGCTTGGCGGTCAAGACGCCAAGATCATCATGTTCCGCGAGGACAAGAACACCGGCGCCAAGACCGCCAGCACGAGCATGAACGACAAGTGTGCGTCCGGTACGGGCGCCACCATCGACAAGTGCATGATCAAGGTCGGCGCGGAGCCGGGCTTCGCGACCTCACTGCACTTCAGCGACGAGAAGCTGCACCACGTGGCCGCCAAGTGCGGCGTCTTCGCCGAGACCGACATCGTCAATTTGGTGAAGACGGGTATTCCGAAGGACGAGGTGCTCAACTCGTTGGCCGACGCCATCGTGCTGCAAAACCTGAGCGTGCTGACGCGCGGCAACACGCTGAAGCCGAAGGTGCTGCTGCTGGGCGGCCCCAACACCTACCTGCCCTTCTTGCAAGAATGCTGGCGTTTGCGCATCCCGCAAACCTGGAAAGATCGCGGCTTCGACTACCCGAAGGACGTGCCGATCGAAGAGCTGATCTTCGTGCCCAAGAACGCCGATCTGTACGCGGCGTTCGGCGCGGCCATCTACGGCATCGCCGAGGGTGGCACCGACTGCTTGTTCAAAGGCACCGACGCCTTGCGCGACTTCATCCTCAACGGGCGCCGCGCGCGCTTGGGTGAGCAGGCGGGTCCGCCCCTCTCCGCCGCCGAGCAAGAGACGGCGCAGTTCATCGAGGCCTACTCGATCCCCAAGTTCAAGAAGGCGAAGTTCGAGCCCGGCCAGGTCGTGCGCGGCGTGATCGGCATGGACGGCGGCTCGACCTCGTCCAAGGCGGTCGTGATCGGCGAAGACGGCGAGATCCTGCTCAAGGCGTATCAGCTGTCCAAGGGCAACCCGATCCAAGACACCAAAGAGCTGCTCACCAAGATCCAAGAGGACGTCGAGAGCCAAGGCGCGACGCTCGAAATCTTGGGCTTCGGTGCGACCGGCTACGCCGCCGACGTGCTGGACGAGTGCGTGCTCAGCGACGTGAACATCGTCGAGACGGTGGCGCACATGATGAGCGCCGTGCACTTCTTCGGCGACATCGACGTCATCTGCGACATCGGCGGGCAGGACATCAAGGTCCTGTTCATGAAGAACGGCGACATCCAGAACTTCAAGCTGTCCAACTCGTGCAGCGCCGGCAACGGCATGCTGCTGCAGGCGATGGCCGATCAGTTCGGTATCCCCGTCACCGAGTACGCCGAGAACGCCTTCAAAGCGGAGCTCGCGCCGAAGTTTTCTTACGGCTGCGCGGTGTTCCTGGATTCGGACCGCGTGAATTTCCAGAAGGAGGGCTACCAGAAGGAAGAGCTGCTGGCTGGCCTCGCCCAGGTGCTGCCCAAGAACGTCTGGCAGTACGTGGTCCAAATTCCGCGCTTGGCGTCGCTCGGCACCAAGTTCGTGCTGCAAGGCGGCACGCAGTACAACTTGGCCGCCGTCAAAGCCCAGGTCGACTACATCAAGCAGCGCGTACCGGGCGCCCAGGTGTTCGTGCACCCGCACACCGGCGAAGCCGGAGCGATCGGCGCCGCCATCGAGACCCTGCGTCGCTACAAGCGCACGGGCAAGAGCCGCTTCATCGGTATCAAGGCCACGCTCGACCTCGAGTACATGACGAAGAACGACGAAGAGACCGTGTGTCACTTCTGTCCGAACGAGTGCAAGCGCACCTTCATCGACACCAAGCGACAAGACGGCTCGACCGCCCGCTACATCTCGGGCTTCTCTTGCGAGAAGGGCACCGTCGAGAGCAAGGAAGCGATGCTGTCCTTGATGGCCGAGCGCAAGAAGACGGCCGCCGCCTTCCCCAACTTGGTCACGTACGAGGCCGAGCGCGCTTTCGTGCACCAGTACGATCAAGCGCCGCTGCCCGAAGCCGGCACGCCCGTCAAAGACGTGCTGGTCACCAAAGGCTTGTTTCGCATCAAGCGCGAAGAGATCACGCGGCCGTTCAAGCGCTCCAGCGAAGAGGCGATGAAACGCCGTAAATCGCTGCGCGTCGGCATCCCGCGCGTGCTCAACATCTATTCGACGGCGCCGTTCATCCGCACCTATTTCGAGGCGTTGGGCTTCGGCCGCTCGAACGTGGTGTTCAGCGACGCCATGAGCGAAGAGATGTGGGTCGAAGGCGGTAAATACGGCTCGATCGATCCGTGCTTCCCCAGCAAGGGCGCGCAGGCCCACATCCACAACCTGCTGTTCCACAAGCACGAGCCGGAGCGGAAGCGCCCGCTCCACTACATCTTCTTCCCGATCCTCACCCACGTGAACAACTTCGTGGAAGACACGCAGGACAACACGTCTTGTCCGATCGTGGCCGGCACGCCCGACGTGATGAAGGCCGCCTTCACCAAAGAGGTCGACTTCTTCAAGGAGCGCGGCATCGAGTACTTGGCGCCGGCGCTGTCGTTCGCCGAGCCCATCTTGCTGGCGCAGCGCATGTTCGAGACGTTCGGCGAGCGCCTGGGCATCACCATCGACGAGAACGATCACGCCTGCCGCGAAGGCATGAAGGCGCTCGATGCCTTCGACCTAGATCTGCAGGACAAGGGCCGGGCGATTCTGGAGACGGTGGAGGCCGAAGATCGCATCGCGATCTTGGTGCTGAACCGCCCGTACCACGCCGATCCCGGGCTCAATCACGGCATTCCGGACGAGTTCCAGGTGCTGGGCTACCCGATCCTCAGCATCCGCTCGATCCCGAAGACGCGCGACTACCTCGACCGCTACTTCAAGGAAGAGCTGCAGAACGGGACGATCAAGAGCCCGCTCACCATCAACCACGTCTGGCCCGAGAACTACTCGGTGAACAGCTCGCAGAAGGTGTGGGCGGCCAACTTCGCGGCTCACCATCCCAACGTCGCCGTGCTCGATCTTTCGAGCTTCAAGTGCGGCCACGACGCGCCTACCTACGGCATGATCGACGCCATCTTGCAGACGTCCAAGACGCCGGCGGCCGCGCTGCACGACTTGGACGCGAACAAGCCGGGCGGCTCGATCAAAATCCGCGTCAAGACCTACGCGCACTCGCTGTTGTTGCAGCACGAACGCCTGGAAGACCAAGCCAGCAAGAAGCGCTCACTGGCCGAGACCGTGGATCGCAAGCGGCTCGAGCTGCTGCAGCTGAAGCAACAGCAGCTGGCCAGCACCAAGCAGCAAGACGCGGCCCTCGAAAAAGCCATCGCCGAAACCTCGGAGCGCATCATGAGCTACGAGACGCGCCGCGCCGCCGAAGTCGAGCTACCCAAAGGCACCGTCCGCCTCGGCAAAAAAGCCGCCGACGGCAGCATCGTCCCCATCGAAAACGCCACGACCGCGCCTAGCGACGCCGTAACAGCAGCGGAGTAGCTCCGTACGTCTCCCAGATTTTTTCACAGGGAGATCGGGAGATCGGGAGCCCTGAATTTGGGCGCCGAGTTGCATCGGCGCCCGCGTCGCATCGTGGCGGCGGCGTAATGGCTCCGCTCGACGCGATGCGAGCGCCAATTCGGATTTGCACCCCACCCTGCTCGACTCCCGATCTCCCGATCTCCTGTGAAAAAATCTGGGTCCTAAACCGCGACTTGGACCGACGTTGGTTTCAGGACTCGCGACAGGTCCGTTGGGGAGATGGCGACGAGGAAGCCGCGGGCGCCGCCGTTGATGTAGATGAGCGGTAGGTCGAGGATGGTTTGCTCGACGTAGATGGGCATGGCGCGCTTCAAGCCGAACGGTGACGTGCCGCCCACCTGGTAGCCGGAGTGGCGATCGGCGACGTCGGGTACGCAGGGGGCGACGGTCTTCTTGCCCAGCGTGCGCGCCAGGTTCTTGGCCGACACCTCTTTGTCGCCGTGCATCAAGATGCACAACGGCTGCTTCTTCTCGTCTTCGAAGATCAGCGTCTTGATCACGACGTGCTCGTCGACGTGCAAATGCTCGGCCGACGCGCGCGTGCCGCCGCGCGGCTCCCAAGTGTAGAGGTGAGGCTCGAACGGCACCTGATGCTGCCGCAGCACGCGGACGGCCATCGTGACGGGGTGGGCAGTGGCCAAAGCGGGCCTTATCTAGCCAGACCTCGAACGTCGGGCAAGCCGGGGCGACGGCAAGCCGCCGACGAGCGGTACGCGGCGTCCTTTCACCGCCGGCGCTCCGCCCAGCTCCTGAAGCGCGTCGGTCAGCGCCAGACGCAACGCGCGAGCCCGCTTTTCTCCCAGCGCTTTCAGCAAGCGTTGCTCCAGCCGTTCACGGATGCGGCGCGAGGCCAGCACGGCGGCGTGACCGCGCTCAGCCAGGCGCACCAGCCGCACGCGCGCGTCGTCTCCGGCTTGAATTTCGAGGTAGCCGGCGCGCACCAGCTCCGCCACCGTCTTGGACACGGCCTGTTGCGTGACCCCCAGCAGCTTGGCTAGCTCGCCCACGCTGTGGGGCCCGCGCAGCAAGTGCTGTACCAAAAAGCCATGGGCCTCCCGAAGGTCTCCGTAGCCGGCACGCTGCATGTCCGCCAGCACCTGCTGGTTGGCGAACACACCGACGAAGTGCGCCAGGTGGGTCAGGGCAAGCTCTCGAAAATCCACGGGCAAGGCGGCGGCTACGACAGGCACTTGCACAACCTACATTGCACAACTATGGTTGTGCAATGTCCGACGCCACTTCTTCCCCACCCCAATTGCAGGTCGTGCTCGGCTACCTTCGCGCGCTCGAGCAAGGTGCCGACGAAGCCACGCTGGCCGGCTTCTTCGCGCCCGGCTTTCGTCAGCGCGAATTTCCCAATCGCCTGGTCGAGCAGGGCGCCGAGCGCGGGCTCGAGCAGACTCTGGCCGGTAGCCGCAAGGGGCGCACCGTGATTCAAAACCAGCGCTTCGACGTCAACAACGCGCTCGTCGAGGGCGAGCGCGTGGCCGTGGAGCTGACCTGGACCGGCGAGCTGCGGGTGCCGCTCGGCAAGCTCGCGGCCGGCGACATGATGACCGCTCACTGCGGCGTGTTCTTTCGCATCGCCGACGGCCGCATCGCCGAGCAGCACAACTTCGACTGCTTCGAGCCCTTTTGAGGCGCGGCTTCAGATGCCGAGGTTGACGCGCGGTTTGGCGGTAGCGGTAACGGCGGGTGTCGCCGGCGCGGGCGCCACGGGAGCAGCGGCAGCAGGCTTGGGCTTCTCGGCCGCAACCGTCGGCCCGTGAGCTTTGACGCGCGCGGGGACACGAAGGGCGGGCGCAGGCGCAGGCGGCGCGACGCTGGCGACCGGAACGGCGCTCGCCACCGGCGCAGCGTCGGTGGTCGGTTTTGCCGGCTCTGCCGCGACGGTGGCCGCAGCCGGTGGCGCAGACGGAGGAGCGGGAGCGGCCGCTGCCGGCGAAGCCGCGCTGGCGGCAGCTTCGGGGTGCTCGCCGCCGCGCAACGCGAAGAACGCGCCGGCCCCTAGTGCGCCCACCCCCAGCACGCCCAGCAGCACCCAAGGTGCCGCCGACTTCTTCGAGCTCGGGCTCGACGCCGACAGGCTCAGATGCGCCGTAGTGGAAGCCAACGGCAACGACGCCGCCTGCACCGCGCGCCCGGACATCGGCCCCGATGCAGGGCCGGCCGCGTAGTTGCCGGCCATCATCTGGCCGGCGCACACGTTGCGTAGCTCCAGCGCCGCCTCTTTGGCGGTGGCAAAGCGCTGGCTGATGTCGCGCGAACAAGCGCGCGCAAACCAGGCGTCGAAGCCCGCCGGCACCGCGCCGACGCGCGACGGTACCGGTAGCTCGCGCGCGCAAATGGCCAGCAGCAGCCCACCCAACGTTTCGGCCTCGAACGGCCGGGCGCCGAGCAGACATTCCCAGGCGATGACGCCCATGGCCCAAATATCGGTGCGATGATCGACCGATTTGGCGCCCTCCGCCTGCTCTGGGCTCATGTAGTAAGGCGTGCCCAACACCGAGCCCGTGCGGGTCGCGCTGGAGACGGCCCCGACGCCGTGGGCGTGCGACTTGGCGACGCCGAAGTCCAGCACCTTGGCGATCTCTTCTTCGTCGTTCTTCACGATGAAGATGTTGTCCGGCTTCAGATCGCGGTGAACGATGCCGGCTTCGTGCGCCTTGGTCATGGCTCGCGCGACCTGCGTCAGCAGGTGCGCCGTATCGGGCGGGGACAGACGCCGCAAGCGCTGGAGCCGTGACGCCAGCGACTCCCCGTCCAGCAGCTCCATCACGATGAACGGGACGCCTTCGTCCACACCGTGATCCAAGATTTGCACCACGTGCGGGCTGCGCAGCGACGCTGCGGCCTGAGCCTCGCGCAGGAAGCGCGACAAGGCCTCGTGGTTGGTGGCGATCTCGGGGTCAATCAGCTTGATGGCCACCGGCGAGCGCAGCGTCAGGTGCTGCGCCAGCCAGACCGAGCCCATGCCGCCTCGCCCCAGCTCACGCTCCAAACGGTACTTGCCGGACAGAATCTGCTGCGGTGCCCCAACGGCCATTCCCGCCAGGATAGCCCGGGGCCGGCCCCCGCCCCAAGCCTCCCCAAGCCTGGGCCCACTCCCGGCAATTTCCGGGGTTTCTTCAGACGCAGGCGGGAGGCTCGGCCGAACTCGCTTCGGCCGAGGGGGGCACCCCACCAGGAAGGTCCACTGACACGCGTGTCACCGCAGAAATATCGCTGGAATGCTTGCTTTCAGGGTCACAAGCGGGAGTACACTGACGCCCGTGTCAGGACAGGGAGCCAACATGACCCAGCAGATCGACCTCGGAAATTGTGCGAAGAAGAAGAGCCTGCCCCTCGTCGGCCAGGACGTCATGCTCGACATCGACGCCGAGCTGAAGAAGTTCGAGGACGCCGAGCGCGAGAAGCTCGGGCTCGAGATCGAGAAGCGCTGGCTCGAAGACATGGCGAACCTTCAGTTCACCAAGTCCGAGAAGCCGGGCATCACGTTGCTCATCGGCGGCCTGACCATGGCCCACGACTACTTGGTGTCGGGCGCTTTCACGAGCCTCGGCTACAA
>JBEQSW010000092.1:0-15352 GCA_040348565.1 Myxococcales bacterium | reverse complement strand
GATGCGCGGCGCCGTCGAAGGCGGCTACATCGCGGTCGTGGCCGGCTTTCAGGGCATCGAGCCCGGTGGCAACATCACGACGCTCGGGCGCGGGGGCTCCGACACGACGGCGGTGGCCATCGCGGCGGCCATCAAAGCCGACGTTTGCGAGATTTATACCGACGTGGACGGCGTTTACACGACCGACCCGAACATCTGCCCCAAGGCGCGCAAGATCGAGCGCATCAGCTTCGAAGAGATGCTGGAGCTGGCTTCGCTCGGCGCCAAGGTGCTGCAAATTCGCTCAGTCGAGGTGGCCATGAAGTACGGCGTTCCCGTGCACGTGCGCTCCTCTTTCACCGACACTACAGGGACCATGGTTGCATCCGAAGAAGGTTTGGAATCGGTCGTCGTTTCCGGCGTGGCCTACGACAAGGGCGAAGCCAAAGTGCAGCTGGTCGGCATGCCCGATCGGCCCGGCATCGTGGCCAAGATCTTCGGCTTGCTCGCCGAGCAGAACGTCTCGGTCGACATGATCATCCAGAGCCCGTCGCGCGGCGGCGGCAGCTCGACCGACGTCACGTTCACGGTCGCCAAGACCGATTTGGCGCGCGTCAAACAGCTGATCGAGAGCACCGTGAAAGAGCTCGGTGGTGGCCAGGTCGAATACGATCCGGAAATCGCCAAGGTGTCGATCGTCGGCTTGGGCATGCGCTCGCACGCTGGCGTTGCCGCCAAGACCTTCGGCATTTTGGCCGGAGAAGGCATCAACATCATGGGCATCAGCACCAGCGAGATCAAAATCAGCTGCATCATCGCCGCCAAGTACACGGAGCTGGCGGTGCGCGCGCTGCACGACGGCTTCGGTCTCGAAAAAGCTCCTTGAAGCTGGTTGGGGCGTGAACGAAGAGGCGTGAGCGTCGAAGCTTACGCCTCTTTCTTTTTCAGCAACCGCGCGCGGCCCTGACCGAAGGGTCGGCATGCGGCGACTTTGGTTGGGGGTGGTGGTGCTGGTCGGTGCCTGTCGGGGAGCGTCGGTCAGCGCCTGGCCGAGCGAGGGACAGGACGACCTCGCGAGCGGGGAAGGGGGCGCGCCGCCCGCGTCCGAGACTCAGCCGACAAGTAGAGGCGGCGCGATTGCCGCTGCTGTCGATGCGACGCGCGCCACTCCGCTTGCAGCCGCCGGAGACAGCGGTGACGCCAGCGAGCCGGGCGAGGTCGGCGGCGCCGAAGGCTGCGGCGCCGAAAGGGTAACGCTCGACGAGATCCACTCCGGGCGGGTGCGCGGCACGCTGCCGGTCGCGGTGGGCCCGCTGGTGGCAAGCTCGCAGAAATTCCTGGTTTCCGAGGCGAAATCGGGCAGTTGCTTGTGGGGCGCGTTCGCGGCGGAGCCGGGCCGCTCCGGCGCCGGCTCGGGCCTGTTTTTGGTTTCTTACGGCGCGTCACACGCAGACGGTGAGAGTTGTGCGCCGGGCTCGGACGGTTTGCCCGACGATCTCGGGCCGGGCGATTCGCTGGAGGTGGAAGGGCGACTGGACGAGTATGTGCCCGCGGCGTGCACCGGTACGGCTCCGGCTCAGCAACTGCGCATCGACGCGGCGTGTCCGGCGCGCCGCGGAGCTGCAACGGCGGTGCCCGAAGCCGCGCGGTTGGATCGAGAGCTCGCCGATCGCTTGGCGGCGGGGACGGACGCGCAGCTGCTGCGCGACTGGGGCGGGGCGCTGGTGCGGCTCGACGACGTTTCGGCGCAGCGAGACGAGGACGACGGCGACGCTGTGTTCCCGTTCGGAGTGATTCGATTGGCGGAGACGGGGTTGGAAGCGCACTCGCGCCTCTACTATTTCGACCTGAGCGAAGGCGGGCCGCGTGCCCCCGGCAAGGCGCCACACTTCGCATTTCCGACGGCGTTCCGCAGCCTGAGCGGCGTCGTCTTCTTGGACTACTGCACGTGGGTGCTTGCCCCGCGCAACCGCTGCGCAGATTTGGCACCGCCGAGCGAGGGCTGCCCCACTCCGCCGTAGCGTTGCAAGCGGTGGGCACGGGCGGCAAACTGCGCGCCCACCGAGGCCACGATGCAAAGGCAGAAGCTTCTCATTCTCTACTCCGCGGACTCCAGCCTCACCAGTCGAGTGATCGGCTGGTCTCTTTACGATGGCACGGGTCAGTACGATTTCGAGGCCAGCGGCGAGCCCCAGCCGCCGCTCTACCCGAGCGTGCTCGGCGCCATGCGCGACGGTTGGCGGGTGATTCAATTGCCGGTCCTGCAGGCGGTCGATCCAGGAGCGGCCCAGCAGCTGAGCTACTTGCGCTTCGAGACCGTGCTCGAGCAGATGGTGGAGGTTGTGAGATGAGCGAGCTTTTGACCAGCAAGCAGCTGGCTCTCTTCGTCGCGCGAGGCTTCTTGCGCTTCGACCGCCTGCTCGACGAGGCGGCTTGCGCAGGCCTGCTGGCGGAGGTGGCGAGTGGCGACCACTGGCAGGGGTGCGAGTACGGAATTCCGCTGCGCGAAGCTTGGCCGAAGGCCCCAGCCATCGCCGGTATTTTTCGCGATTCTCCGCTGCGCGGCGTGGTGACCAGCTTGCTCGGCCCCGAGCCCATCTACGACCATCACTACCCGCACGAAAACGCTCCGGCCTGGCGTGTCGGCGACGATCTCCATCAAGACGCCATCTACGATGGCCGAAGGTTCGCGTTCGATCTCCAGATCTCGATCTTTCCCCAAGAAACGACGCTCGAGATGGGAGGCACGCTGATCGTGCCCGGCTCTCACCTGCGTCGCGTCAACGAGCGCGACATCATGCGCTACCAAAACATCGTGGGGCAGGAGCAGATCGTCTGCCCGGCAGGCACGGTGGTGGTGTGGCACCACAACCTTTGGCACAGCGGTCGCAGCAACCGCTCTGGCCTGCGCCGCACCATGTTCAAAGTGCGCCTACAGCCCCGCGGCCCGCAGCACCGCCACTGGGACGTGGCCGACCTCGACGACCCGGAAGTCTGGCGCATCTTGGACCAAAGCGAGCCTTGGCACGGCGTGGATGCTCGCATCGAGACCATGAATCGCTTGGCGCTGTTCCGCTACCTGAGCGGTCGAGAGCCGGGGCCGACCGCGCCGCACTTCGGGCACTACTTGGAGCGCGAGGGGTAACGGCGCTTGACCCTCCCCGGTTGCGCTGGGATCGTTCGCTCGTGCCAGGCGAAAACGACGACATGCCTCCGCGAGCCCGGGGTGCCGTACGTCCGCCGCCCAGCCTGACTCCCGGTGACGCGCCGGAGGCCGTGGAAGTGCCGCGCATGTCACCCCCGCCGCCGTCGCTGGAGGCCATGGTCGAGCGCGGAGCCCGCCGCCCGAAGCCGAAGCGACCCGAGCCGGCGGTGTCTTCGCCGTGGGTTTGGGTCGTCGTCGCGCTGATCACGGCGGCTCTTACTGCGTACTTCATTCGATGAACGAGCCCGATACCGCAACCGTTGGCGCGCCCGCTATCGCACCGGTGCCGGTTTGGCAGGCGCGCTTGGCCGTTCCCGCCCCGCTCGGGCAAGCCTTCAGTTATCTGGTGCCTCCGGAGCTGCGTGGTCGGGTACAGCGAGGCGCGCGCGTGCTGTGCGAGCTCGGGCGGCGCAAGGTGCTGGGTGTCGTGCTGGACGTGGCGGAGCGCGTACCCGACATCCCGGTCGAGCGCATGAAGCCGATCGTGGCGGTCGTCGACGCCGAGCCGGTGTTGCCCGAAGAGCTGCTCAGCTTCTTGCAAGAGCTGGCGCGCTATTACGTGGCGCCCATCGGCGGCGCCATCGAGCTGTCGTTGCCGGCGGTCGAGCGCACCGCGGCCGAGTTGTTGAAGGCGACCCAGGGCAAGCTCGGGAAAGTGCCGGCCAAGGTCGTCGGGCGTTGGGTGCAATTCGTCGCGCTCGCTGCGCAGCGGCCGCTCGCCGCGGTACCTCGCGGCAAGGCACAGCAAGTGTTGGACGCGCTGGGTGACGGAGACTTGCCGGTCGCGGAGCTCGAAAAGCGTGTGCCCGGAGCGCGCGCGGCGCTCAAGCGGCTGGCGGAGCTGGGCTTCGTGACGATGGAAAAGCGTGAGCCGCCCGCCGATTTGTTGCTGGGCGCGCCCGTGACTCCCGACGTCCCGCCGGAGCTGAACGTCGAACAGGCGGCGGCGGTGGCCGCGATCGAGCAAAAGCTGGAAGCCGGCGAGCGCGCTCAGTTTTTGCTCGAAGGCGTGACGGCTTCGGGCAAGACAGAAGTGTATTTGCGCGCGGCCAAGCGTGCTTTGGCGCTGGGCAAGAGCGCCATCGTGCTGGTGCCCGAGATCGCGCTCACGCCCCAGCTGGTGGGACGGTTTAGAGCCAGGTTGGGCGACCAAATCGCGGTGATGCACAGCGCGCTCAGCGACGGCGAGCGGCAGCGCATGTGGCGCGGTTTGCGCCAGGGTGAGCTGCGCATCGCCGTGGGCGCTCGCTCGGCTTTGTTCGCGCCGGTGTCGCAGCTCGGTCTGATTTGCGTGGACGAAGAGCACGACGGCTCGTTCAAGCAAGAAGAGGGCGTGCGCTACCACGCGCGCGACACGGCTCTGTTGCGTGCGCACCGCGCCGGCGCGGTGTGCGTGCTCGGCTCGGCCACGCCATCGCTCGCCAGCGTCGCGCTGGTGCGGGAAGGGCGGCTGCTCCACCTGCGGCTACCGTCGCGTGCTCGCACCGCGTCGATTTTGCCGAGCGTCGAGGTGGTGGACATTCGACGTGTGGGCTCGGGCATCGCCGGTGAAAAGCTGCTGAGCTTGCCGCTGGTGCGGGCCCTGGAAGACGTGTTGCGCGACAAGCGCCAGGCGATTCTGTTCCTGAATCGGCGCGGCTTCGCGCCGAGCCTCATCTGCGAGTCGTGCGGCCACATCGCCGAGTGCCCGCACTGCTCGGTCAGCCTCACGCTGCACCGCGCGCGCCGCTCGGAAATGGTCTGCCACTATTGCGACTACACGACGCGGGTGCCCGACCGCTGCCAAAAGTGCAACGCCGCCGAGCTGGGCGAAGAAGGCGCCGGCACCGAGCGCATCGAAAGCTTGCTCGCCGAGCGCTTTCCACAGGCCCGCATCGCCCGGCTCGATCGTGACGTGGCCGCCGGCATCAAGAGCGAGAAGGTCTTGACGCGGATGCGCGACGGCGAAATCGACATCTTGGTGGGCACGCAGATGGTCACCAAGGGCCACGATCTGCCCAACGTGACGCTGGTGGGCGTGCTCAACGCCGACGCCGCCCTGTCCATGCCCGACTTTCGCGCCGCCGAGCGCAGCTTTCACTTGTTGGTGCAGGTGGCGGGCCGCGCCGGACGCGGCGACGTGAAGGGCAAGGTGCTGATCCAGACCCGCACCCCCGACCATCCAGCGGTGGCGTTCGCGGCGTCGCACGACGTGACGGGCTTCATCGAGCAGGAGATGCTGTTGCGTCAGGAGCTCAACTACCCGCCTTTTTCGCGGCTGGCGCTGGTGCGGGTCGACGCCGTGCAAGAGACTCATGCCCAAGGCGCCGCGGAGCGATTGGCGCGTTTGGCGCGCAAAGAAGGGCAGGGGGCCGAAGTGCTGGGGCCGGCGCCGGCGCCGCTTTTGCGCCTGCGCAATCGCTACCGCTACCGCTTTCTGGTGCGCTCGAACGACCGCGCGGCCCTGCGTGCCGCCCTGCTCGCGGTGGCGCGGGCGCCTTCGGATCGGCAGGTGCGCGTCGCTATCGACGTGGACCCGGTGAATATGCTGTAAGGGAGCGGCATGAGGCGCGCGGCGTTGGTTGTCGGACTCGGGTTGGCGCTCGGGCTCTCCTTCGCCTGCCGTCCGTCGCGGGCCTTCGAGCGCGAGTGGCACCTGGGGGCCGGGGCGGGCGTCGCCAACGGCAACGGCCTCGCTCTCAGTCCTGCGCTCGCGGCCTACGCCGCGTACGGGCTTTCGGACGTGTTCGACGCCAGGGTCGAGCTGACCGCACGCGGCTACCACGTCGGTAGCGAGCAGAACCCCAACGCGCTCTCGGCCATGGCCGGCGTCGCCTACAAGCTGGACGTCTTGCGTTGGGTGCCCTGGGCGGGTGTGTACGTCGGGTACCTGACGTTCCTCGATACCCCGCCCGCCACGTCGACTTTCAAGCGCAATGATCTGGCGCTCGGCCTCGGTCTCGGTCTCGACTACGCATTCACGCGCAAATTCGGGGTCGGCGTCACGTTGCGCTTCGACGAAGCGCTCGGTCGCTCGAGCGCCAGCACCTTCGACGCGCTGCTGCGAGCCGAGTACCGATGGGGCTGGTAGGCAAGCCCAGGCGCTATTTCTTCACGGCCGCCGGCTGGTGGCTCGTCGCCGCCTTCGGCTGTCAAAGCCAACCCGACGGACCTTTCAAAGCCACGCCCGCCCTGCTGCGCAGCGCCAGCGCTGGAGCGGGCGCCAAGGCCAGCGACCCTCCGCCCGCCGAGCCGCCACCGCCCTGGGCCGAGGCCCTCCGCGGCCAGCGCTACAAAGAGGCGGAGCGAGCCTTTTCGGCGCTGCCCCCCGACGCGCAGCACAGCGCCGAGGTGCGCTTCGCTTGGGCGCGCACGCGTTTGGAGCTCGGACAGGCCGCCGCTGCCCTGCCGCTGCTAGTCGGGCTCGAGCAGTCCTTGCCCGCGCTCGCGTTCCAAGTCGCAGACCTGCGCGGGCGGGTGTTGTTGATGGCGGGGCCGCCTGCGGACGCGGCCCAGTTGCTAGAATCGCGGGGCGATCCGCAATCGTTGGCCACCGCCTCCAAGGCCTGGCTCGACGCCGGTGATCCGGAGCGCGCCATCAAGGTGGCCGAGCGCGGACTTTCGGGGCTCGGTAAAGGCCGTGGCACCAAAGAGCGCGAAGTCTTGCTGCGGCACGCGCGCGGCTTGGCCGCCGAAAAGCTGGGCCGGCAGCCGCTGTGGGCGGGCGACTTTCGCTTCGTGGCGGTCGAAGCGCCGCTGTCGGAGGAAGCCAAGACCGCCGTCGCCAAGCTAGCTCAGTTGGGCGACAAATCGCCGCTGTCAGCGACGGACAGGCTCGCGCGGGCCCGCGCGCTGGCCGGCGCCGGGCGCGTCAGTGATCTCGAGTCGGAGCTGTCGTTCATCGAGCCGGTTGCGGCGCGCATCACGCGCCCCGGCGTGCTCGCGTCCCTGCGCGGCATGGCGCTTTTCAACGCTCGCTCTGACTACGCGGCCGCCGAAAAGTTCTTCGACGAAGCCGGCCGCCTGGGCACCGAAGACGTCGCCAAAGAGCTGTTTTACGTCGCTCGTTCGCGCGCGCGCGCCCAGGACGACCGCGGCGCCGAGGCCGGCTATCGTCTGGTGATGCAGCGCTTCGGCACGACCCCGTGGGCCGAGCAGGCCGAGCTGGCCATCGCGCGCATTTTTTTGGCGGCCGGTACCTTCGACAAAGCCGCCAGCGCGTACGCGCAATACCTGCAAAAGCGTGGGGGCAAAGCCCGCTTCTTCGACGACGCCAGCTACGAGCGCGCCGTCGCGCTGTTGGCGGGTGGCCAAGCCGCCGACTCACTGCCGCTGTTGAACCGGCTGATCACGCGCACCAAAGATGCGCGCTTCGACGCTCAGCTGCGCGAGCTTTTGGCGGTGGCGCTGCTCACCACCGGCAAGCGCGACGAAGCCGTGACCGCGTTCAAGGACGTGGTCAGCAAGTTCCCGCTCACGTTTCCGGCGCTCGTCGCCGCGTCGCGGCTGCGCGCCTTGGGCAGTGATCTCCCGGCTTGGCTCGAGCCCGCCGCCAGCGGCGCCACCCCCAGCCCGCTCGAGCTGAAGCTGCCCGCCGACGCCGCTCTGTTGCATCGCTTGGGCCTCGAAAACGACGCCGCGCTGGCGCTCGCCGCGCAAGAGCGGCGGTTGGCGCGCAGCCACGCGCCGCGTTCCGGCGAGGCGCTGTGCGAGCTGTACGGCTTGCTCGAGGTGGCCGACCGTCGCTACGCAGTCGGGCAAGACGCCGCCACGCGCGCCGGCCTCGACCGTGCCCCGGGCCCACGCTCGCGTTGGATGTGGGACTGCGTTTACCCGCGCCCCTACGCCGACGTGGTGACGCGCGCGGAGCGCGAACGGCTGCTGCCTCGCGGCCTTTTGTGGGCGGTGATGCGGCAAGAGAGCGGCTTTCGTCCAGCGGTGCGCTCGCCGGTGGGCGCCGTCGGCTTGTTGCAGCTGATGCCAGCCACTGCCGACCGAGTGGCAGACGAGCTGGGAGAAAAGGTCGACCCCGACGGCTTAACCCGCGCCCACACCAACGTGCGCCTCGGCTCCGCCTACCTTCGGAAATTGATCGACACTTTTCAAGGCAGCGTGCCGTTGGCGCTGGCGGCCTACAACGCCGGGCCGCAAGCCGTCGGTCGCTGGCTTTCGGGCGGCGAAAAGCTACCGCTGGATCTGTTCGTGGCGCGCATTCCGTACGAAGAGACGCGCGGCTACGTGGCACGCGTGTTGTCCAACGTCGCGCGCTACGCGTACTTGGAAGGCGGTGAGGGCGCGGTACAAGCCCCGCCCCTCGACTTGCCGCAGGGCGTGAAGCTGCCGGAGAACAGCTACTAGGGGTGTCCCTAGCGCGCGCGGCAAGCGACGACGCGCGCGCGCATCAAGCCGGCCCGAGCCAGGCGTCCGCCTCGTGGCGAGCGGCCCAGGCGTCTTGCGCGCGCAGGCCTAGCGCTTCGAGCGGGGGCAAGATGGCGTTCGTCACCGTCTCGTAAAAGAGCACGCGCGCGTCGGGGCCACTGCACAGCCCCAGGGCCGCCCCGGCCGCCGGAGGCGTGGAGCCGAGGGGCAAGTGAGCGAGCTCGTGCCGCTCGAGGTGCCGGAGCGCGATGCGCAAATACAACGAAAGCCGCGCGCGCGCGGCTTCGTCGAGCATTGGCACGAGCTCGTGTGCGACGCGCCAACCAAAGCGCGCGTGGCCCACTTCGTCGGCCCAGATGCCCGACAGCAGGTCCCGCAACGGACTCTCCGGCATCTCCAAACGCTCGGCGCCGATCAGCGCCACCGCGACGGTCTCGCTCAGGCACGAGACGCTCAATACGTTGCGCAGAAATCCCTCCACCTTCGGCACGTCGCCGTGCGCGGGCAGGCGCCGCGGCGTTTCGACTTCAGCTCGGGCCTGGCCGCCCAGGGCCTCGACGACGCTGCCGCATAGCACGCCATGTCGTCGCTCCTCGGCTTCGAACTCGCGCAGCTGCCGAGCCACCGTGCTCGGGAGCCCGAGACCTTCCGCCTGTTCGGCAAGAGCGCCGAACACCTCCGCCGACTGGTATTCGTTCACCATGCGGCCGCGCCACGTGGCGATGGCGGCCGGGCGTAGCTCCGGCAATTTGGCCACCACAGGCAGACGTTCACGGGCTGGGGCCCGCAGATCCAACACCGTTGTCACGCCGCCAAGCTCCACGCGCGCAGCGCCGCTGCCGGTAGCTCGGGCGGTACGGGCGGGCCCCAAGGCGTACACGCGGGGTGGATCCAGGTTGCCTGATCGGCGCAGCAGCGTTGCCGGACACCCGAGCTCATGAAGCGCCGGTCGAGATCGCCGTAGCACTGCGCGCCGGCCAAGCGCAGGTCGTCGAGCCCGGAAATGATGGTGTCGCAGCAAGCCTTGCCCGCTTCGCTCGACTCCTGGGACGCCAGCTCCGGCTCGATCAACGTCAGGCACGCCGCGACGGCGTCGCCGCACACCTCGCCAGGCGCGCCGGCGCTGCTCGACTCTCCGGCTTGGCCCGCGCCCGCCGCGCTGACCAGGCCGCCCGCATCGCTCTCCGTAGCCGTTCCCGCCATAGCCGCCGCGCTGGCGCCGGTCGCGACGCCACCGCTGGTTGCGCCGCTGTCGCTGGTTGCGCCGCCGCCGGATACTTGCGGATCGGTGACGACGCGCTGGTCGCTGCCTCCGCTCACCGCCTGGGCCGCCGCTCCGTTGCCGGCCGAGCCGCTCACCGGCGAGCCGCCCGCACCGCCCGCTTCAGCGACCACGCTGGCCCCGCAGCCCATCAACGTCGTCGAGACCGTCACCCTGATCGCAGCCGACACCGCAGCCCGTATGACCTTTGCATCCATGGCAGCTCGCTCCTCCGCGAAGGTCGGAGCTCGTCGCGCTCCCTGGCCTTCCCACTCATGAATGCCAAAGACTAGCTGTAGCGTCTATCTGCATTTTCAGACCCGTATTGTACGGGTACGCCGTACAATACTCAAAACACGCCGGGAATCTGGGCTGGCGCGCGATACAGACCACCTCGCCCAAGCTCGCTCGTGTCGCTCGCCCAACGCCCCCAAAAAGCGTCGCGCAAGTACAGCTCGGCGGCGCGCCCGCGCGGTGAGAAGCCCCACTCGGCTTCTTGGGAGAGGTCGTCCGGATCGGCGTACAGCCGCCACACGAAGCCGCCCACCAGCTCGCGCGCTTGCAGCATGCCGAACAACAAGCCGCGGTAGGCCGCCGCTTGCGCTCGAGCGTCTACCTGCACGCCGCTCATGCGGTCGGGCCACTCCCACGGGCGCAGCGCTGGATCGGTGCGAGCGGTGTAGCCGAACTCGTTGAACATCACCGGCTTCTGCCAGCGCTCGGCCAGCTCCTTCACCTTCTTGGCCACCTCGAGCCCTCCGTTGACCAGCTCGGCCTCGCTGGCGTTGGGCTTTTCGGTGAGCGGATAGAAGGCGTTGATGCCGATCACGTCGAGCTCGCTCAAAATCACGGTTTGGTCGACGTCGTCCCAGTTGGCGGCGTAGGTCAAAAGCCCCGAATAGGCCGCCCGGATGTCCCGCAGAATCGGAAAAAAGCTGGGAGCGTGAGTGGTGGTGAGCCAGCTGCGCAGCTCCACGCCCGCGGCCAGCATGTCCACGCGCGCGCTTTGCGCGAAGTGCGCCCACGTCAGCACGTAGGCGCGGTAGCTCTCGGCAAAGCGCTGCCAGCCTTCCGCCGTCGCCGGGTCGAGCTCCCCGCGCCAGCCGCCGCTTTCGACCCACAAGTGCGGTACCAGCATGACCTTCAGGCCCCGCGCGTGCGCTTGCTTGATGGCTTTGCGCAGCCCCCGTTGATTGTCGGCCAGCGGTAGCTCGAAGGTTTTGTCGACCCCGGTGGCTTGCAAATCCCAGGCTCGGCCGAACGGTGTCAGGCTGATCCAAGTCGCACCGAGCCTGACCGCTTCGTCCAGGCCGCGTTCGAAGGCGGGGCTGCCGTAGCCGCGCCCGGGGTGCAGCGCGCTCTCGATCGGGCCGATGGTGACGCCGCGGATGGCGGCGCCGTCGAGGGCAGAAGGCTCGTAAGGCAACGTGACCGTGACCTCCGATGGGGCGGCCGCGCTAGCTGGGGCGCCCACCCCGAGCGCGGCCAGGGCGACCAGCGCCCCTAACGCTCTTCGCCGTTCAGCCATACAGCCTGTGAAAAAGCGCCGTCAGCAGGGCGTCGTCGATCCCTGCCAGCGAAGTGACCACCGCGTCGGAACCGGCGCCGAGCAGCTCGCTCTCCGAATAGGTGTGCGTGACGCTGATGCACGGCAGCCCCGCCGCCTTCGCGGCCTCCACGCCCGCCAGCGAATCTTCGATCACGAGCCCACGGCGCGCGATGGCGTCTTGCCCACGCTCGGCTAGCCAGCGGATGCCGAGCAGGTATCCCTCCGGGTCCGGCTTACAAGCTTGAGTATCCTCAGCCGACACGATGGCGACGATCGACGAGCGCACGCCCAGCACCTCGAGCCCGAGCTCGATTTCATCGCGCAGGGCGCCGGACACCACCAGCGCGGGCCCCGCGGCGGCGCGCCGGGTGACGAGCTCGGCCGCGCCTGCGAAGGTCGGCAGTGCCGCACGGGCTCGCGCCATGTACAGCGGTCGCTTCGCTTCGATCAGCCCCGCGATCTGCGCTGCGCTCGGCTGCTGGCCGGCGTCTTCGAGAATGGCGCGGAATGCCCCGGCGTCGTCGAACCCCAGGTAGCGGTGGAGGTAGTCGTGCTCACTGAGCGTCACCCCCAGGCCGGCCAGGACCTCCTGGAAGGTCTGGAAGTGCACGACCTCGTCGTTGACGAGAACGCCGTTGAAATCGAAAAACGTCGCCGGAAACACCGGCCGAACCTAGCTCAAAACCCCTGCAATTTGGGGGAAGTTGCAACACCTGCGGGATTGTGCCAGCTTCCGCGCTCCAAAAAATCTTGCCTGGTGTCGCGGGGTTTGCCCCGCTCCCTGCGCTGAGCGAATCAAGTCGTAAATATGAGTAAGGGCGATCTGCTTGAGATGGAAGGCGTCATTCAGGACGCACTTGGTGGCGGCCAATACAACATCCGCGTCGACCAAGGCGGAGCCATCGTGCGGGCGCAGTTGTCCGGACGCATGCGCCGCCACCACATCCGCGTGCTGCCGGGCGACCGAGTGCGCGTGGCCGTGTCTCCGTACGACTTGTCTCACGGGCTGATCGTTTACCGCGGCAAGTGAGCGCTGGGGAGCGCGCGACCGTCGGCTACGTGTGGCTGGTCGTCTCGCTCTGGGTGCTCGCCGCCTTAGCGTGCTCACGAAAATCCGAAGAGCCCGAGGGTAAGCGCTCGCCGGCTTCCAGCGCCTCGGCGGTGTTGCCCGAGCCTGCCCCGCCGGCGCCGCGCTTGCTGTACCTGCCCGATGGTGGCGACCTGGTACAGAACCAGGGCCACCTCCAAGAGCTTCCGTCGCTCTTGCCGGGCGCGCCGCCGGTCGTGAGCTCGGGCTGCCCGCCGGAGATGGTGTCCATTCGCGGGCAGTTTTGCATCGACCGCTACGAGGCGTCGTTGGTCGACGCCCACGAGCGCGCGTTGTCTCCGTACTATCCGGCGTCGCACGACGAGCTGGTCCACGTTTACGGGGTGTTCCGGCAAGTGACGCCGAAAAGCGGCGCGCCGGGGCTGCCGCCGCCGCCCGACTTCGCGCTCACGGAAAACTTCGAGCCGCGCGCCCGCTCGCTGCCGGCGGTGGTGCCCAGCGGCTACCTGAGCGGCGTCGTGGCCCGGCGGGTGTGCGAGAACGCGGGCAAGCGCTTGTGCGCGCCCGCCGAGTGGACGACGGCGTGCAAAGGCCAAAACGCCACCAAGTTTCCCTACGGAGACAGGTACCAAGACGGCGTCTGCAACGTGTTCCGCGCCTCGCACCCTTCGGTCATCTTGTACGGCGACGCCTCGAGGAATCACCTCGATCCTCGCCTCAACTTGACGTCCGACGACGCCGGTCCGCTGCTGCGCAAGACCGGCGAAACCGCGCGCTGTCGCAGCGACTGGGGCGCCGACGCCATCTACGACATGGTCGGCAACCTGGACGAGTGGGTCGACGAAGCGAGCGGCGCCTTCCAAGGCGGTTTCTACTCGCGCAGCACCCGCGACGGTTGCGACGCGCGCATCACCGTCCACCCGCCCGCCTACTCCGACTACAGCCTCGGCGTCCGCTGCTGCAAGTGAACGTGGGGCTGCCAACTTGCAGCCTGATTCGCAGAAGCTCGCGTAGCGGCGCGTGGTCACGCCGGGCGGCTCGAGATTTTTTCACAGGGAGGACGGGAGGACGGGAGGACGAGACGGAGGCGAGAATTTTGTTGGTTCGAGACGTGCGAAACCGCAAGGCGACTGCGCAGTTTCCGCGCGCCCTCGCGAAGCTCAAACCCCCGAATCTGGCCTCCCGCACCTCCCGTCCTCCCTGTAAGAAAATCTGGGTCCTGCAGTCGCTCTTCGGCTCCGGACAGCGCCTCGCAACAAATTAGGGGCGGAGGTAGGGAGATGTCGTACCATTTCGTACATGAAAAGGCCGTTTGGTCTGTCGTTGGTCTCGTTGCTGCCAATCCTTGCAATTTCAACGGGTTGCGGTCATCCGGTCCAGCGTTCGCTCGAGGGGCGCTGGCTCGGCGAGGCGGTGGAGAATTTTCAGGATTCGCAGCTGGCGGCGGCCACGGGCTGGGCTCGCGGGCTCAGCTTCGAGTTCGCCGGTTCGACCGTGACCGTAGCCGTGCCGGCCGAAGAGGCGCGCACCGGGCGCTACCAAGTCACGAGCGCTTACCAGTCGGACGTGCGACTGGCCTTCACGGCCAAGGATGGCAAGACGTCGACCGCGCTGTTCAAGCTCGACAACGACCACAGCATTCGCTGGATGCTGGGCCAAGGTCGCGCCGTGGTGTTGCGCCGCGATCGGTGAGAGGCCGCGCGGGCGAGCGCCGTCGACCCGTTGCTCTATTTCTTCAGCTCGAGCATGCGCGTCACCGTTGCGCCTTGCTTCGACGCAGCGAACCGCACCTGCTTCATGCTGGCGGCTGCGCAGGCTTCGGCGGCCGGTGACAGCGGGGGCTGGAAGTCGACGTTGGTGACGGCGCCGTCGGCTAGGATCTGCAAGCTGAGCGCGGTGTGCACGGTGATCTGAACACCGTCGGCGCTCTGAGTGTGGCGCGCGAAGCAGTCGGACGTTTTGTCGACGATGCGCGCGATGCCGGTTTCGATGTCGTTGATGGACGGCTCGCTCGGCAGCTCGGCGCTGGCGACCGGGGCCACCGGAGCCGCCCCGCCGCTGGTGACGGGCGCGCTCGCGCTGGCACTGGCACTGGCGCTGGCGCTGCGCACGGGCAGCGGTTTTGGCGTCCCGGCCGGGTGGGCTTGGCCCGCGCTGACCCAACGCCCGTCGATGCTGCCGCTACGGCCGTCGGCCGCGAAATTGCCGTGCGCCTGGGCTTTGAGCAGGAAAGCCGGCGTTTCGCCCAGCGGACCCACACCCACCGTACCTTCGCGCACGTCCACCAGCACCCGTCCGCCTTCGAGCGTGACGCGGAACACGGTGCCATGCACCGCCACGCGCACGCCGGCGGCTTCCACGACGAAGGTTTCCGGCTTCGGATTGGGGACCACCTCGGACAGCACGCTGCCCCGTTCCAGCTGCACGCGGATGACTTCGCCCTTGCCTGCCAACAGCGCGCTGCTGCCCTTGGCGAGCGTCCACTTCGCGCGATCGACGTGACGCACCGTCACTTCTCGCGTGGTGGCTTCGTAGCGCGTGCCTACCTCGTCCGTGTCGGCCAACTGTTGTAGCGGCCCCGAGCTCTCCATGCTGGCGTCGGGCGCCGGGGACACCGCGTTCCTCGGGTGCGTGCCGAACAGCCACAGCACGACCGCCGCCGCGACGGCTAGCGCGCCCCAGGCGTACGGATAGCCAGAGCGCTTGGCGGGGGCCGCGCGCCGTCCCGCTTCCACCAGCAACCGCTGTTCGACGCGCGCCCAGTCGAGCTCCGGCGCGGGCTCGGCGCGCGCGTCGCGCACCAACCGGCGCAAGGTTGCCTCGCGCGGGTCGCGCGGATCTTTGCCGTTCATGCCGGCTCCTTCGCGGGGCTGGCGTCGTCGGGCGCGCCGGCGGCGGCGGTCAGCTCTTCGGCCAAGCCGGCCAAGCTCGGTTCTTCGGCAAGCAAGGCCA
>JBEQSW010000085.1:0-4017 GCA_040348565.1 Myxococcales bacterium | reverse complement strand
CCGCCCCCTCCCCCTCATCCACGTACCGCTCAGCGATTCGTGGGGCATCGACGCCTACGCCGTCGGCGCCTACCTCCCCTCCAAGCGCGGCTGGGTCGAAACCTACATGGCCGGCGTGAGCTTCCGCGACTGAGCGCATCGCTCCGCGAGCCCCGGAAGTCGCTCAGGTCAGTAGGTCTAGTTCGATCATCGACCTCTGAAGACCGAAGCCATCGTGCTTCTCCGAGCCCGTCAGTTTCCGGTGCGGCACAGCGTCGGCGAAATGAGGTACAGCCGGCCGCTGCCATACTTGAGGATGCCGCTCGCAATCACCTCCTCGCCCTGCGCGCTGAACGGACAACATTGTCGAGATTCGTCGCCGCCGCAGCTAAGCCCGACCAGCTCGAGATCGTAGGGCGGCCCCGCGAGCACGATGTTCACCCGCAAGCCGTTACAGCACACGCCCGCCTTGCAACCCACTGCGCTCGAAAACCAACTCGCCGCCAGCACGAGCTGGCCCTTGATGGACACGCGCGGGTCCGTGAAGTGCTCCGCTTTGCCCGGAAGCGTCGACCAAAGTGGCGCGTCGCTCCCGGGCGCACAAAGGTCGAGCACCCTTGGCTTCACCGGGCACGCTCGGTGAATCAAACAGTCGCGGTCCCACTTCCCCTTCGTGTCGATCACCAGCTGATCCCCGACGCGCTCCTGACGCAAGCGCTTCTCCGGCGGCGTTGCAGCCGGCGCTGCATCCAGCTTCGCGGCAGTGTTCACCGTCGGCGCAACACTCGCCGTCGCAACGGCAGCCGGCGCCGGCGTCCTCACCCGCTCTTTCAGCGCCGCATCGTCACAACCCCCGCTACCAACCAGCAAACCCAAGCCAGCGAACGCCGCGCCCGCCAACCGTCCTCGATCCATACCGCCGAAGCTACGCGCCGCCCGCGCCAGAGGCCACTGCTTTGTCGCGAAGAGCCTCTTGACGCTGGGGCTGCCAAGAATGCAGCTCGCTTGCAGAATCTCACGTATCGGCACCAGGCCGCATCGGCCGCCCGAACGTCGCGAAGCGAAGCGCGAGCAGCCAAGCAGACAGCGGCGAAGCGTAGCGGCGAAGCGCAGACCGCGAAGCGCAAGCCGCGAACCGCAAGCCGCGAACCGCAAGCCGCGAAGCGGAGCGGCGTAGCGCAAGCGGCGTAGCGCAGACCGCGAAGCGCAGACCGCGAAGCGCAAGCCGCGAAGCGGAAGCGGAAGCGGAAGCGGAAGCGGCGTAGCGGAGCGGCGTAGCGCAAGCCGCGAAGCGCCGCGGGTTGTGGGTTTTCGCTCTTCAAATCGGTCTTACGAATGTAAGGAAAATTCTTGAATGATTTCGCGACCAGCGTCGGCGTTTGGCAGGTACTGGCACTTGTAAGGAACCCGGTCAGTCCGGATGAGAATGCTTACCAATTGGAGTATCGGCGTCGAGCTTGGACGGTGCGCGGAACCATTGAGGAAATTTGTTTACCCGTGTAAGTCCAATTCCATTCGGGGAAAGGCACTACTTGCGGGGAAAAGCACTAACCGAGCGATGTACGCTCGGCCAACGCGCGCGTGAACCCTCACGGTCGCGAGGAGCCGTTCACGGTTGCGGCGCACGCCACAGCGCTAACCCCACCAGGGGCATTCCGATCAAAACGACGACCGAATTCCAGTCGATGCGCTGGGGCCAAGCTTGAGCCAGATCGAGCCCGTGGCTGTAGAGCTGTTGCACCAGCAACAGTCCGAAGGCCCAGATGAACCAACGCGGCCGTCGCCAACACCCCCAAGCAACTGCCAGATTGATTGCCGTGAATAGCACGTGGCGCCAAACCGGCACGGAGCGCGTCAATGCCGCATGGACGTGAAACAGCGCGCCCAACACGAAGCTGGCCGAGATGGCGAGCCAGAACCAGAAAGCAGTGCCTCGACGCTCCACGACCAACCTGCAACCTTGCCGCCGAGTCTTTCATGCCCCTGGTTCGCGCGCCATCTGCCCGTCCAGCGCTCCACCACCCGCCACTTGCGAAACTCGAGCTTGACGGTGGCGGGGGCCGTGCGCTCTTACTCTCATCCATGAGCAAAAGCCGCGTATCGGGTGGCTTGGCGCAGATTCACGAGCTGCCCGAAGACCTGCGCCGCGCGCTGAGCGCCAACGCCACCGCGCTCGCGAAATGGGAGGACATCACCCCCTTGGCCCGCAACGAGTTCATCTGCTGGGTCGAAGACGCCAAGCAGGCAACCACACGCGAGCGCCGCATTCGCAGAACCCAAGAGGAGCTAGAAGAAGGCCAGCGCCGCCCCTGCTGCTGGCCCGGCTGCAAACACCGCGAGCGCACGGGCCGCTAACGCGAGCCGCGGCCGCGAGATTCTGCTGTGACTGCAAGCAGGGCTACGGGCGAGCGAAGACGCTACTTCATTGGCGGGCAAGTCGTGCCGTTCTCACGTCATGCACCAGGTCGTCTACTCGAGCGCGGCCGTCGCCCTCTTCCGGGAGACGGAGCTCACGCAGCTGCTCTCGGTAGCGCGCACCAACAACAGCCGACTCGGAGTCACGGGCATGCTGCTCTACGACGAGGGCTCGTTTCTTCAAGCACTGGAAGGTGAAGAGCACGTGCTCGAAGAGCTGTACGGCAAAATCGCCAAGGACGAGCGGCACCATCGCTTGGTTCTCTTGCTCCGCCGCAAAATCGACGAGCGCCATTTCTCCCAATGGCAAATGGGTTTTGCGTCGATGAAAGCCCTGCCCAAAAACTTTCCCGGCTTCTCCGACTTCCTCAGGTTCCGAGGCAATCCGATTGAAAGCGCCGACGCCGCGACCCGCTTGCTCGGCGCCTTCCGCAACGGACGCTTCCACGGCTACGTACAAACCTGACGTATGACGTAGCCGTCATCGCGACTTGTTGGTCCGCCGTGCCCTGCACGAACACCGCGGCAGGCGTTGCGTGCCACGGTGAATCAGGGTTTGTGCCGGGTGGCGTGCGCCAGACAGGCCGGGCGCAATTCGGCGGGGTGCAACTTCGCGCACGCGCGGGGGTCGCGAATGCGGGGCCAAAACGTCCTCAAGCAGTGCGCCCGTCGGTCTTCCTGGTTGAGCTTGTGCCTTGCCGTGGCCGGCCAGCTCGATGAGGCAGCGATCGCGAGCGTCTGGTTGCAGGAGCTCCGCACAGACTTTGCTGTCTTCCGCGATCAGGGCGACACGGCTCAAGCAATTCGAACGGCCGTAGGCATCTTTCGACTCCGCGCAGGAGTGACACGCGTAAGAAACCCGGCCGGCTGAGAATGCTTACCGATTGGAGTATCAGCCTCAACGTTTGACGGCGCGCGGAACCATTGAGGAAATTTGTTTACGCGCGTAAGTCCAATTCCATTCGGGAAAAGGCCCTACGCGACGGGCAGGAGACGGCCGCCTGGAGCCGTTAGAACGACTCACGAGCGGCCGACGCGCGAAGTGAACCCTCACCAGACGTGGGCAAGCGGCTCAAGCCGTTACGGCGGGTCCGGGATCCAAGCCGAGTAGAGAATGGCGTCGTTCGGATCGCTCAGTAGGCGCGCGGGCGTCGAACCGTCGCGGGGCGCGAGGTACAGGGCAGCACGGCGCGCGGCGTCTTCCGCGTAGTACGTCAACCAGTCTCCGCCGAGGAAGCGAAGCTCTTGCGCGAGCCCCACATTGACCGACCCGCTGATGCGCGTCGGCTCGCCCCAGCTGCCATCGTCGCCGATGCCGGCCACGTAAACGCTCGTCACGGCGCCTGGGCTCTCGTAGTCGGAGAAGAACGCGAACCGGCGGGCGTCCGGCGCCGGGTGGACGCCGTTACACGTGAAGGGCTCGCTCTGCTCGGGTCTCAAGCGAAAGCGCCTTCCCGAGCAGCCGTAGGCGTCCGCCAAGTAAATTGCATGAGGATTCTGTCCCAAGTAGGCGACGTAGCGCGAGTCTTGCATCCACTCGAGCAGACCCGCTTGGTTGACGTACGCTTCCTGCTCTTCTTCGGTCCCTCGAATCAACGGGTAAGCGGGGCTGGGCCCGTCGGC
>JBEQSW010000070.1:0-4927 GCA_040348565.1 Myxococcales bacterium | reverse complement strand
CGAGCGAGCGCCTCGGGCTGCTGCCGTCCTGGCGGGTCGTGTCGAGAGCCTTCGGGATTTCACAGGGAGGACGGGAGGACGGGAGGACGAGAACGCATTTTTGTTTTTGGAGGACCAAAACCAAAAATATTTCCCTCGAGAGAAAGCCGGAGGGGCTGAGCCCGACGCTGCTGCAGACTCGCTGGCGGCAGCGCGTACCCCAAAATTCTCGCTTCTGTCTCGTCCTCCCGTCCTCCCATCCTCCCTGTGAAAAAATCTCGCTCGTTCAGGGCGGCCTGGATCCGCTACAGAAGCTTCTGCGATTCAGGCTGCGGCTTGGCAGCCCAAGACGTGTTGAATCCTTAGGCGCCGTGCGGTGGCGCCTCACGTTGCCCGGCTGGGGCGCGACGACGGCGTCTGGCTTCCGCGCCCCAAGCGGCGCGGGTTTGCAGCCGATAGCGGCGCGACGTCCAGTTGGTAGCCGCCGCCAGCGCGATGGCGGCAAGACCGGCCACGTTTTCGTCCACGTGCAGCCCCATCGAGAGCGCGGCGTACAGCAGCGTGCCGCCGAAGGCCGCCAGCGCGGTGAGCTCGCCCGGCTGAAAAACGCGGGGGGTGCGGTGCAAGAGCACGCTGCGCAGCACGCCACCGCCGACGGCGTTGACGACGCCTACCAGCATCGCCCCCGCCACGCTGATGGACGCGGCCAAGGCTAGCCGCATCCCGACCACCGCAAAGGCACCGAGCCCGAGCGCGTCGGCCAGCTCGGTCAGGCGCAGGACCGGGGTCGGCAGGCGGCCGTGGAGGCGCTCGCCGAAGCGCCACGTTGCCAGCGACGCGAGCAGCGTCAACAGCACGTAGATGGGGGAACGAACCAAGATGGGCGGACCCGCTTGCAGAAACAGCGCGTCGCGCAGCAAACCGCCGCCGCAAGCCGACACCAACGCGATCGCGAAAATGCCGGTCAAATCGTAGCCGCGGCGCGCGGCCAGCACCGCGCCGCTGGCCGCCCACAGCAATGTCGCGCCAAAGTCGAAATAGCGAAAAGCCACGCCCGCCATGCCCCACAGCTCGTCCACGCCGTGCGGGGGGACAGCCGTCACCTGGGCCTCGCGCTCGGCTCGACGTCTGGGCTGGGCATCACGCGGCAGAGCTTAGCGCCGAATGCCCGTTCGGGGCGTCCGCTGCCGCTCACGCCCGCCCGAGGCCGGCGCTAAGCGGGTGGCTTTCTCGGGATCTGATCGGCGCCCAGGCGAAAGATCAGAAAATCTTTGGTCACGTTGGCGCTGCCGCCGGGCCACATGAAAGGGCTGCTGTCTTGGCGGTCGGCTTCCCAATCGAACCACATCCAACGGGCGCCCGGCTCCACCTCACACACCTCCAAAAACTCGTTGCCGGGCATGGGCGTGCCGCGCGTGGTGCTGTTGTCTTCACCGAAGGCCAGGTGGCCGTTGGGGCCCGGTGTCGTGTCCACCCAGCCAACGCTCGAGGTAGCGGGGTCCAGCTCGCCCGCGTTGCACTTGGCAATGTAGCTATCGATGGTGGCGCGATCGGGGCCGCCCGAACCGGGGTCGTAGTCTTCGCCGGTGGCGCACACTTCCCACTTGCCGGCACCCGTATAGACGGGCGTCGCGCCGTCGCGGAAGAACTTGGCGATCACCCCCTGGGTGGTGGATTTGTCGGCGTAGCCGATGATGTACAGATAGCCACCGGCGTTCGCGTCGGCGGCCGGCACCACGTACTGTTCCGGGCCGTTGCCCACTGGGCAATCGAAGATGTCGCTCGAATCCGGGTTTTCTATGCCGCCAAAGTAGTTGGCCAGCTTGGTCTTGGTGCCGTAGCCGAAGCCGTAGGCGTTGTCGGCGGTGATGATGACGTTCACTTCCGAGGGTAGGTCCGGCATTGCGCCGTCGCCGCCCGCGCCGGCGTCGTTGCTGGCTAGGGAGCCGCCCAGGTTGAGCGTTCCGGCCGTCGCGTTCGACGTGCCGGCGGCCGTACCGTTGGCGCCGCCGCTGCTGCCGTTGGCGCCGGCGCCGCTGCCGTTGCCCGGGGTCACTTCACTCTTGTCTTTGCCGTCCGAGCAGGCGAACGCAAGCCACCCCAACCCCAACAGAGCCAGCACCGGGACGGTTCGCATTCAGCGCAGTCTGCCGTCCGTGACGGTTCTCGTCAACGCGGGTCGGAGCACGTTGCCGCACTCAGGTAGGACATCGACTCACGCCGGTCGCGCTCGAAGCTCGCGGGCTAGTGCCGCTTTCGACCGTCCAGCGTGCGACGCAAGACACGCAGCAACAGCGGCGGATCGTAGGGTTTTTGCAGCAGCTCGACGCCCAGCTCCGTGAGCACGCTGCTCGGAAACAGATCGGCCGCGTAGCCACTCGAGAACAGGAACGCTGCCTCGGGGTCGAGCTTTCGTAGCTGTTCGTAAGCTTCCCGCCCGCTCACGTTGGGCATGATGGCGTCCAAGATGATGGCGTCGAAGCGCTCGCCGTTCTTCACGATCTCGACCGCCTGTGCGCCGTCATCGGCGGTGGTCACCCGGTAGCCGGCGCGTTCCAAAATGCGACGCAGCAGGCTCCGGACCTGCGGATTGTCTTCCGCCACCAAAATACGCTCGCTACCGCCCTGGCCGTTGTCTTCGGTCTTGGGCATGGGCCGCAACGAGCTGCGATCGTGGGCCGGCAAATAGACCCTCAGGGTGGTCCCCACGCCAACCTCGCTTTGGGCTTCGATCATGCCGCCGTGTTGCTGGACGATGCCGTAGGCCACCGCCAGCCCCAAGCCCGTTCCGACGCTGGCTTCTTTGGTGGTGAAGAACGGCTCGAAGATCCGTTCGACCACCTCGGCCGGCATGCCCAGGCCAGTGTCCGACACCGTGATCGACACGTAGCGGCCCACCTTGGCCCACGGGTGCGCGGCCACATAGGCGGCGTCGAGCCAAACCTGTTGCGACTCGATGATCAAGTGCCCGCCGTCGGGCATGGCGTCGCGGGCGTTGACGCTCAAGTTCATGAACACCTGGTCGAACTGGTTGGCGTCGCTAAATACGGTGGGCACGTTGGCGCCCGCCACCAACTCGACGCACACGCTGGCCGGAAACAGGCGGTGGAGCAGCTGCAGCAGCTCGCCCAAGCGCGCGTTCACGTCCACCGGCTCCAGCACTTGGGCCTGCCGGCGCCCCATGGCCAACAGCTGTCGGCTGAGCTTGGCGCCCCGGTCGGCGGCTTCGAGCACGTCCGCTACGACCTCGCGCTGGGTCCGGCTGAGCTCGTCGCCTTCGAGAAAATGCGCGCTGCCGATGATGACCTGCAACAAATTGTTGAAGTCGTGGGCGACGCCGCCGGCCAAAAGTCCCAGGCTCTCGAGCTTCTGGGCTTGGTAAAGCTGACGGCTGAGCTCCGCTTTCTCTCGCTCGGCGCGGGCGCGCTCCTCGTGCCAACGCAGCCGTCCCGCCGCCACGCTGACCTGGGCGGCCATGGCCATCAGCGTATCCAATTGAGCCTGAGTCGGCGGCCTCGTGCCTTCGTCGCCGAAGGTGCCGACCCCCAACATGCCGAGCGGCACGTCCAACAGTGCCAGCGGCACGTTGATGATGGTGCGGTTGTCCGCAATCTTCACCATCTCCTTGTTGGTGCGCGGATCGGTGCGGGCGTCCTCCACCACCACCGGCGCGGTAGCTTTGATGATTTCGGCGATCATCCCGTCGCCGGCGATGGGAATCAGCTGCGCGGTGTCCCAGCTCACCCCCGTGCCCTGGAACGCCAGCAACCGCACGTGCGTTTGGCTGGGCTCCAGAAACGCCAGCCAGGCGTGCTGGTAGCCGGTCATGCTGGCCACCGCCTCGCGCACGATCTCCAGCATCTCCGAGAAGTTCACCGCACGCTGCAGCTCGCGAGCAAACTGCAAGACTCGCGTTTGGTCTGTCCCGGGCATCGGTTCAATCCTGCCTCGTCAGCGCGGCTGGGTCACGGAAAGCCGCGTTTTTAGCCCCGGCCGGCCCCGGGCAACGAAAGAATGGCCCCGCCGATACGGGCTTGCCAGAAGGCCCGCTCGTCCGCCCGGTGGGTGACCATCAACACGGTGCTTCTGTGCTGGCTGCACAAGGATTCTACGAGCTCGAGCGCGCGGGCGCGGTTGTCGGGGTCGAGGCCGGAGGTGGGCTCGTCCAGCACGACCAGGGGTGGCACTTTGATGGCGGCGCGCGCGATCAGCACCAGTCGCTGCTGCCCGAACGACAGCTCGCGGAACGTGGCGTCGCCAGATAGGCCCAAATCGAGCCAGTCGAGCCAGGCCCGCGCTCGTGCGCGGTGACTGGGCTCCGGCTGCTGATACACGCCGATGCTGTCGTACAGTCCGCTCAGCAGCACGTCTTCCACGCTGCCGCCCACCCGGTAGTCGCGGTGCAGGCGCGCCGAAACCGCGCCCACGTTCTTCTTGATGTCCCAGACGGTTTCACCGCTGCCGCGCCGCCGGCCGAACAAGTGTAAATCGTTGCTGTAGGCTTGGGGATGGTCGCCGGTCAGCATGTCCAGCAGGGTGGATTTGCCGGAGCCGTTGGGGCCCTCGATCAAGGTGTGCTGTCCGACCTCGACGCGGAAGTCGAGCCCGTCGAACACGACTTGTTCGCCGTAGCACACGCGGCCATGGCGCAGCTCCACCAGCGGTGCGGCAGGGTCGAGCGGCTCGTACCAGCTGCCGAGCTCGACCGGCGGCGGGGTGCCCGAGCTCGACCGCGGGCGACCCAACACCACGACCTGGCGCAGCGAGTCGGGCGCAAACGGCTGCTCGCGCGCGCCGAACGTGCCCACCACCACGACCGGCAAATCCTTCGAGACTTGCACGATCGCCTGGGCCAGCTCCGCGTACGAGGCTCGGTCGAGCGCGTCGAACGGATCGTCCAAAAGCAGCAACGGCGGCGCGCGCAGCGCCGCCTGTAGCAGCAAGACCT
>JBEQSW010000056.1:0-4713 GCA_040348565.1 Myxococcales bacterium | reverse complement strand
GGTCTGAAGGGCGTGCTGTTCACCGACGCCGGTAACGCTTGGAACTTGGAGCAGAATTACTGCAAGGCGGCCCAGGGCGTCGTCAACGAAGAGACGAGCCCCTGCTTCCACGGCCTTTCCAGCATTGCGCACCTGCGCACGTCGTACGGCTTCGGCTTCCGTTGGTTCTCGCCGCTAGGCCCGCTACGCTTCGAGTGGGGCTACCCCTTCAAGCCGCTCTCCTACGAGCAGGCTTCCCAGTTCGAATTCACCATCGGCAACTTCTTCTGATGCCCGTACGCGACGTGCATGACACCGACCCCGCGCCCCAGAGTGGGCCCGCCAACACGCCCCGCGTGAGCGGCGAGCAACCGGCCGGCGTGACAAGCGCCAGCGAGGGTCCGCCTCCCCAAAGCAGCACGCGCGCGGCCCCCGTGCTCGAGCTCGCCGCCGCTTCCGAGCCGAGCGATACGCTGCTCTCGGCCGGCAAGCCCGCGGAACGGCTGGAGCTGCTGTTGGAGGACCGCCTGGCGGCGGTGGACGAACGTTTGCGTGAGGTCGACGAGCGCTTGCGCGACGTCGATTCACGCCTTTTGGTTTTGGAACACAAGAAGTCGGTCGTTGCGCCCGAGCCGCGGCAAAAGCCGTGGCTTTGGATCGCGTTCCTGATCGCGCTCGTCGTCGTTTTCCAACTACTGCGCAGAGTGCGCTAGGCGCACAGGACTGAAGTCGATGCAAGACGATCCCAGAGAGCCAAACCATCCGCAGGAGCAGCCGATCAGCATCCAGGACGAGATGCGCACGTCGTATCTCGACTACGCGATGAGCGTGATCATCGGCCGCGCGATTCCGGACGTGCGCGACGGCTTGAAGCCGGTGCACCGCCGCATTTTGTACGCCATGCGCGACCTCAACCTGTCGCCGGGCGGCTCGTACAGCAAGTGCGCCAAGGTCGTCGGTCAGGTGCTGGGCAACTACCACCCCCACGGCGACGCCAGCGTGTACGACGCGCTCGTGCGCATGGCCCAAGACTTTTCGATGCGCCACATGCTGGTCGACGGCCAGGGCAACTTCGGCTCCGTCGACGGCGACCCGGCCGCCGCCTACCGCTACACCGAGTGTCGCTTGGCGCGCATCGCGAGCGAGCTGTTGGCCGACATCGAGAAAGAGACGGTCGACTTCTCGCCGAACTTCGACGAGTCGTCGGAAGAGCCGGACGTGCTGCCGGCGCGCTTCCCCAACCTGCTCGTCAACGGCTCCGGCGGCATCGCGGTCGGCATGGCGACCAACATTCCGCCTCACAACTTGGTCGAGGTGATCGACGCGACGGTGCTGCTCATCAACCAGCCCGACTGCACCATCGCCGACCTGATGAAGCACGTGGTGGGGCCCGATTTCCCGACCGCGGCCATGATTTACGGGCGCTCCGGCATCGCCCAGGCCTATTTGACCGGCCGCGGCAGCATCATCATGCGCGCCCGCACCGAGATCGAAAAAGTGCAAGGCTCGAGCGACCGCGAGCAAATCGTGGTCACGGAGATCCCGTATCAGGTCAACAAGGCGCGCTTGCACGCCAAGATCGGCGAGCTGATGCGCGACAAGCGCATCGAGGGCATCCGCGAGGCGCGCGACGAGAGCGACCGCGACGGCATGCGGCTGGTGCTCGAGCTGAAGAAGGACGTGTTCCCGACGGTGGTGCTGAATCAGCTCTACCGCATGACGGATCTACAGGCGTCGTTCGGCATCATCAATCTGTCCATCGTCGACGGGCGCCCCGCCGTGCTCGACTTGAAAGAGACGCTGCGCCTGTTCGTCGAGCACCGGCGCGACGTAGTCAGCCGACGCACGCGCTTCGAGCTGGCCAAAGCCGAGGGTCAACGCGACATCGTGGAAGGCCTGGGCATGGCCATCACCGAGGTCGATCTGGTGATCAAGACCATCCGCCAGTCACGCGATCCCGAAATCGCGCTGCAGGCGTTGATGGCCCTGCCGCTCAAGGGCCTGGAGGACTTCGTGCGTCGCGCCGGTCGCCCCGAGAGCGAAATCACCGCCGCCCGCGAGCGTGGCGAGTACCGGCTGTCGGAACGACAAGCCAAAGCCATCTTGGAAATGCGCCTGGCGCGCTTGACCGGCCTCGAGCAAGAAAAGCTTGCCGCCGAGTACGGCGAGCTGTCCGACGAGATCACGCGCCTTCGCACGATCTTGGCCGACGAGAAGGTGCTGATGGCGCTGATCGTCGGCGAGCTGGAGGAGGTCAAGACCAAGCACGGCGAGAAGCGCCGCACCGAGATCGTCGACAACGAAGCCGAGATTCAGATCGAGGACCTGATCCAAGAAGAGGACATGGTCGTCACCATCTCGCACTCGGGCTACATCAAGCGCACGCCGGTCTCGACCTACCGCGCCCAGAAGCGCGGCGGCAAAGGCTCGAGCGGCATGGAAGCGCGCGACGACGACTTCGTCACGCAGCTGTTCATCGGCAGCACCCACAGCTACGTGTTCTTCTTCTCGACGAACGGCAAAGTGTTCGTGAAGAAGGTGTACGAAGTGCCGCTCGCGGCCCGCAACGCCAAGGGCCGCGCCATCGTCAACTTCCTGGAGCTGCAGCCCGAAGAGAAGGTGGCCACCATCGCCCAGGTCAAGGCCATCGAGGCCGGCTGGTACGTGACCACCATCACGCGCGGCGGTCAGATCAAGAAGACCGAGATCATCGAGTACGAGAATTACCGCGAAAAAGGCATCATCGGCGTCAAGATCGTCGAGGGCGACTCGCTGTTGAACGCTATCGTCACCGACGGCAAAGCGGAGTTCCTGATCGCCACCAAGACCGGGCAGTCCATTCGCTTCGACGAGCAGCAGGTGCGCCCGATGGGCCGCGGCGCCGCCGGCGTGAAGGCCATCGACTTGGCCGAGGGCGACGAGGTCGTGGGGCTGATTCGCACCGAGCCGGAACGCCAATTCGTGCTGGCGGTGTGCGAGCGCGGCTACGGCAAGCGCACCGTGCTCGAAGAGTTCCGCCAGCAGAACCGCGGCGGCAAGGGCATCATCTTGATCGAGTGCAGCGACCGCAACGGACCGGTCGTCGGCATCGCCATGGTCAAGCCTTCCGACGAGGTGATGCTGATCACCGATCGCGGTCAGACCATCCGCACCCCCGTCGAAGGCATTCGCGAAACCGGCCGCAACACACAAGGCGTCAAGCTGATGAGCATCGCCGACGACGAGCGCGTCGTGGCCATCGAGCCCATCGGCGAAGGCGCCGCGCAAGGCCTGGACGACGAGGCGGGCGGCGAGAGTGAAGCGCCCCCCGCCGACGCCGGGGACCGCACGACCGAAGCCACCGACGCCCCCAGCTCGGAACCAGCAGCTGAGCCCGAGGGCGGCGATGGCGGCAAAGAAAGCTAAAAAGGCCCCCCCGGCCCCAGCCAAGGCCAGGGCCAAGCCCGAGAAGTCGACCGCGCCCAGCCCCAAAGCCTCAGCCAAAGCGGTCAAGAAACCCAAGAGCGCGAGCCCGGCCGACGCCCTCGCGCTCTACACCCTGATCCGCGAGCGTCACCCCGACGCGCATTGCGAGCTCGACCATCGCAACCCCTTCGAGCTGATCGTCGCGACGGTGCTTTCGGCTCAAAGCACCGACGTGATGGTGAACAAGATCACGCCCGAGCTGTTTCGACGTTGGCCAGGGCCGGCCGAGTTGGCGAGCGCCGACCCGAGCCAGGTCGAGCAGGTGCTGTCCAAGATCGGCATGTTCCGGCAAAAGACGAAGAACGTCGTCGGCCTGTCCAAGCTGCTGCTCGAAAAGCATTCGGGTCAGGTGCCGCGCACGCTCGACGAGCTGGTGAAGCTTCCCGGCGTTGGACGCAAGACCGCCAACGTGGTGTTGGGCGTGGCGTTCGGCATCCCCGAAGGCGTGGTGGTCGATACCCACGTGCAGCGCATCAGCCAGCGCTTGGGCCTTACCCGGCACAGTGAGCCCGCTGACATCGAGCAAGACCTGATGCGCTTGTTCGATCGCACGCTGTGGGACCCGCTCTCCCACACTTTGATCTTCCACGGACGCCGCATCTGCACCGCGCGAAAGCCCGCCTGCGCCGGCTGCCCCGTGCAGGAAAAATGCCCCAGCGCCTTCCACGCCGAAAACATCGGGCGAAAGCCGCTGCGCGTCCGAACCTGAGACCGCGAGGGCGCGGTGCCAGCCTGGCCTGTGCCGTCGCTTGGGGGCGTTTTCTGCCCGAATCCGTGCGGCGATGACCTGATTTTGGGGTGGGCGGGGCGGAAGCCCGGCCGACATTGACTTTCATTTTCAATAAGCTAGGTTCGGGGGGTCCCGAATGCGCCTCGCTTTCCTTGCCGCGCCGCTCGCCGTGAGCGCCGTGCTTTTCAGTCAGTCCGCCGTCGCCAGCAACCGCTCCTTCGTCTACGCGCAGGAGTCGCGCGTGCTCGCCCCGGGCGAGTCCGAGCTCGAGCCGTGGACCACGTTCCGAGTCGGGCGCAGCCGCTACTACAGCGCCCTCGACGGACGGCTGGAGCTGGAGCACGGCCTTGCCCCCGGGCTGCAGTTGGCCCTGTATTGGAACTTCTCGACCGAAGCTCGAGACGTGGTGCAAGACTCGCTCACGCGCGAGCTCGCCCGGGTCAGCGAATCCGAATTTGCCAGCGCCTCCGCCGAGCTCAAATACCAGCTGAGCGATCCGACCGCGGACGCGCTGGGCTCTGCCCTGTACCTAGAAACCA
>JBEQSW010000024.1:0-19815 GCA_040348565.1 Myxococcales bacterium | reverse complement strand
CGGCGAAAGCGCGCGCGCTCCGCCGCACGCTGCTGACCATCAGTGCGCCACCGCTGCTCGCGCTCGGGGCCGGCTATTGGCACCAGCAATGGCTGCCCGAGCTGTCGTGGCGCGTGGCGGCCACGCTCGTCGCCGTGGCTATCTACGCATCGACGGCCACGTACGTGGCGTTTCTCACGGTGGGGCTGGGCTCGACCCGACCGCGCGGTGGTGCTTTCGGCTCGCTCGAGTCGTTCTTGGTGCTGATACCGTTCGCGAGCGTGCTGTTCGCACCCGGCCCGGGCAGCGCCGCCTTGTCACTGTTGACGCTGTTGGCGCTGACGTTCGAAGCGCGCCGAGCCGCGCGTGGCACCATCGAATGGCTCGATGATCCGGAGCGCGAGCACGCCACCGAGGTTTGGAAGGCGTTGGTCGTGTTCGGCGGCTTTCAGGGCGCGCAGGTACTGACCCAGCAACTGACCGTCTTCTTCAGCGGTTTCGCTTCGTCCACGGCACGCATGATGGGCGCGTACGTGTTGGCCGCGCTCGCACTGTGGTTGATGACGGCGCGCGAGCAAGAAACTCCGCGGCCGCCGCAGCGCGCCAAGCTCGCGCCGCTCGGCTTGGCCGTAGGCGCGCTGAGCGGCGGATTTGCCTGGCTCTACCTGCGCTTGCCACATCCGCTCGCGCCCGAATCCGCCAACCTCGAAGTGCATGGCGCGGCGGAAGCGGCGCTGGTGGCCTTCGCGATCGTCGGTGTCGCGCCGCTGGTCGAAGAAAGGTTTTTCCGCGGCTGGCTGCAGCCGGCGTTGGAAGACGTGCTGGGCGCGCGCCGCAATCTGGCGCCGGTGCTGAGTGGGCTCGCGTTCGCGGCCGTGCATCCCGCGTACTCGTTCGTGCCGGTGCTGGTGTTGGGCTTGCTCAACGGCTTCTTGATGCTGCGCTTTCGCTCGCTTGCGGCGTGCGTGGTCGCGCACGCGCTGCACAACGCGCTCGCGCTCTGGCTTGCCAGCTAGCCAGCTAGCCAGCTAGCCAGCCAAGCTGTTGCGCACGCCGTGCCGCTCGAGCAAGCGCCGGAAATTCGAGCGATCCATGCCCGAGCGGCGCGCGGCTTGGCTGAGGTTGCCGCCGCTCTCCTCCAGCACTTGGTCGAGGTAGCTGCGCTCGAAGCGGTGGCGCGCCTCGTTGAATGACAAGTCGGGCGCGGCGCGTAGGCGCGAGCTGGAGCTGGCGGGGCGCGGCCGCAACTGCGCCGGTAGCGCCTCCACGCCGACGATGTCGTCGTGGGTCATGATCGCGGCGCGTTCGATGGCGTTTTCGAGCTCGCGAATGTTCCCCGGAAAGTCATGACTGGCCAGCGCTTCCAAGGCCGCGCCGGCGAAGCGGATGCCGGGCTTGCCCAAGCGGCTGCCATGTTTGCCCAACAAGTGGTGAGCCAAGAGCAGCACGTCCTCGCCCCGCTCGCGTAGCGGCGGCAGCTCGATGCTGACGACGTTGAGCCGGTAGAACAAGTCCTCGCGAAAGCGTCGCTCCCGCACCTCCAGCTCCAAGTCGCGGTTGGTGGCCGCGATCACGCGAACGTCGATGGGCCGAGCGTGGTTGGAGCCGACCGGGCGCACGCAGCGTTCTTGCAGCACGCGCAGCAGCCGCACTTGCGTGCTGGGCGTCAGCTCGCCCGCTTCGTCCAAGAACAGCGTGCCGCCGTTGGCTTCTTCGAACAAGCCGCGGCGCTTGCTGTCGGCGCCGGTGAAGGCGCCGCGCTCGTGGCCGAACAGCTCGCTCTCCAGCAAAGCCTCGGTGAGCGCGCCGCAGTTGATGGCGACGAACGGCCGCGTCGCGCGCAAGCTGTGGTCGTGCAGCGAGCGCGCCACCAGCTCCTTGCCGGTACCGCTTTCGCCGGTGACGAGCACGGTAGCGTCGGTCGCGGCCACGTTGGCGATCAGCTCGAATACGTGGCGCATCGCCGGCGAATTGCCGACGATGCCGCCAAAACGCTGCGCCACCTCCAGCCTTTGTTCCAAGAAGCGGTTGCGGTGTTTCAAGCGCCGGTGCTCGATGGCGCGACCGAGGGCCAAAGTCAGCGTCTCCGAGCTCAGCGGCTTCAGCTGAAAGTCGAACGCCCCTTCACGAATCGCGGTGACGGCGGACGGCACGTCGGCGTTGCCGGTGACCACCACGACGGGCAGGTCGGGGTTGGCTTGCCGGGCGTGCATCAGCAGATCCATGCCCGAAACGCCAGGCATGTACAGGTCGGTCAGGACGCAGTCGATGTCTTGCGACTGCTTCTCCAACAGCAACATCGCTTCGGCGCCGGAGCTGGCGCACAGGGCCTTGAAGCCGAAGGCGGCAAGCAGCGCGCGCACGGCACGCAGCCCCTGCTCGTCGTCGTCGACCACCAACACGGTCCCGGTGGAGAGGTGCGCAGTCATCTGTCTCCGAGCAAAACGCCCGACCGTAAGCTGGGTTAAGGGTGCGCCGGGTCGAAGCGACTCCCCCCGGGTCGCCTGCACCCGCGCAAGCGACCTCGAAGCCTCGAGCTTCTGGCGAATTCCCAGGCAAAAGTGGGCAGCGGGCGCTTGGCATATCCGCTGCACTACGGGCATCGAGACCCGACCGCCATGATTTCGACCCTGCCCTCCTCGACCGAGCCGCTGATCTTTCTGCGCTTTCGCCCTGCCTGGGCCTACATCGACGGAGTCCGCGAGTTTTGCCGCTTCTTCTGCGAGACCACCTACCGGCAGGCGGACCTGGCCGAGCGCGCGCGCGTCGTGCTGCAGGAGACGCTGGAGAACGCGGTCAAGTATTCCACGCCCGGCCAGCTCAGTGAGCTCGAGCTGGAGGTGCACGCCGACCGCGACAACTTTCGCATCGCCATCACCAGCCGACCCGATCCGCTGCACCTGCAGACGCTCAAGTCCGAGTTGAGCCACCTGACCTTGCTCGATCCGGAGGCCGCCTACGTCTCGGCCTTCGTGCGCGCCGCCAACGAGCCCGACGCACCCGCGCGCTTGGGACTCGCGCGCATGCGCTACGAGGCGCGCTTCGAGCTGCACTTGGACGAGCAAGCAGACGGTCGGGTCCGCATTACCGCAACAGGCAAGCCATGAGCAATCTCTCCCAAATCGATCTTCCCCAACTCGCCAGCTTCGAGCTGTTGATTTCGCCGCCGAGCGCGGTTGCCATGCGCGGCACCATCGCTATTCCGGACCCAGGCTTGCTCTTGGGCGGCTGTTTCCGCCGCATCCACGAGGCGGCGCTCGCCGACGGTTTGAAGGAGCTTTCCGTGGACGTGCGTCAGCTCACCTTCGTCAATTCCTCGGCCATTCGCCTGTTCGTCGACTGGTCCAGTTGGGTCAGCCTGGCGCGCCCCAACGGCTATTTGCTGCGCTTCCGCACCGATCGGCGCATCACCTGGCAACGAACCAGCTTTGCCGTTCTGCAGTCGCTCGGCGGCAAAGCAATCGTCTTGGATGCGGAGTGAGCGTGAACAAGGTCGACGCCATCCTGTCGCGCGGCCAAGCGGCTAGCGGAGCGTTTCCAGTGCCATCCGGCGCGTTGATCCACGTCACTTGGGATTCCAGCCCAGACCTCGAGCAGTTCTTGGGCTTCATCACCGCCTACACCAAGGGTCGGTTCTCCAGCAGCCTGGCCGAGCGCGTGACGCTGGCCAGCACGGAGCTGCTCGACAACGCCGTGCGCTACGGCTCGCTAGCCCGCGACTTCACCTACCGTCTGGCGTTGGAAGGCAGCTACGTGTCGGTCAGCGTGCAGAACACCACCGTGCGCGCGCGCATCGACATGCTGACGGCTCAACTGCGGCGCCTGGAGTCGGCGCCGGAGCAAGTCTACACCTCGGAGCTCGAACGCTCGATGGGCCCAGCCTCCGGCCGCCGCTCTATGTTGGGGCTGGCGCGCATTCGCCACGAAGCCGAGATGCAAATCGGCATCGAAGTGGACAACAACGAAGTCACCGTGCGCGCGCAGTGCAAGCGCTGACACCGCCATGAAACGCTACCCCATCGCGCTCAAGCTCCTGCTCCTGGCCGGCTTCCCCGTTCTGGGCGTGCTGGTCTTGGCAAGCTTGGTAGTAGGCAGCGCGCGCGAGCAGCTTCAGCGCGGCGACGCGCTGGGGTCGGTCGAAAGCCTGGCCGAGCTGTCGGAAGACGTGAGCACCTTGGTCTATCGGCTGCAGTCCGAGCGCGCCCGTTTGGCGCTGGAAATTGCCAGCAAAAGCGCCGCCGCGCCGCAAGATCCCGAGCCGCCGCGGCCCGCTCCATTGCGGCTTGCGCCCATCGATTTTTCGGCCACCGACGCGGCCCTGGCGCGGCTGCGCCGCTTCATGTCGACGCGCGACCTGTCTCGACTACCCACGCGTCTGAGCGAAGGCTTGACCCTGACCCTGAAGCAGCTGCAGCGCCTGGGCGAGGTGCGCCGCGAGGCGCAACAGGGCACGACCCCGCTGAGCTCCCTGCTCGATTTCTACGCCGAGCCGTCTCGCCGCCTGATCCGGGCGTCGGCGGCGCTGAGTGAGCTCACCGACGACGGTGAGGTGTTGCGCTCGATCGCCGCGCTGGTGGCCGTGCTCGAGCTCGAAGAGCGCGCGAGCGGAGAGCACGCCTTGCTCGGCTACGTGTACGCCACCGGCGACTTTCCGCCTGGCTCCTTCCGCGACTTGATGACGCTGATCACGGAGGAGCAAACCTTCGTCGAGGTGCTGAAAACGAACGCCTCGACGGCGCAGTTCTCCGAATACCAGGCGCGCATGAAGGACCCGCGGCTGGCGGCGGCGGACGCCTTGCGAAAGGCCGCCATCGAGTCGATCGACGGTGATCTGGAGCCGAGCGCGGAGAGCTGGTTTTCGGCCCAAGGCGCCAAAGTGGACAGCTTGCGCACCCTGGAAGAGCGGCTCAACCACGACATGCGACGGCGCGCCGAGAGTAAGCTCTTGGATACGCACAGAGCCGTTTTCACCAGCAGCGCGTTGGTCGCCACTGCGCTCTTGGGCAGCGTGCTCTTGGCGCTGGTGATAGGCCGCGGCGTCACGCGCAGCGTCCACGCGCTGCGCGACGCCGCCAACCGCGTGGCCCAGGGCTCGACCGACGTGCGGGTCGAGCTCCACACCAAAGACGAGCTGGCGGCGCTGGGCAACGCCTTCAACGAAATGACGAGCGAGATTGCGCGCGCTCGCGAGGGCCTGCGCGAGCAAACTCGCATGTCGCGCGATCTCGAGATTGCCGCCGGCATTCAGGCGGCGCTGTTGCCGCCTTCGCTGGTTCACCCCGAGCTGGAGTTCGCCGGCCGCATGCAACCCGCCGAAGAAGTCGGCGGCGACTTCTACGATGTGCTGTGCGACGAGCGTAGCCGCTCGTTGTGGGTGACGATCGGCGACGTATCCGGGCACGGCGTGCCGGCGGGGTTGGTGATGCTGATGACTCAATCGGCTTTTGCCGCCTATTTTCGAGCCAATCCGCTGGCGCGGCCGGACGAGGTCATCCGCGGCGTCAACGATTTGTTGAGCGAGCAGATCGGGGTGCGGTTGCGCGACGACAAGTACGTTACCGGGCTTCTGTTGCAGCACGCCGGCGCTGGCCGCTTCGTCTACGCCGGCGCGCACGAGTGGCCGCTCGTCTGGCGCAAGAGCACGGGCAAGAGCGAGGTGCTGGAGGCGCCGGGCCCCTGGCTCGGCATCAAACGCGAGCTCGAAGACATTCCGGTCAGCTCGCTGGCCCTTGGCCGCGGTGATCTCCTCTGTCTCTATTCCGACGGCTTGATCGAAGCCCGCAACGCCGCCGGCGAGCTGTTCGACATGGACCGCCTCGCCAGCGCGCTCGAGTCCGCCGCCAGCCGCGGCGACTCGCTGCAAGGCATCGCCGACGACGTGCTGCAAGCCGTCTCGGCGCACGCCCACCAACGTGAAGACGACTGGACCCTGCTGTTGATTCGCCGCGCGGCATAGCCGCACCACCACGAAAAAAATCATGCTCTTCCATCCCCCGAAACCCGCGGGCGCGCGCTGGTCTGCGCTGTGCGTGCCGCTCTTGGCGCTCTTGCTCACGCCGTCGTGCCTCGTCGACTTGGCCGACCGATGCGGCGAAAACCAGCACTATGACAGCGAAAACGCCATCTGCGTCTGCGATGGCGAGTATGCGCTGCAAGGCAACGTTTGCGTCAGGTGCGGCGCCAACGAAACCGGCTCCCGTGACGGCTGCGTGTGCGTGGAAGGCTTCTCGCGACCGACTCCAGACGCGCCCTGCGCCGAGCTGGCGGAGCTTGGCCAAGAGTGCCAGAGCGACGCGGACTGCGGCGACGCCGACTACCGCTACTGTCACCTCGGCGAAGGCGGCGCCAGTGGCTACTGCACGGCGCCCGACTGCCAGACCGCCGCTGATTGTCCGACCGACTACGGCTGCAACACCCGCGAGATCCCGGCGTTCTGCGAGCGACCGCCGCAAGGCTTGGGCAACGCCTGCAGCTCGAACGCCGATTGCGCCGGCAACGAAGCTTCGTACTGCGAAACGGTGCAGGCCCACTCCTGTCTCGTCAACGACTGCAAGTCGGATCCGAACAAGTGCCACGGCGACTGGGTGTGCTGCGACATCGGCTTGCTCACGGAGTCCTTGTGCTTGCCGCCCGACGCGCTGGAGAACGGCAACTGCCCGGTCGGCGGCACGCTCATCCCGAGGACGGAGTGACCATGATGAGGCACCGACTTCGGCTGTCCATTCTTGCGCTGCTAGTGAGCATGCCATTCGCGCCGGCCGCCGCAGCCCAGCCGGCGCCCGAGCCCGAATCCAACGGAGGCCCCCGCCCCAATGTCGACACCACCCCCCCTGCCGAAACGGCGACCACTGCCACCCCCGCCCCCGCGCCCGCGCTCACGCCGACGCCTGCGCCCGCCGTTGCCAGCGCTGCGCCTGGTGCTGTCGACGCGGAAGCGGGCAGCGCGGAAGCGCAGCTCGAAGACGAACAACCCGGCGCCGCCGACTCTGTCCTGAACGGCGAAGCGCTCAAGCTCTACGGCTTCGGCGACGTGGGCTATCGGCAGATGCTCGTGCCCAAAACCAGCCCGTGGCTGGTTTATCTCAACCGCCACCCGAGCATGTTCGTCGGGCACTTGAACTTCTACTTCGACTCGCAGCTCTCCGAACGCTGGCGCGCGCTGGCCGAAGTTCGCTTCACCTACCAACCGCAAGGCGGCTGGCGCACCACCGACGGCGTCGTACGCCACAACGACACGCGCATCGCCGACTACACCGATTTCACGCGCGATCGCGCGGTGGGCGGCTTGATGATCGAGCGCGCCTTCATCGAGTACAGCGCGGCTTCCTGGTTGTCGGTGCAAGCCGGCCAGTTCCTGACGCCGTACGGCATCTGGAACGTCGATCACGGCTCGCCGGTGATCATCGGCGTTTCACCGCCGTACATCATCGGCGCTCGCTTGCTGCCGGACTCGCAAGTCGGTCTGCTCGGCTTCGGCCGGGTGAGCTTGGTCGACGATCTCGAGCTCAGCTACGCGCTCGGCCTCTCGAACGGGCGCACCGACTTGATTCCGTACGAAGATCTCGACGACAACAAGGCCGTCACCGCGCGCCTGGCGCTCACCTACCGCGGCCTGGGCGAGCTCACGCTGGGCAGCACATTTTACGCCGGCACCACCACCGACAACACGCGCGCCATCTACTTCGAAGGCTCGTCGCCCAAGAGCCGGGAAGACATCGACTACCAGGTGCGGGAACGCAGCTACGCCTTCGACTTACGCTGGATCAAAGACGATTTTCATTTCCAGGCCGAAGCCATCGTCAACGACCGCAAGTTCACCGCCAAGGGCCGCCCGACCCAAGGTGACGGGTTGGCACCCGATCGCCGCAACGCCGGCGGCTACGCGCTCGTCGGCTATCGCACGCCGCTCGCCGGCATCATGCCGTACGTCAAAGGCGAGTACAGCCCGGACCCCGCCCTGCAAGGGTTGGGAGTGGACCAGAACGTCGCGTTGTTCACGGGCGGCCTGAACTTTCGCCCCGTGCCGCGCGTGGTGTTCAAAGCCGAATACACCTACGGCTTCTTCCCCGATCACAAGCCGAACACGTTCGCCGACAACCCGCTGGCAGGGCTGGATCTGCAGATTGCGTGGGCGTTCTGATGGAACCGCTCCACTTCCGCCGCCGGCAGTTTCTACGCATCTTGTCGAGCTTGGGCTTCGGGCTCGGCGCGTCCGGCGCCGCGAGCGCGCTCGGCGCCGGTGAGCCCATCGCGGTCGTGATGAGCTCGAACAGCCGGCAGCGCGCGCTGTCGAGCGACAAGTTGCGGCGCATCTTCTTGGCGCTGCCGACCGACGGCGACGACGGGCGCCGCTTCGTGCCGCTCAACCTGGCGCAGAGCTCGGCCGTGCGCGAACGCTTCGATCGCAACGTGCTCAGCATGGGTCCGGCCGAAACGGCGCGCTATTGGATCGACCAACGCCTGCGCGGCAACAAGCCACCGCGCAGCGTGAGCTCCCTCGAGCTTTGTCGGCGCGCCGTGCAAGAGCTGCCGGGCGCCATCTCGTATTTACCGCTGTCGCAAGTCGGCTCGCTGCGCATTTTGGCCATCGACGGACGCGCCCCCGGCGAAGGTGGATATCCGTTGAAATGAGCGTGAAGCACGGTGTTGACGCCGACACGCCTCGCGGCGCCGGCGGTCGTCACGGGCAACCGATGAGCCGACTCCGATAGCAACAGTGCGAGTGTCCGCCCACGAACGGGTCGACGTCGAACGGCGTGGCGCTGAGCAGCTCGTAGCGGCACCGGTTGAAGGCAAACCGACCCAAGATGCCGATCACGCAGCTCCTGCCATTCTCTTGCACTCCACCTCCGGCGCCCCAGTCGTCCGGAATTTCCTCCGGATACAAACACAGGTCGACCGGGCCATCGTAGGCGCCCGGGTCTGCGGCGCCGCCCAAGCTCAGCTCGCCGCCGCTCTCGGCATCGCCGACGCCGACGACGCCCCCCAGCGACAGTCCAGCGCTACCCGCGTTGCCGCCGCTCGCCGCTCCGCCGCTGCCAGCCTGCTGGGTCGCGGTTCCGCCGTCGGCTTCGGCTCCGGTGTCCGCACCGGGCGAGCGCGAAGTCGCACCACACGCTACGAGCGCGCTCAAAGAGAGCAGCCAAAGACGAAAGCGCAACTCGACAAACATCGTTTACCCTTCGCCCCTGTTGAAGCGGAGCCGAAAGCCTACCAGATGGCGCCCGAACGCACACCGAAAGGTTGCGAGGCCAAGACGCAACCCGCTCATGATTCCAGACATCTTGGGCTGCCAATCCGCAGCCTGAATCGCAGAAGCTTCTGTGGCAGCTCTAGGCCACCTCGTGCGATCGAGATTTTTTCACGAGGAGGACGGGAGGACGGGAGGGCGAGACGGAGGCGAGCATTTTTGGGGTCCGCGCTGCCGCCAGCGAATCTGGAGCAGCGTCGCAGGCTCGACCCCTCCGGCTTATGACTTCGCAGGCGAAGTCATCCCGGCTTTCACTGGCAGCAAACCCTCAACTGCTCGGATTCACTACTGAATGCAGTTAGCATTCACCGCGTGTACTGATGAGTTCGCATGCGAAGTCATTCAGAGACGCGGCGAGGGATAAAAGGTGGAGGCCCTGCAGGCGCGACAAAGGCACGATAGAAGGTCCGGCGGGCAGCAGGAGGAAACGATGCGATGAGTGGCGAGCCTCCTCCAATTGAACGAGCCCGTAACATGAGCCCCCATCACTCCGCGCCGTTATTGCTCAGCGCTTGCTTGTTGCTCGCTGGTTGCTCGACGAGCAGCAGCGGGCCGACGCGCGGCGACGCAGCGCTACCCGTAGGTGGCTCCGCGGCTGGCCACGGCCCTGTCACGTCGGGAGAGGCAAGCGCGGGAATGAGCAGCGGCGGCAGTGCAGGCACGGGTGGCGGCGCGTTCGTGCCTGTCACCATCGACTTCCGGTCTTGGGAGCTGCAGCTGCCGATTGGCACCGGCACGTCCCCGAAAACCGTCTCCCCCACCGAGCTGTTGGCGGGGTTTTCGAACGAATACTTCTACCTGGCAGCCGATGGCGGCCAAGCCTTCATGGATCCGGCCACCGGCGTCACCACTTCCGGCTCGCAGCACTGCCGAACGGAAATGCGCGAGCAAGCTCCCGGCGCCGGCAAAGCGGCGTGGCCGTCTTCGGGTACCCACAGCATGACCGTCGAGGGCAAGGTCGTGAAGCTGGGCAGCGGCAGCGTGGCGGTGGGCCAGCTCTACAACGCCACGGATTCGATCCCGCTGTGCGAGCTGGAATACACGACCGGCCAAAGGTTTTCTCTCTTGTACGAAGAAGCCAAGGGCGCCGGCTCCACAACCGATTTGAAGACGCCGGTAGCGCTCGATGCTCGCTATACGTTTGCGCTCTCGATGACGGACGGCAAGCTCAGCGTGAGCATCAACGGCCAAGAGGTGTACACGCACACGCCGAGCGCCGGCATTTTGGCCAACCAATTCTATTTCAAGGTCGGCAACTACGACCAAAGCAGCACCGCCGGCACGCCTTCCACGACTCCGTATTCAATCGTCGAAGTGTACAAGGTCGACGTCGTGCACCGCTGAGCTAGTCGCTGCGCAGCTCGCGCGGCGGTACGTAGCCTCCCGCTAGCAGATTGCGAATCGGCAAAAACAGCGGGCTCGGTAACTCTGACCAGGCGTACCAGGCCCAGCCCGCGCACTTGTCGGGCTCTTTCAGCTCGGCCGCGCCGGAGCGGGCGCGCGCTTGCATGAAGATGGTGACGTAGTGCTTGCCATCCTCAGCAAACACGTCGTTCGTCACCCCCGCGAAGCCGACCGCGTCCAGCTTCAGCCCCGTCTCTTCGCGCACCTCGCGCTCGGCGCATGCTTGCCAGCTTTCGCCGAAACCAAGGTGCCCGCCCGGAAACGAAAAGCTCTCTGCTCCGTGCGCGCCGCGGCGCCGGCCCAGCAAGACTTTCCCGTCGTACCAGACCAGCACCCCGACACCGACGCGCGGCTCGCTCATGCGGCTATTGTTTCACGAGCGTCTGCGCAATGCGCTGCCCCAGTGCGCCGAACACCGGCCGGTAGCCGTAGTCGGCCGCCGTCTCGTCTTGGGTGTTGCGAGCGCAGACCGAGCCCAGCACCGTACGGCGCCCGAGTTGGTGTGCGACGTCCAGCTCACGCAGCGCCGGGTAAGCCTTGCCGTAGTATTGGGTAATGCTCGGGGCTCCCCCGCCCGGGGGGCTACAAACCGGCCGACGGTAGACCAAATCGTCCGGAAAGCAGTCGCAACCCTTGTCGGCGGTGAAGGCTGCGTCATCGCAAACGGTCGGTTCGGGCAGCTCGAAGGTGCACGCGTACTGCAAGTCCCGATTGCCCAGGTTGGCTTGCTCGTGTCCGTTGATGCCGTTGGCCCGCGGATCGGTCGAAGTGCTCGGCGCCATCGGGTCGTTGGTGATGGGGTTCATGCCACTGCGTTCGGCGGTGGACTCGCGCATGAACGGGTCGATGGGGGGCGTGTCGGTGCTCTTGTCGCCCAAGATCACCGGCCATCGACCCTTGTCGTTCAGCTCCGCGGCCGTCAGATACTGCAAAGCATCGCCGGCCAGAGCCTCGTCCGTGGCGAGGTCTTGCCACGGCACGCCGCCGACGACGGCCAGAGTGAACAGCGAAGGATCGCGATCGACGCCGTTGCTGTGAAAGAGCGGATTTGCCACGAGCTGGGCAGTGCGGGTGCGAATCGAGCCCGCGCCGAAGCCGTTCACGTAGCGAGAAGTCGGATAGAGGGTCTCGAAGCCGAAGCGGCGCTTCTGGTCGAAGCAGCGTAGGTTCAAGTCGTCGTCGGCCTGCGCCAGTGTTCTTCCTTTTTGACATTCCGAGTCGGCGCCTATTGGAGGACAACCCGCGTTGGGTGTCGTTTCGGCGCAGGACTGGCAACACTTGTCGTTGGGGTTGGCCGCACACGCGGACGTCGCGCGGTACATGGGGTCGACGTGCGCGGTAAGCCACCCGTAGCCTTCGTCGATGATCGAGCAATCGTTCTCGTCGGTCAGCATCAGGACGACCACGGAAGAATCGGGCCGCAGGAACGCGGCACGCTGTGCCAACAGATTCGTGTCCACGCTGACGACAGCGCTGACGGGGCTGCCCGGAGGCACCAGAACGACTTCAGCCGGCTCCGGGTCGACCAAGAAGCGGTACACACTTTCGAGCTGGGCTTCGTAGCCGCAGCCATGCTCGCCGGCGCTGACGATCATGGTTCGCAGCGAATCTGCGAACGATTGAACGTCGCTTTCACCGGGCGGATTGGCCAACCCGTCCGGATCCCATTTCAAGAAACCTTTGTCATCGTAGCTCGGCACATTCTTGCGCACCGTGGGCAGCAAGTGCGCGTGGTCGTCGTCCTCCGGCTGCAAACACACGTCTTTGGGACCGGACGCGCCATGGGAGCCGAGGCTGGAAGTGATGACGCCGACGTGCAAATCCCTCAGCGGCGCGAACTCGCGCTGACTGCCTTTGGGGCAGGCGGCGTCCGGTGACGTAGGCTCCGCAACCTTGCCGCCCATCGCGTTCACGCAGTACGGGTTCACCAGGCGAGTCACTAGCTCCGGCACCGTCTTGGCCAAGAGTTGCAATTTTTCGGCCATCGAGATTGAGTTGTCGACGGCCAGCAGGAGATCGACCTTGCTCGCTTCCACCTGGGGCCCGTCGTCCGCCGGGGGTCCGTCAGTCGATGCGCCTCCGCCCACGGCGGAGCCGGCGAACGAGACGACGCCAGTTTCCCCGCCTTCGATTCCGGGGTTGCCGCTTTGCGAAAGGGTACCCCCGGTTCCTGCCGTCGTCGCACCGACGCCGCCCGCCCCAGCCGGCTCCCCATGCCCAATTTCCACCTTCGAGCCGCACCCGAGTGTAAGAAGCAAACCCGCCGCCCCGGCGTACGTGAATCGGCTCTTCATGTCTTCCAACCTCCGTTAGCTCAGTACTGCCCCTAGATGGTCTGCCGCGCTCGGGTTGATCCCTCCCCACGTCGAATGTCGAGCTCACCCCCATCTTTCCGCTACTTTGCCCGGATGTGGCAGCTCGGCGGCCGGCGACCATCGACTTTGGCGGTCCTCTTCGGCGCCTTCCTGCGCGTTCCTGCACCAGCCCATGCCCAGCCCGCCGCACCGAGCAAGGCGCCGGAGCAGGTCGAGCTACAATTTGCGAGCGGCACCGGCTGCCCCAGCCAAGCCGCGTTCGTGACCGAGGGCGGCGCACGCATTCGCCGCCCCATCGAGTGGGTCGCCTCGAACCCGACCACGCTCATCGTCGTCACACTGCAGCAAACGGAAGGGCATGCCACCGGCAAGCTGGAGGTGACGCGCAGCACGGCGGAGCCCACGCGCCGTGAGTTCATCGCCGCCAGCTGCGCCGAGGTCGGCTCCGCGCTGGCGCTCGTCACCGCTCTCACGTTGGATCCCAACGCGCGCACGGAGCCCTTGCCACCGCCGAGCAACGATGTCACCGCCGAGCCAGCACCCGCCCCGGTCACGGTCGCTCCGGCGGTGTTGGCACCGCCCGTCGCGACTTCGCCCGTGGCCGCGCCGTCGCGCGCGGCCATCGCTCCGCCGGCTCCGAAGCGCTCGGACGAGCGCTCTCCGATCGCGGGCTATGCGGCCTGGCTCGGTCCGGTCGCGGGAGTCTCGGGCGGCTACGCACCCAAGCCGCTCGTGACCTTCGGCTTGAGCCTGGGCGCTCGCTTGCGCACCGGAAGCGGGCTTTCGCCCAGTCTTCAGCTCACACCGCTTTGGGGCAAGACCGGCACCACGGGACCTGCGGCGGCAAGCGGTACTTTCGCGTGGGCCATGGCGCGACTCGAAGCGTGCCCGAGCGAGCTCCAACTGTCGGCTCCTTTGGCGCTGGCGGCTTGTGCCGCGGGCGAGCTCGGCCGGCTCTCGGCGCGTGGCTCGGCGAGCAACATCACGCCCGTGGCGGCCGAGCGTTGGTGGCTGGCGGCGGGCGTGACCGCGGCACTGCACTTCCGTCAAGGGCCGTGGTTTGCGCGGCTGGGCGCGCAGCTGCTTTTCCCCACGATTCGCGATGAGTTCGTGTTCTACGACCCCGAACGGAGCATCCACCAGCCAGGTGTGGTCACCTACGGCGCCAACCTCGGGTTGGGATTCGAGCTGGGGCAGTGATCAGTTTGATGGCGGGCGGCCATTGAGGCACGACAGGTGCTCGAACACCCGCTTGCTCTAGCCTCGGCCACGTCCGCCTCCTCGCTGGCGCAGGTGGACGAAGCGCGGCTACGCCGCATCGTTTCAGCTCATTTCGATGTGCTGTGGCGATTTCTGCGACGGTTGGGCATCCCCGAAGGTGACGTCGACGACGCCGTGCAAGAGGTGATTTTGGTGCTGGCCCGCAAGCTCGATCAAGTCCGCGACGGGAGCGAGCGCTCGTTCGTGCTCAGCACCGCCTTTCGCGTGGCTTCCGACATGCGGCGCCAGGTCAAACGTCGACGCGAGGTGAACGAGGCGCCGCTGTACGAACGCCAGAGCCCGGGGCTCGACCCCGAAGCCGCTGCCGAGCAACGTCGGCTCGCGCTGTTGCTGGCGCGGGTGTTGGAGCAACTGACACTCGAGCTGCGCGACGTGTTCGTGCTGTATGAGCTGGAAGATTTCACGATGGCCGAGATCGCGTCCGTGCTCGAGCTGCCGCCGGGCACGGTGGCATCGCGGCTACGGCGCGGGCGGGAAGCGTTCGAGCGCCTCGCCGCCGAAGCGCTGGCCAACGGAGGATTGCGATGACGGAGCCGGTGCGATTGCGTGACACGAATGGCGCTGCCCGCGCGTTGTTGAGCGCCGGCAAGCTCGAGGTCCCGCGCGGCGCACGCCAACGCGCGCTGGCGTTTACGGGCGTCGCGGCCAGCGTGGTCACGACCGGTACGGCGGCGGCGGCGGGCGCCACGTCCCTGTTCAAAAGCGTCGTGCTGTGCGTGTGTCTGGGGACCGTCGGCGGAGGGGTCGCGTCGCTGGCGGTTTCGGAGACGCTGTCTCGCCTGTCGGCGACTGGCGCCGACCCGAAGCCGGCAATAGCGGCGAAAGCCGAGCCAAAGCCGCCCGGCGCCGCAAAGCCGTTCGCGCCCACCGCGGCGCCCCTCGTGCCCGCCCCGCCAGCGGAGCAAGACAGTGCGCCCGAGCCAAAGCCGTCCGACGCACGGGCGAATGCTCCCGTCAGTGGAGGCGTCCCGCTAACCAGCACCACGCCCGGCGGCGTCGGCAAGCCGCCACGCGCGTCGAGCTTGTTCGACGAGCAACGCATCATCGAATCCGCGCGCGCGGCCGTCTCGCGAGGCGACGCCACCGGCGCGCTCACGACGCTCGACCGCTACCGGCAGTCGTACCCGCAGGGCCAATTCTTCCCCGAAGCGCTCGCGCTGCGCATCGAAGCGCTGAGCGCGCGCGGTGACCTCACGCGGGCACGCAGCTTGGCGGCCGAGTTCGAGCGCCGATACCCGCACCATCCCATGCTGGCGCCGGTGCAGGCCGCCGTACAAGGCGCTTCCAATGTCAGGCGCTGAGCGAGCAGCTGCTGGCGCCGGCCAGGCCTACCGGAGAGTCAGCAAGTTGCGTTGGCGATTTTCGTTCAGCGACGGCAGCCCGGTTCCCTGCCGAGCGCATACGCGACGAAGTCTCTGAGCGCGTAGTCGGCGCCAGAAGCGGGCACCCAGCTCGGGTGAGCGCGTAGCAGCGAGCTCTTGTCGCCGAACATCAAACCCAGGAACACCTCCGCGACGATACGACCGCCGACCGGCCCCAGCTGAGGCGTGTTGATGAAGTGCTCTCCCTGCACCGGCAGGCGTTGGGGCGTCTTGTAGTGAGCGGCCTCGGCCAGAACGTAGGTCCACAGCGGACAATTGCCGGCGAAATGGGGCGATATGTCGACGATGTTGGGCAGGCGGCTGGCAGGCTCGTCCACGGCTTGACCAATCAAGATCTCCCGGTCGAGCAGGACCGGCGCGTACATGGCGGCGGCGACGTCTTGCCCCGAGGGCAGCCCGAGCGCCACGCCCCGCATCAGATTGCGAAGCAGGAGCGAAGAAGGGTTCGTAGCGACGTCTGCCGGCAAGCTGGCGAGCGGCGCCGCCAGCGCCGGGTCGATGCGATACGCGAACTGCAACCGTCGTCGGCGCTCTGGCTCGCTGTCGCGCGTCAAGCCCGGGGCGCGGACGTCGATGTCGATGAAGCGCCCCCAGTCGAGACCAAACGTCGGAACCATCGCATCGAAGCCACGCAAGCCCCCTCTCTGACCCGCAGGCGGAAAGGTCGGCAGAATCGTCTTGTCGTTCAGGCGATAACCGGGCCGCACCATCGAGTGACCCATGCGGTAGGCCGCGCCCGAGAACTCCACGGGCATGAACGGCTCCTTGCGGTAGTGATAGAAGTCGAGGCGGCGCGCGTCGTAGCGGCCGTTCGTTTTCAACCCGTCGAGCACCGACGAGTGCACGAACCGCGGCAGAAAATCGTGCAGGACTACGTATTGATAGTGAAAACGCACGAGCTGTTGCACCTCGGCGAAGCTCAGCTTCGGATTTTCGGTGCGAAAGCGATTGTGAAAGCGCAGAAATAGCCCGTGCAACTGAGAGACGAGCGCGTTCTCGTCGTTGCGCGGGTCACCGATCAGCGCGCGCGCGGGGATGGCCGAATTGCGCGGCAGATCCCACGCGTCATCTTCGCCACCGGTGAGGGTCTTGCCGAGTAAAAATTTCTCGCCCTCGTACATGTAAGGCTGATCGCTAGGACCACGGCCGTACACGTTGTCGAGATCGAACGCGGGGGTGCGGTAGTCGACGAGTCCGTCCGGATCGTTCTGCTTTTGCAAGCTACTAGCCGGATCGAACGTCAGGTCATGATCGATGAACTGGGCGAAGTAGGTGTAGAGCGCGGGAATGCCGCTCTCTTCTTCGTCGCTGCCGTCCTTGGGAAGGTCGGGGGCAGAGGTCATGGCCACCGCTAGCTTCGACAAGTCATCGTCGGTGAACCGAGCCGGTTGCAGCGCGCGAAACATGCGGCCGAAGCGGCCATCGAACGACGACGAACGCGTGGCATTCAGGCCCCGCACCGTGAGACCATGATGAGACATCGACAGCTCCTTCTTGGCGTTTGCTAAAACTCGAGGGACTAGGCAAAAGCTCGCGCAGCACGACGAAAGCGCGCCGAAGCGCTTCTCGGCTCCGGCGCACCACCGCAGTCAGCCGACAACTTCTCTCACCACCAGAACGGCGGTTCGTGGTTGTACGTCCAGTCGTAAAACTCTGGCAGCAAGAGAGCAACCAAAGACGCCCAGCGTTCAGCGCGCTCGCCGTGCGACAGGTTCGGGTAGCTCTGCGGATGGAGCTCCCAGACCGCCTTACGTTCCTCATCGGTGAGCCTGTAGGCCGCCATCACCTCGTCGGCTTGGCCGGGCCCGCTGCCCTTGAAATAGTCGCGAACCTCGGGAATGAACCGAATCGCGAAGAGGAAAGCCAAGAAGGACCCTTGTTGCTCTACAGGTACCGCGTACGAAAATGACATTGTCTATTCCTTGCTGTGGGTTCGGTGCAGATCGCAGTCAGTGCGTGCCGTCCTCTGCCGCGCTTCGATAGCGAAGCCGGGGCATTCTGCCCATTACGGCCCATAACGCTACAAAGGTCTGCGCCCTTGTAGCGGTTGTCCCGGGCTGAAATACTCTGCAATGGCTGTCGGGTTCCGGTTTCCGTAATCCCGTGGACGCGGTGCCACGTTTCCGGAATTCATCGGCGCCATTCCAGGAAATTTCGAATGCGAATTGTCGACTCCTGCTTGGAAGAGCTGAAGCCGTTTCTACAAGAGCCGCTCGTCAGCCCGGCAGACGTCGAGAAGGTGTCGACGCGCGCGGCGTCCGTACCCGAAGCCATGCAGGCGTTCTACTTGGAGTGCCGGCTGTCACCGCCTGGCCCGCAGGTCGACTTCCTAGGCTCGGTGGCCCGGCGCAGAAGCGAGGACGAGGCGGTCGGAGCAACCGAAAAACGCGATGATCCGGCTGGCCAATTCCTGCAGCGCTGGCGCATCGGGGCCGGTGCGCTTCGCAGTCCGGCAGTCTGGACCGAGCTAGACGACAACCCACACGTGGGGCCGCTCTCCAATATCCATGTGTGCGTGGACTCGGCGTATCGAGGCCCCAAAGCTGGAATGCCACCGTTCGACCGCACCGGCGCGAGTCTCTTGTTGAGGGAGCTCGCGGAGGCGTCGGTGGTTTCGGCCCAGCAACTCGCGGTGTTGGACGACTGCTTGGGAGGCCTGCCCGATTCCGCCCGTTTGATTCATGTCTCGGCCATGACGGCCCGAAGCCCAGTCGAAACCAAAGTCTACGTGGCAATTCCAGTCGAAAAGTTTCGGCCCTGGGTCACCCTGGGCCCGGGGTCGGCGTGGGCCGCTCAGCTCGAGCGGCTCGAGCCGTGGACGACTCCAGAGCTGAACGGATCCACCCTCTACTGTGACCTGACCTTCCGCGGCGCGACTTATCAAAGCATCGGGCTGGTGTTCGGGCAGCCTCAAATCCCCGAAACCGGCGACGACCAAGGCCGAGAGCGAGTGCGGCGCAAGCTGGTTCAGGAAGGTCTCTGCACCCTCGCCCAGGACGCCGCGTTGGCAAAATGGGTGGGCGCTCCGCTCAATCCGGTCTGCTCTTTCGACACCAGTCTACGATTGCGCCGCTGGCTGGATATCAAAGTATCGATGACGAAAGCGCGCCTGAGCAGCAAGGCTTACCTGGGCTTTTCTCCGCACGTCTCCTTGTTCTAGTCATTTAATCGTATCGCTGGTGCCGCGGCAGTGACGGCCACGATTTCGATCCGCCACCGACATGGGCGTTGTAGGATTGAACGCGAGAGGCTGCCTGAAATGGCGCATGAGCTTGCAACGGGTGCCGACGCGGATTCGGGCAGCGCAGACGAAGAACGCGTAGAACGTTTGCCGTCGGGCGCGCGCCTGCGCGAAAGTGGAGTGCGCCCCCTCCGGCAAAATCGGGTCGGCCCCTACCAGATGGGCCCGCTGCTGGGACGCGGTGGCATGGGCGAGGTCTTTGCAGGTTTCGACCCGCGCCTCGATCGACCGGTGGCGATCAAGCGGCTGGCGCCCGACGTGTCTCGGCGCGAAGGAGTAGAAGAAGGCTTTCGCGCCGAGGCCAGACACGCCGCGCGACTGTCTCATCCGAACATCGTCCGGCTGTACGACTTCATTCGCATCGACGAGGTCGACTACATCGTCTCGGAGCTCGTCGACGGCGTTTCGTTGAGCCAATTGCTGCAGTCGCAGCCGACGCCGCTCCTGCCTCTCGAGCGCGCGCTGGACATCGCCATCGCCGTGGCGGGCGCGCTTGCCTATGCTCACGAAAACGGCATCGTGCACCGCGACGTCAAGGCCGCCAACGTCTTGATGGCGCGAAACGGCGAGATCAAGCTGGCTGACTTCGGCATCGCCACGAGCGCGCTCGGGCTCGGCCCACCGAAAGACGCCAACCACGAGGCGTCCTTGACGGGAAGCCCCTTCGCCATGTCGCCGGAGCAGACGCTGGGTGACTACACCGACGCCCGTTCGGACCTGTTCTCCTTCGGCGCGCTGATGTACGAGCTGTTCTCCGGTACCTCGCCGTTCTTGAGCGCCGACGCCGCTACGTCCTTGAAGCTGGTGCGGGAATTGCGACCGCTCCCTCTGAGTGAGCTGCGCCCGGAGGTCCCGGTCGCGCTGTCTCGGCTCGTCGATCAGGTCCTGCAAAAGCGCCGAGAAGACCGGCCGGAATCCGCGCTCGAGGTCAAGGCCGTGCTGGAGCAAGTCGCGGCCGCGCTC
>JBEQSW010000022.1:0-15525 GCA_040348565.1 Myxococcales bacterium | reverse complement strand
CGACGAACGATATCGCAGCGCGCGCTCACGGTTTTCGGCGAAAGAAGCGCGTTAGGCCGGGTAGTGACGCAGCCACGCGATCGGGCTGGCCTGGAGGGTGCCCCTAGAACAGCAACGGCTTCAGGAATTCCCACACGGCTGCGGGTACCCAGGTGGAGTTCGACCCCGTGTCAGTGTCTTGGAAGCCGTGACCACCGTCGTAGGAGCACCAGGTGACCGGGAATCCGTCTTTGCAGCCCTTGTAGGGCGTGCACACGTGGGCTCCGGTGGTCGCCCTCGGCAAGGTGTCGATGGTGCAGCCGTTCGCCTTGGCGAATTGATCGGTTTGAGTGTTCTGACCGTTACCTTCGTCGGTCCCGAGGGAGCCCCAATAGGCGACTGGCGAGAGGGTGGGAATTCCCTGCACCCCACCACCCGAATGGCCGACGACCGCGCGGAACACGCCCGGACGCGAGCCGGTGAGATACCACGACATGGCTGCCCCCTGACTGAATCCCTCGAGCACGACCTTCGAGGTGTCGATGCACAGCTCGCTCTCCACCTGCTTGAGCACGGCGTCGGCGTAGGCCAAGTCCGAGGTCGCGGACCAAAGGCCGTTCGATGCCGCGAGGGTGACGAAGATGGTGGAATCCTTGGCCAGGTTCCACAGCCCGAAGTTGTCACGGCCATTTTCCGAGATGTTGCCGTTGGCCCCGTGCAAACCGATGTGCAGTGGATAGGCCTTCTTGTTGTCGTAGTTGGTGGGCCAACGCGTGAGAAACTGGCGGTTCGTGCCTCCGACCATGATGCTGTTGGCGGGGGTGGCTTGATTGACGGTCGCGCTCTTGAGCGTGGTAGGCGCCTTGTTGCATCCCGCGCTCATGGTCGCGCCCGTACCGCCGCCCATGCCGCCGCCGCCGCCCGCAGTACCTCCCGCGGAGCCTCCGCCAGGCATGCCTGAGGCTCCGCCCGTCCCAGTCCCACCACTGCCGCCCGCACCGCCCGAGCCGCCGTTGTTGGCGCCAGCGTTGCTGGTCCCGCCACCGCCGCTTCCGCTGCTGCTCATGCCACCGCTGGTCGCCGCGCCGCCGGCGTTCGTCCCGCTGGTGCTGGTGCCGCCGGTGCTGGTGCCACTGGTGCTGGTGCCACTGGTGCTCGTGCCGCCGGTAGCGTCCGCGGGCTCGCCGCCCGCGTCACTGCAGCCAAAGGCGACAGCCGCGCTCAGCCCGAAAGTCGCTAGAGCCGCTCGCGAAAAGTGGCCGCCCGGGCGAGCGGAACGAAGGAACGGAGTCGAGGGAGGAACGATTGACGGAAACATGAGGGGCTCCTGATTGGGCGGGCGACCGGGCTTCAGCGCGAAACCATCTTCTTCCGGAGTTGCAGGCGGCTCGGTACTCGATCACAAAGATGGGCGCAGCGCGCTCCGGCTACGTAGAATTTCCATTGGCCGGGATGCTCCTGCGGTGGGGCCGCACGTTGACGCCACTGGCGGAAAGGAGACGGGCCGGCGCGAAGGACATCCGGAATGGGTGCTCGAGCGCGGCGCGTTTGTCACGCGGGGTCGCGGGGGAAGTCTCGGTCTTCGTGGAACCCCATTGCCCGTGCGCGCTCTCCAGGCCCTACGATCACCGACGGCAGTGGAGACATCGTCACGCCACCTAACGGTTCACCCGCCCCGCGACGATCAACCAGAACGGTTGCAACTGCCGAATGGATGAAGCGCGCATCGATGCTCGTATTTTCCATGCGAACCGAGCTCGTAAAGCGACGTTCACGCTTCCGAAGGAGGCATCGCTAACGCACGAGGGCGCCGAGCCTTGCGAGGCCCCGGCGCCTCTGGGGCCAAATCAACTCGGGCGGCATTTGCTGCGCCTCGGGCCATCATGGCGTGGGTGAACAATGGCAAACCCGTGCAGGTTGCCACCTTGGATGATCCCGCGGGCTTTACCTGGCTGAATCTTACGGGGACGGTTTCGGTGCCCGGCGCCTCGTTGCTCGCAATAACCTTCACCTTCAATCAGATCTTCAACGGCAGCATCTTGATCGACGACGTGCAGCTCTCGCCGCCATGAGCCGTGCGCCGCTCGGCGAGCCGGCGATGATGTCACCACCCCGGGGGTGATCGAGGCCGGACTACTCGCGTCGGCGCCCCGGGCTCGGGACTTGCCATTAAAGGCGCCATATCGAGCACAAAGACAAACTCGCCACGTGTGCGAATTCGCACACCGTGACTTGAAGCGGGTGTTCCAGCACCAGATGGGGTATTCAGCTCTGCAGGTCGAGCCCTCGCGCGCTGCGCAGCGTTCACTCGACAGCTTCAACCAGCGACAGGTACACAAATGAACAAGAAGACTTACGTCGTCACCATTTTGGCTTTGGCCTCCACTTTCGCGGCTTGCGGAGGAAGCACGCCCCCAGCTGAAGAGCCCGCGGCGGCCGTCGCCGAGGAGCGCGCTGAAAAAGCCAACGACGCCACCGAAGCCAGCACCGATCGCGCCGACAAGGCCGCCGACAAGGCCGAGGACAGCGCCGCCGCCGCCGATAAGAGCGCCGACAAGGCCGAGAAGTCCGCCGCGGACTCCAAAAAGTAGACCCGCCCATTGCGTCGCGACGTTGCTCGAGCGTCGCGACGCGAGGAGCCGCAGGCGTTACGCTGAGCGCTGGACGTAGGCTGCGGGGTCATTCGCCTGGGCGGAGACTCTGTTCTGGCTGCCGTTGGAGCGCGGGTGGTACGGCGAGGTGAGCACGCGCGTCGTCGAGCTAGAGGAGAGGCTGCAGGCTCGCGTACCATTGCTTGGCGAGCAGAGCATAGCCAGCTGTGTTGGGGTGCCACTGGTCTTCGAGCAGGGTGGCCTTGGGAGCAAATGGCGTGTTCATGTCGACGACCAGGATGTGCTTACCGGCGTCGGCCCGTGCTTTGACCAGCGCGGGAATGGCGTTGCAAAAGGCCTTGATGCGAGCGCTGAGCGTGGTGTCGTCGCCCTTGCCCGCGTCCTCGCGTGACGGAATGGGTTGGGCGACGATGATCAGCACATTGGGCAAATGCGCATAAATCGAGTCGATGAGCTGGCCAAGGCGATCCGGCGCGGCTGCCATCTGGTAATTGTCGATGGCGTCGTTCGTGCCGATCATCAGCAGCACGATCTGCGGCTTATATTGCGGCATCACGCTGGCGACCAACGTCGAGATGCCGCTTCTTCCGCCGGCGGGGGCAATGGTCCAGCCTGAATGTCCCTCGTGGTTTTGGGGGAACTGAACGCCGTCGACCATGCTGGGACCGTTTTGCCCGGAGCCAACGAAGGTGATGTTCTTGCCGGCCGCGTGCGCCAACCGAAAAAGCTCGATCCGATAACCCCCAGGGGTATCAGCGTTGTAGCCATCGGTGATGGAGTCGCCGAACGGCATGATCTTGCACGGGGTGCCATCGGTAGGGCAGGGACGAAAGGTGCTCGTTCCGCCGCCTACCCCGCCTTGCCCGCTTTGCCCGAAGCTACCGGCGGCGCCGCCTTGCTCCTGACCACCCGACGCGGCTTGGCCGCCTTTTCCGGCGAGGCCACCCTGCCCGCCCTGCGTGGCCTCGCCGCCCTGCCCCGCCGGGCTCTGGCCGCCCTGCGCGACGCCCGTCGAGCCGCCAGCCCCGCCGCTACCGACAGAGCTCGACCCTCCGCTCGCCGCCACACCCCCGTTGACGCTGCCGGCGCTGCCGCTCACCGACGTGACGCCGGCCGACCCAGCAGCCGTGGGCGCTGGGTCCGCGGGACCGGCGCTCGAGCAGTTGTTGAGCAGCAACGCGAAGCCGAGCGAGAGAACCCAGCGAGTGACGTTCTTCGAAGGTGACGATCCTACGAGCATGTGACCGCCACGACTCTAGCAGCCGAATCGTCTTTCGACGAAGGCGCTCCGTTCCGCCGGGCCGCTCAACTTCGACGCTCGATGAACACCCACAGCTCTCCCTTGGTCGCGGACTTGATACGCACCCGCAATTCACGCGTCGCGTCCTCGAAGTCCCCCACCTGCTCGAACAAGATGTCGAGCGTGCCGGCGTCTCGTGCGCTCTCGATGCGCCTGAGAAGCTCCGGAGATCCCATACAGGGCGCAATTTCCGTAAAAAAGGTGCGCCCCAGCGCTGGGCGGTCACCGAACCCAGATTGCTTGGCTTCGGCGCGACTGAAGAACGTCACCTTGCCGTCCCGGTCGAGCCGGACAACGCCGAAAGGGAGCGAGTCGAGCGCGGGAGCGTCGAGCGACGCAACGCGAGCAACTAGGTCTTCGGCGTCGAATGTCAACTCCGCGGATTCCTTCGTCCGTTGCATCATTTTCAGACTCCCTCTCCTTGTAGGCCATTGGGCAGCACGATTACACCGAGCAAGTGGGTCACCGTTTTACCGTCGAGCGACGCGGGAAGAATCAGTCGCTCGAATTCGGTCGGGGGACCGTCCCCGAACGCATAGCGCGCGCGCTCATAGTGTGGAAATTGCGAGTCGAGCACGCGGCCGTATGCGGCGCGAAGCGTTCCAGCCGGCTCGAACGCGTCGCCGGGCAACACACCGAGCGCGGTGCGCTGCAGAGCACGGGTGAGCGTGTCGCCCATGCGCACCAGCCGAAGAGCTGGGGGCGACGTGCCGCGATCCACCGCCAGCAGCAGCATCTGGTCAACGCGCCCGCGCAGCGCGCTTTCGAACTCAGCCAGGTGCGGAAGTCCTTTCTCGGGACAAGCGCTGCGCCACGCGCGAAGCAACTCAGAAAGCCACTCGCTGTGCACGCGTTTCAGCAGCTTGTCGTAAGCACCCGCCGGAAACTGCGGCTCAGGCGGCGGATCCGTCGAAAGACGTACCCGCGGCAACCAGATCTCCACTCGGGTCCCCCGACCGACTTCGCTGTCGATCCGGAGAGCACCGCCCGAGCGCGCGGCGAAGGCGCTGACCATGGCGAGGCCGAGCCCAGTGCCGTGCTCGGGGTCTTTCGTCGTGAAAAACGCTTCGGTGGCCCGAGCCAGCACTTCCGGACTCATACCCGTACCGGTGTCCTCGACGCTAAAAGCGACGTACTCACCTGGAGGCAGCTCGGGCGGCAGCGGGGTGCCCTTGGCTATGTTGAAGCCCGAAACGCGAAGCTCGCCGCCCTTCGGCATCGCGTCGCGGGCATTGGCGCTCAGGTTGATCAGCGCGGCTTCGAGTTGTTGCGGCTCCACCGCCACCGCCCCGATGTCCGGAGCAACCGTGAACACGCAACTGGCCTGATTCTGGGCAATCCCCTGGATCAGGCGCCGACAGCTCGAGAGAAGCTTTCCGCTGTCGACCACGACGACGTTCGTTTGCGCTCTTCGCGCCAGCGCCAGCAGATCTCTAGAGAGGGCTTCGGCGTGACCGCCGGCCAAAAGGACGGCCTTGGCCGATTCGAGAAGGTCCGGCTCCTGAACCGCGCTCGCCAGGATTTCCGCTTCACCCAGCACGACCTGGAGCGCGTTTCGAAAATCGTGAGCGAGACCGGCGGCGAGCTGCGAGACCGCTTCGACCTGGTGGAGCGCCAGCGACAGCTCGGCTACACGAGCTGAGAGCTCGGCGTTCTTCTGCGTCAACTCCGCAATTAGCCTTTGAGGCATCCCGGTTCCCATTCCTTGCGCCAACCGTCGGCGACGTCGAGCCCGCGCTTCCTCCAGAGCCCTGTAAGACTATCATCGCGCGCGGAGGCGCGTCTTTGCCGAAGGCCGGGCGCAGCGGGCGGCCGTGACGAACCCACCTACGCTGATAGAGGGCGCGAAAAATTTGCGGCTACCGGCGCTTCAAGCTCGGGGCTCGCGCTTACGGCCTGGTTCCCGTCGCCGGGGAATCGCGCTTAGGATGCCTGGCTGACTGCTGCCCGACGTATCGGCATGAAGGCTGCCCCTTCGACAGCCTTCGTCTGGGCAGTCTAGAAGAGGAGGGGCGTCAGGAAAATCCCAAACGGTTTGGGGATCCCAGGAGCTGTCGGAGCCAGAATCGGTGTCTTAGAAGCCGTGACCGCCGTCGTAAGAGCACCAGGTAACCGGAAACCCATCCTTACAGCCCTTGGAGGGCGTGCAGACATGTTTGCCTTCTCCGCCCGGGCATTGTTTGCTCAACCGCGGCGCTGTTGTGCTCGGCGTCGTTGGCCTCGGGCGAGATCCGCAAGCGGTCGAGCAAGCAGAAGCGCTATTCGAGCTCGTGCTCTTCCAGCTTGTTGTACAGCGTGCGGCGGCTGATCCCCAGCAAGCGCGCGGCGCTGCTGCGGTTGCCGCGCGCGCTCTTCAGGGCTTTCTCGAGGGCGCGCTTCTCGGCTTTTCGGACCGCTTCCTCGAGCTCGACGACGGTGCTTTGCGGGGCGGTTTCGGCGAGCTTGAAGCCGCCGGCCGCCGCCAAGCTCGGCGTCGGCATCGCCAAGGCCGAAAGCTCAGCCGCCACGTCACGCTTGGAGATACGCGGACTGTCCGACAGCACCACCAAGCGTTCGATGAAGTTTTGCAGCTGTCGCACGTTACCGGGCCAGGGCTGGGCCTTCAACAGATCGAGCGCGTCGGCGTCGAGCATGGCGCCGGCGCGGCCGTTCGCGACGCTGGCGGCTTCGCAGAAGTGTAGCGCCATGGCTTCGATGTCGGAGGCACGCTCGCGCAACGGTGGCACCCAGAGAGAGACCACGTTGAGCCGATAGAACAAGTCCTCACGGAATTCGCCAGTCTTCACGCGCGCTTCCAAATTACGATGGGTGGCGGCCACGAAGCGCACGTCGGCAGTGAGCGTTTCGGTGCCGCCGAGGCGCTCGAACTGCCGCTCTTGCAAGAGCCGCAGCAGCTTCAGCTGCACGGCCGGCGTGATGTCGCCGATCTCGTCCAAGAACAGCGTGCCGCCTTCGGCCAAGTCGACCCGTCCCGGCTTCCGGGCGGTGGCGCCCGTGAAAGCGCCGCGCTCATAGCCGAAAAGCTCGCTCTCGAGCAGGTTGTCGGGCAGCGCGCCGCAGTGGACCTTGACGAAGGGGCCAAGGCTACGCGGGCTCCAGCTGTGCACTTGGCGGGCGACCAGCTCTTTGCCGCTGCCGCTTTCACCCCGCACCAACACCGTGGCCGTGCCGTTCGCGGCGCGCTTCAGCATCGAGAGCAAGGCGTTCATCGCCGGCGCGCCCGCGATCATTTGCGCCCCCTGGTCGAGCAGGCGCGACGGCGGCGGCTCGTCGGCGGAGCGCGCCAGGCCCGTCAGCACTTTGTCGACGACGTAACCCAGCTCCTCCGCTTCGAACGGATAGCGGACGAAGTCGGCCGCGCCCGAGCGCACCGCTTGCAGGCCGAGCTGAGGCTGCGCGGCCGGCGCAACGGCTAGCACCGCGCACTCCGGGTGGGCAGCGGCGAACGTCGTCACTAACGTCATGCCGCGCTCGGTCGAGACGTCGACGAACACCAGCTCTGCGCCACCAGGCTCCACTTCGGCCGAATTGGTGCCAACCACTTGCAGCGCCATCGCCCGCCTCATCAGCAGCCGCGCCAGCTCGCCCGCCCGGGCGTCGTCAGCGGTCACGAACAGCGCGGTAGGGACGGCGGGCATATCTCACCACAGAACCCCGCTCCGAGCCCCCGCGTCAAGCGCTATGCGAGCACCACAAAAACGCAGCGCGCGCCGCTCCGTTGGGAGTGGCGCGCGCGAAGCGGGCGGAGGATGACGCGGTCCGTCAGGCTCAGAACGGAGCGCAGAACTCGCCCAGGCCGGCGACGTCGACGCACGCTTCGGGCTTACCGCTCGACACCTTCACGCGGCCACCGGCCAGCGTCGTGCAGCTGCCGCCGGTCGGGCAGTAGTCGCCTTCGACCGCGCCTTCCAGCCCGCTCGTGCCAATCTTCACGTTCACGGTGCCCTTGAAGGAACCGTAGTCGAAGTCCGGGACGGTGACGTGCGTCTCACAGGTCTTCACCTTGTCGCAAGTCTTCGGCACGTCGCAGGTCTTGGCGATGTCGCAGGTCGCGGCGACCTCGCAGGTGTTGGGGAAGGTGCAGGTCGACGCCACGTTGCAGCTGCGGGCGACGCTGCAGCTGCAGCTCGAGAAGATGCTCGAGACGCAAGATACGCCGCAGTGAATGATGTCGCTGAAGACATCCACGCCGCATTGGGCCGCGCTCGTCACGCTGTGAACTCCGCACTCGGCGGCGTTGGCCGCGTAGCTGGTGCCGCATTGCCCGGCGTCCTTGACGTAGTTGCTGCCGCAAAGCGTTGCGTCTTTGACGGTGTCGTAGCCGCATTTGCTGCCGTCTTTCACGGTGTCGGCGCCGCAAATTGCGGCGTCCGTCACGGCTTCGGTGCCGCACAACGCTTTGTCCGTCACCCACTGCGCGACGTCCTTGCCGGCCACGATCGGGATGGTGATCTCGGCGTGACCTTCGACGTCGACACCGGCGCGCGTGATGCTGCCTGACATGTCGATCAGCGAGATGGGCGTCTGGAATTTGCCGTTGACCAGCATGCCGTTTTTGTCGAGCCGTGCGTGCGCGGCGGCCGAGAGGTCGATGCCGCTCACCACCAGCTGCCCGTCGAGCGTCACGTACCAACCGTTCGGGTGGCCGTTGAAGTAGCCGACCGCGTCGACATCACCTTTCATGCTCAGGTAGGGCGAGAAGGCGGCCGAGGCCGTTCCGGTGACCAGCACGCCGTCCTTGTCGATGTTCAGCGTGGCCTTGGCCATCGCCAAGTCGTTGAGGTCGATGCCAGTCCAGGCGCCCAGCTTGCTGGCGTCGAACGACAGGTCGCCCTCGCCCTGGATGTACATCTCTTCCAGATGCGTGCTGGCATGGCCCGCGGCCAACAGCCTGGCCGTGTTTTTGAGCGGCAGGTCCACGGGCATCCAGCTGTTGCCCGACTTGACGCTGCCGCTGTAGAAAGCCGAGCCTTCGCCGCCGCCGATGCGACCGACGATCGTGCTCTGGGCGATCGGCAGCTCGAACGAGATCAGTCCTGCGCTCACGCTCACGTCGAGCTCGGAGTTGCTGCCGAACTGGAAGCCGTCGGCAGGGTCGGTGAAGAAGGTCTTGCCGTCGTCGTTCGGGTCGACGTCGACCACCGTCTGACCGGCGATCGCCAGCGGCAGCTCGACGTCGTTCAGGTTCACCTTGCCGCCAATCCAGATGTGACCGTCGAAGCTGGCGGCTTCCTTGGAGATGCCCCAAGTGTTCTCGGGCACGAACGGCAGGTGGCCGCCGATCGAGAACCCGACGCTCGCCTCGTCAATCGGGCCCATCAAACCGCCAAGCGACGCCTTCAAGAAGAAGGCGGGGTCCGACGGATCCAGCGTCATGGTGACGCTCTGATTGGCAGCGCCAGAGACGGTCATGTCCCCCAACTGAGCATCGAAGCCGGCCGAAAACGTGAAGTACAGATACTTGCGCTCGTCTTTTAGGGGCGCGTCGACTTGGCTCAGGTTCTTGCCCAAGTCGTAGCCGACGGAGGCGTACAGCGGGTCGCCCACTTGAACGCCTTTCATGAAGCCGACGCTCGGGAACGGCACCCGCACCGAGCCATCGAACTTTTGCAGCCCCGTACCTCTATCCGCGTCGTACTCGAGGCTCACTTTGGCCTCGAGCAGCGTGATGTGCTCGGCGTTGGGCACGTCGATCATCACCGTCCCGGCTAGCGCGAAGCCGTTCTCGAGCCGGGTGACGTTGCTGGCCAAAGTGCGCAGCACCACCGGCACCGCGCCGTCGGGGTCGAGCGTGAAGACCGCGAAACCGTTCGGCGCCACGTCGCCGTCCGCCAAGAGCTCGCCATCCGTGGCCGCGTCGGGGTTGGCGGAATCGCCGGCGGCGCCGGTACTGCCGTCGTCGCCGCCGTTCTGCTTGCCGCCCTTGCCGCCGCCGTTGCGGCGCTGGTCGGTGGAGCAGCCATTGCCGTCGACTTTGGCGCCGTCGGCGGTGCCGGGGCAGAGGTCTTGGTCAGCGGGCAAGCCGTCGGCGTCAGAATCCGAGGTCGGCTCCTTCTGGGCTCGTGGGTCGGCTTGGTTCGCACCGCCGTCGCCCGTCACGGCGCCTCCGTTACCCGCGCAGCCGGAAGCGAGCGACGTGATCAGAACTAGCGACGTGAAGATGTGCGAACGGGACATGGTGAAGACTCCTCGGGCGTAGCGGTGGGGCACGCGCGACCCGAGCACCCATGCTCGGTATCGATTCGGCGTGCGTGATTGACCTAAGAGCAACCGCCGTGCCGAGCGCCCATTGCCCGCAAAACCTGCTGTTTTGATGCCGGAGCCGCCTACTTGTGCAGCGCCATGCACACGGGCTCGAGCAGCGATTTTCCACTGTGCACGGCGCTGCACACGCGGTCGGTCTCCGGGAGGCGGGTCGCGCCCTTTCCGAGTGGGGTCACGCGGCCGGAGGTAGAACCGACCTGAAGCGCGCCCCCCCTGTCCTTGGGGCGTGGAGTGCGACCGCCGCCCAGGTCGAGCTCTTGGATAAACGAATGCGATGAGCCTAGAAAAATCCGCCTAGTTTGTGAAAACGGGCCAGGTTGAGAACCGTTGGGCGTCCGAGGGACAACCGTTGAACCACCCTTGCGAACACCTTGGTCGATTCGGTGACAATTATTGGGGCAACCAGGCATTGCTCATTTGTGATGAAGCTAGTTCCCAGCATTCTCCGACCGCACCACGGTCTTTTTGCAGCTGTGGCGCTCGGTGGCTTTGGCGCGCTCGCTTGCAGCGGCACGAGCGGGGGCGGGGGTCCCCCCAACCCAGCGGCCGGCGGGCTCGGGCAGCAGTCGGGCGGCGGCAACACCAGCACCGGTGGCGCGGGGAGCACGGGTGGCGCAGCCAGCATGCCCAAGGACCTGAGCAAGGGCGGCCCGAAGCTGAGGATCCTGACTCGGACCGAGTACCAGAATGCGGTCACGGACTTGCTGGGCGCGATCAGCGCGCCGCTGACCCTGCCCGACGACACGCGCACGGCCGGCTTCGCCTCGATCGGCGGCGCCAAGCTGTCCCTCAACGCGCCGTCCGTCGAGCTGTACGAGGCCGCGAGTCGCGCCGCCGCGGCTGAAGTTTTTGGAGACGCCGCGCGCTGGCAAAAGCTGGTGGGCTGCCAACCGAAGGCGGATTTGAGCGACGCCTGCGTCGGCACGTTCATTCAAAACTTCGGCAAGCGTGCCTACCGGCGCAGCCTTACCGACGCCGAGGTTCAGCGCTGGCTCAAGGTTGGCCAAGGCATCGCGCAGCTAGCGACCAGCAGCGCCGCCAAAGGCCTCGAGTACATCACGGTTGGGGTGCTTCAGTCCCCGAACTTCCTCTATCGCGTGGAGACGAACAAGCTCGACGACAGCATCAAACGCCTCAAGTACGACGGCCCCTCCATGGCCACTCGTTTGGCGTTCACGCTCACCGGTCACCCCCCGAGCGACACGCTGCTGGCGGCGGCCGCCGCAGGTCAGCTCGACACCGCCGACGGCATCAAGACTGCCGCGGCTCCGCTGCTGAGCGATTCGAAGACCATCGATCGCATGTCGGAATTCTTCAGCGAGCTGTCCGGGGCCGACGTCGTATTGCTGGTCGACAAGGATCAGACGTCGTTTCCGGAATTCAACCCGGCTCTGCGCAGCTCGATGCTGCAGGCGACGCAGCTTTTCATCAAAAACATCGTGCTCGCACCCAGTGCCGACGTACGCTCGCTGTTCGATAGCAATCAGACCTTCGTCGACGCGAACTTGGCTCCCCTCTACGGCGTAACAGCGCCCGCGTCGGGCTTCGCCCAGATCGCGCTGGGTCCGGAAGCAGGACGCGCCGGCATCCTGGGTCAAGCCGGGGTCGTCGCCGGCCACTCGCAACCCAGTCGCACTTCGCCCACTCGTCGCGGCGTGTTCATCTCGGGAACCTTCCTCTGCGTAGAGCCGCCCTCACCTCCCGCGGGCGTCATCACGACGATACCCGAGAACCCGAGCTTGACGACGCGCCAAAAGTTGGAGCAACACCGTGCCAATCCGTCGTGCGCCGCGTGCCATGCTCTTTTCGATCCTTACGGAATGGCGATGGAGCATCTAGATGCCATCGGAAAGTACCGAGCTACCGAGGGTACTTTGACTATCGACTCCACCGGCACGCTAGACGGCGTCGCCTTCGACGGCCAAGCCCAGTTCGGGACCGTGCTGCGCCAAAACCCACGCGTAACCTCCTGCATGATGAGCAATTTTTACCGCGACGTGAACGGTGTCGAGGACGCCTCGGCGGACTCCGCGCAAATCGATGCTCTCGGCCAGACCCTCGCGGCCAAGGGCTACGTCTGGCGCGACTTGGTTGCGGAGTTCGTGGCTAGCGATGCTTTCCGGTCCGCACCAGCGCCAGCAGTCACCGGGGGGAATCAGTAATCATGTCGATTCTAAAAGATCTCAAGGTTTCTCGGCGTTTCGCTCTACGTGGCGCACTCGGTGGCATCGGTGTTGCCATGTGGCTGCCGGTGCTCGACGCGATGTGCAACAACAACGGCACCGCGTTCGCCGCAGGGGGCGCCTTGCCGACGTCGTTCGGCATCTGGTTTTGGGGCAACGGTGTTCACGCCGACCAATGGACCCCGAAAGCGACCGGCAACGGCGACGCCTGGCAGCTGTCGACCGCTCTTGCCGATTTCGCTGACGTCAAGGACTCGATGACGCTGGTGACGGGGCTCGACATGCTGGACGCCCAATTCAAGGGCCACGGCTGGGGCGTCGTCTACGTGCTCGCGGGTGGAGATGGAAACATCTGCACCAAGACCGCCGATCTCAGCAATCTGCCGGGGCACGATTTCGAAAACTCGAAAGCCACGCAGTACCAGCCGACCATCGACCAGACGATTGCCGACGCCATTCATACGACCGAGCCGTTCAAGTCGTTCGAGACGGGCGTAATCCCCTTCACCGGCGACACCGCGATGGGCACTACCGGCAGCAACATTGCCCACCGCGGGCCGAACAACTTTTTGCCTCCAAAACGCGACGCGAAGCTGATCTTCGACGCTTTGTTCTCCGGGGCGACGCCAACCACGCCCGGGACGGGCGGGACCTCATCCAACGGCGGAGGCTCTTCCAACGGCGTCCCGTCGGACATTTCCTTCCAGGCGCGCCGCAGCGTGCTCGACGCGGTTTTGGAGGAGACGAACAGCCTCAAGATGTCGCTCGGCGCGGAGGACTCCGCCCGCATCGACTCTCACATGGAGGGCATTCGCGCGCTCGAGATGCGCCTGCCGCAAGTGAGCGGCGTCATGGGCGGCGGCTCTAGCGGCGGCAGTGGCAGCGGTGGAACCGGCTCGATTACGCCGAGCGGCGAGTGCAAGACGCCGGAGGCGCCGCCCATGACGATCGAGAACATGACGGCGCGAAGCCAGGCGATGAACCGCCTGATCGTGGCCATGCTCTCGTGCAACCTGACGCGCGTGTACTCGCACCTGTGGTCTGGTGCTCGTAGCGACAGCACGTACCCGACGCTCAACTTGACGAGCATCGGGCACCACGCCTACACGCACGGCAGCGATGGAACGGAGCCCCGATCCATGGAGCGCTACATCATGAGCCAGTACGCAGACCTGGCGAAAGTCATGAAGGCGACGCCGATGGGCGCCGGGACGGTCCTCGACAACACGCTGATCTACGGCATCAGCGAGCAGGGCACCGACCCCCACAATCACGTCATGAAGGACTATCACATCGTGCTGATGGGCAAGGCCGGCGGAAAGCTGCCCGGCAACCGTCACGTTCGCCTGACCGGACGCAAGGTGACCGAGCTCATGCTCACGATGCAGCAGATGATGGGCCTGAACGTGACCAGCTATGGCACCTGGGACAAGACCAGCAAGACCATCACCGAAATAGCCTGAGTCGGGGCGAGGCTCCGTCTCGCCCAGTCAGAATTGGTCCAACTCGGCGGGGAAATCCCAGCCGAGGCTTGGCCCCCAGCCGAACAGCGCGTGCAGCATGGCACAGCGCTCCGCTTCGAGCGCGGGGTCACAGCTCGCCGCCTCGGCTTCGACGGAGACGAGCGGCACCTGCTGGGAGTGGTACGGCCGCAGCGCTTGCGAAACGAAGCCCCGGCCACCCCACGCGAAAGACTCGGGCGCCTCGCCGGCGTGACAGAACGCGCACTTCGTGATGGTGCCGTCGTACGAGGCGTGGTCGTACGCAGCGGAGGGCGGAAGCACCTGCAGGATCGGGAATTCGAGCTCGCCCTTGAGGGAGCGGAGCCCCGGGCGAGCCTCGCCCATCTCGAGCAACGGCGCGCCCACGCCGGCCGGCACCACCGACAGGGTCAGGGTATCGAGCTTGACGAAAATACGCGGACTGCGGTCGCCCACCGCTGGCTGGGCACTCGTAGAGCTGCGGGCAGCGTTGAGCTGCAACGGCCTGCCCAGCGCCTCCACGAAGCACGGCAGCGACAGCGGCTTTGGCAACGCGTTGATCAACGCCACCGTCTCGTCGATGGTGTGCGGTTGATTCGAGACCGATGCGGGTGCCTGGCAGCCTGGCGTATGAGCGGGTTCGGCGGGTGCGGGCGAAGTGCCTTCCGGCGCACTGCCGCAGGCGAGCAGGAGGCACGCCGGCAGCACGGTCTCCAGCAAAAGAGCAGCGCGCGCTGGGCCGAACGAAGGAGGAGTCCGCGGAGCCGGTCGCATGCGAATTCGTCGATGGTACGACGGCCAGCGAGGCCTTCGCAGCTCGAAGCGTGGCGCTTACGCCAAGCGGTCGGGCCAGCATCGTTTGCGGAGGGCCCGCAGCCCGAGCTTGCGGCGGTGGCTTTTCGCAGTGGCCCGGCCCGCTTTCGTGGCGGAAGGGGCTCCGTCCTGCCACTGCTGTAGGGAAGGACGGAGGGCGCGGCCATGGATCACGGTTATTCGAGCTGGAAATGGCGCCGTGTAGGCGGCGCTAGCCGGGTGCATCGTTGGGTCGCGCTGAGTTTGGCTGCGGTGGCGTCGGTCGGCTGCGGAGCCACCTCCCAAAATAAGGGGGACGACGACAACGCCGCGAACGTCGCGGGCGAGACGAGCGTGGGCCGCGGGGGCAGTCCCAATGCGAGCGGCGGCATGTCCTCCGACGGGGGGGCAGAGCACCTGCCCAGCATCAATCTCGAGGGTAACCCCAAGTACTTTCGCTTCGTGCGCCTCACCAACTCACAGTGGGCCAAAAGCGTGCAAGAAGTGCTGAAGCTCGACAAGCCTTCGGGGTTGGAGGCGGGGCTCAGCGCGCCCGTCTCAGGCACGACCGATTTTTCGAACAATGAGCTGCTGCTCGACGTAGACGGCCACAACTGGTCCGAGTTCCAGGCCGCCGCCGAGGCGCTCGCGGAGCAAGTCACGGCTTCGGACGAGGCGCTCACGACAGTCTACGCCGACACCGATGCGACCGGCTTCATCCAAACCGTCGGCCGACGCGCCTTTCGCCGACCCCTGACCGCGCTCGAGGTCGACGAGTACACGGAGCTCTTCAACCAAGGCAAGGCCACGTCGGGCGCCAAGAGCGAATTCGCCAAGGGCGCGGCGATGGTGATTCGCGCGCTCTTGCAGGCGCCGAATTTCCTCTACCGCGCTGAGCTTGGGCCAAGGGGCGA